>JAVBRR010000069.1:0-2512 GCA_031547705.1 Rikenellaceae bacterium | reverse complement strand
ACGGCTACAAGCCGCGCGACGTGACCTACACGATCAACAACTTCGCCCGCCGCAAGAGTTCGCGCCTTTCGGACGTGGTGGACGAGGCGATCAAGTTACTCGACGCCGAGTTCGATCTCTATTCCGGCCGTGTGGCCGAGCTCGACACGATCGACCTGATCGCCGGCCGCCGTTTCCGCCAGGTGGCGCTGTTCGATTCGGCCATCGTGGTCGACAAGGTCAGGGACACTGCGCGCCTGCGCCTGACGCTCTCGCCCCTGAAAGAGGGGAAATACACGATTTCGTATTATTACCGCCTCGACACGCTCGACAAGAACACCGCCCTGCGCAACACGTTCGCCGTGATCGACACGGCGGGGCACCAGATAAACTCCACTTCGAACTGGATGAACGGCAACGACCGCAAGCGCTACGACACGGGTTTCGATATCGCCGACACGACGCTGCGGATCCGCATGATCTTCGGCAATTACGCCAAAACCCTCGCCGAACCCCACCTGCAGATCGATTCGCTGGTGGTCTATTACTACCTTCCCGTTGCCGTGGCGCGCGATTCGATGGCGCGCGAGCTGATGGATTATAACGCCTTTGTCGATGAGAAATGGTACGTTCCCACTCCGAAGGATAGCAGCGCATTACGTATACACCCGCCGCAGCTTGCTCCGGCAGGGGATCGTGAGCGTTGACCCCGAGGGGTACATAACCGATATTTCGGACGCGGGGCACCTCGACTCCCGCGCGGGAGTCGAATTCTACAACGGCATCCTCACCGCGGGGCTGGTCCACGCCCACTGCCACCTCGAACTTTCCTACATGCAGGGCGCGATCCCCGAGGGTACCGATCTGGCGGGATTCGCCCGGGCCATGTCCGCGGGCCGCGAAACGGCCGATGCCGCCCGGCGCGCACGGGCTGCCGCCTACTGGGACGCCAGGATGTGGGCCGAGGGGGTGCAGGCCGTGGCCGATGTCTGCAACGGCGATTCGACCTTCCCGCTCAAAGAGGCTTCACCGGTCGCCTACCGCAATTTCGCCGAGGTTTTCGGGTTGCGCACCACCGGGATCGGACACGCCCTCGACTTGTGCGGCCGCGCGCGCGAGGCGGGCCTGTGGTGCGCCGTCACGCCCCATTCGACCTATTCGCTCAACGACCCGGTTTTCCGCGCCGCGATCGACGCCGGCGGCGACCCCCTTTCGGTGCATTTTATGGAGAGCCCCCAGGAAAGCGAACTTTTCCGCCGCCGGGGGGGCTTGTGGGAGTGGTATGAGAGCAACGGCCTGGAAACCGATTTTCTGCACGCCGCCTCACCGGTGGAACGGATTGTCCGCAATGTTCCCGCCGGCCGGAATATCCTGCTTGTGCACAACACGTTCATCTCGGACGAGGATGTCGCCGCGCTCGCCGCCCATTTCGGCGATCGGGCCACATTCGTGCTCTGCCCGCTCTCCAACGACTACATTTCCCGCGCCCTGCCGCCCGTCGAACGCCTGCGCCGCGCGGGGGTGCGCATCGCCCTGGGGACCGATTCGCTCGCTTCGAACCGCGAACTGTCGCTGGTCGGCGAGATGCGGCGCCTCGGGAACGTGCCGCTCACCGAACTCTTCGACTGGGCGACCCTGGGCGGGGCGCAGGCGCTGGGCCTGGATGCCGAACTGGGCTCGCTCGAAGTCGGCAAACGCCCCGGCGTGGTGCTGTTCGAGGGCCTCGACTTCGAAAACATGGCCCTCACCCCCGAAACCACCACCCGTAGGTTGGTATAAAAAATCCCTGCCCGGCGCACCGGACAGGGACAAAGCAACTGCAATCCGTCGATTACAGGTTTTCCACGACCCAGTGGTCGTAGATTTTCTCGTCGGTGAAGCGTACCGCCACGTCGGAGTGGATGTTGGCCACTTCGCTCATGATGGCACCTTCGGGGCCGCCGAACTGCCAGTGGGGTGATTTCACTTCGGCCAGTTTCACCAGTGCGCCCGGTTCGGCCAGGGTGATGTGCTTGGTCACGACGGTGCCGTCGAGGTGCTCGGCGGGGATCTTCACGTAGTCGAACTGCGCCAGGTTGTCGTCGCCCACGCCGGCGATGTAGCTCTTGCCGTAACGCACGAACCACGCCTCCATTTTGGCGGGCAGGCCGTCGGGTTTCTCATGCCAGTGCTCGGGCAGCATCTGTCCGGGCAGCAGGTAGAGGTCCTGGAGCATGTAGAGGTCCTCTTCGTTGTTCACGGGGCAGATGGCGGCCAGGCCCAGCGTGGTGAACTGTCCTTTGCCGTAGTCGGTGATCCACATCATTTCGCGCAGGCCCTCGAAAACGGGGTAGCCGTGGTAATTCATCAGGGCGATGTAGGCGTCTTTGCCCTTCTCCTTGTCGAAGACCCCGTCGGTATAGAAATCTTCGTTGTTGAAGGTGATCGACGCGATGTCCTTGGCGGCGGGCGCTTCGGAGCAGGTGTTCTTGTTGCAGCAGGCGGCGGCTGTCAGGGCCACGGCGGCGAGGAGCCAAAGTTTCTTCATGGTGGT
>JAVBRR010000024.1:0-9250 GCA_031547705.1 Rikenellaceae bacterium | reverse complement strand
CGAAATACTTCCGCGAGGTGTCGGGACGCAACATCCTGTTCCGCTACACGATAGAGTACAGCGACCGCCACCGCCGGCAACTCAACGGGGTGAAGACCCTCGGCGAACTGCGCACCCTGCTGGACAGCGACAAACGTCTGCTGGACGACTTCGTGGCCTATGCCGCACGCGCGGGCGTAGCGCCCGACGCGGCGGGGATCGAACGCTCGCGCAAGCTGCTGGTCGCCCAACTGCGCGCCTACATCGGACGCAACACCCCGCTCGAAGACGCCGGATTCTACGACAACATCTACCCGGCGGACAACGTGGTGATGCGGGCGATCGAAATCCTGAAATAGGAGTTGTTTTTCATAGATAAAATTTATACTTTTGCCGGGTTCCATAATCCAGGCTGATCATGACAATAATCCAACTTGAATATTTGCTCGCCGTGGCCAACTGCGGTAACTTTTCGGTGGCGGCGCAACAGTGTTTCGTGACCCAGCCCTCGCTGAGCATGCAGATCAAGAACCTCGAGGACGAACTGGGGGTGATCCTGCTCGACCGCTCGAAAAAACCCGTCATGCCCACCGAAGCGGGGATCGTGGTGATCCGCAACGCCCGCGAGGCGCTCAAGGCCTACAACTACATCAAAGAATCGGTCAACGAGCTGCGCGGCGAGGTGTCGGGGATCCTGCGGCTGGGGGTGATCCCCACGATCGCGCCTTACCTGCTGCACCGTTTCCTGCCCGATTTCCTGCGGATGTACCCTCACGTAGAATTGGAAGTCAAGGAGATGCGCACGGCCGAGATCGTCGAGGCCCTGCGCCGCGACGCACTCGACACAGCCATCGTTTCGGGCGGCACATGCCCCGATGGGATCATCGAGATCGACCTCTTCAACGACCGTTTCTACGCCTACCTCTCGCCCCAGCACGCCCTGATCGACCGCCAGAACATCCGCATCGAGGATGTCCACCACCGCGACCTGCTGCTGCTCTCCGACGGCCACTGCCTGCGCGACCAGGTGATGGAACTCTGTCCCGACAAGCGCACCGGCACGACGCGCTACTCGTTCGAATGCGGCTCGCTGGGCACGCTGATGCGCATCGCCGACACCGCGCCCGTGATGACCATCATCCCCGAAATGGCGCTCGACTCGATCCCCGAGGAGCACCGGGGGCAGGTGAAGAGCTTCGCCAAAGGGGCCACGTCGCGCAAAATAGCGCTCGCCGTGCGCCGTACCTACGTCAAAGGATCGCTGATCACCGCCCTGCGCGAGTCGATTATGGCCGCCGCACCCAATTAAGAATTAAATCGTAAGTCGTAAATTAAAAATAGTATCTTTGCAAGGTATTTGAATAGGACCGGATGAAAGAACTCATAGAAACGATCGTAGAAGCGATAGACGACAAAAAAGGAAAGAACATAATCTCGCTCGATATGACGGGTTTCGACGGTGCGATCACATCGCACTTTGTCGTTTGCAACGCCGACTCGACAACCCAGGTGGCGGCGATAGCGGCCGGGGTCGAAGAGAAGGTGATGGAAAAACTCGGGGTCAAAGTGTGGCGCGTGGAGGGTGTGACAAACAGTTTGTGGGTGGTGCTGGATTATGTGGACGTGATGGTGCACATTTTCCTGACCGAACTCCGCGATTTCTACAAACTCGAACAACTGTGGGCCGACGCACCCCTGACGCGTTACGAGAGCGAATCTTAAATACTGACTGACAATGGCAAACAATACGGCTCCAGAGAAGCCCAAGCCCGGCATAGGCCGCCCGAATATTTTTTGGATCTACAGCCTGATCGCCATGGTCTTCCTGGTGTGGTGGATTACGGGGAACGAAGACAAACCCGCCAAAACCGACTGGGACGCCGTGAGCGAAATGATCGTCAAGGGCGATGTCTCGAAGGTCGAGGTGGTCAACAAGGAGATCGCCGAGATCTACCTCAAGGCGCCCGCCGTGGGCAAATACGCCAAGATGGAGAAATACAAGGGAATCCCGAAAGACGGGCCCCAGCTCTATTTCAACATCGGCTCGCTCGAAGTGTTCGAGGGCGACTTCAAGAAACTGCGCGAGCAGAGCGGCCAGAATGTGTCCCTCACGTTCGAGTCGCGGACCAACATCTGGGGTGGTTTCCTGATGACGGTGCTGCCCATCGTGCTGCTGGTGGGGCTGTGGATCTTCATGATGCGCAGCATGTCGCGCGGCGGAGCGGGCGGCGGCGGAGCGCAGGGGATCTTCAACGTCGGCAAAGCCAAGGCCCAGATGTTCGACAAGGACTCGCAGGTCAAGATCACATTCAAGGATGTGGCCGGACTGGAAGAAGCCAAGGTCGAGATCATGGAGATCGTCGACTTCCTGAAAAACCCGCAGAAATACCGCGACCTGGGAGGTAAAATACCCAAGGGTGCGCTGCTGGTAGGCCCCCCGGGAACGGGCAAAACGCTGCTGGCCAAAGCTGTGGCCGGCGAAGCGAACGTGCCGTTCTTCTCGATCAGCGGGTCGGATTTTGTGGAAATGTTCGTGGGTGTGGGCGCTTCGCGCGTGCGCGACCTCTTCCGCCAGGCCAAGGAAAAAGCGCCCTGCATCGTCTTCATCGACGAGATCGACGCCATCGGTCGCGCAAGGGGCAAGAACGTGGGCTTCTCGTCGAACGACGAGCGTGAAAACACGCTCAACCAGCTACTTACAGAGATGGACGGCTTCGGCACCAACGCCGGGGTGATCATGCTGGCCGCCACGAACCGCGCCGACATCCTCGACAAGGCGCTGCTGCGCGCCGGACGTTTCGACCGCCAGATCCACGTCGAACTGCCCGACATCAAGGAGCGCCGCGAAATTTTCGACGTACACCTCAAGAACCTCAAACTGGTCAAGAACCTCGACCGCGACTTCCTGGCCAAGCAAACCCCCGGGTTCTCGGGCGCCGACATCGCCAACGTGTGCAACGAAGCGGCCCTGATCGCCGCACGCGGCAACAAGAAGGCGATCGACAAGGAGGACTTCCTGAGCGCCATCGACCGCATCATCGGCGGACTGGAACGCAAGAACACCATCATCACCCGCACCGAAAAACGCACCATAGCCTACCACGAGGCGGGACATGCCACGGTGAGCTGGCTGCTCGAACACGCCCACCCGCTGATCAAGGTGACCATCATCCCGCGCGGCAAGGCGCTCGGGGCCGCCTGGTACCTGCCCGACGAACGCCAGATCACCACGCGCGAGCAACTACTCGACGAAATGGCCTCGATCCTCGGCGGCAGGGCCTCGTCGGAGATGAACTTCGGGCCGATTTCGACCGGCGCGCTAAACGTCCTGTATAGTGCCACCAAGCAGGACTTCGACATGGTGGCCTACTTCGGCATGAGCGACCGCGTGGGCAACATGAGCTACTACGACTCGTCGGGGCAGAGCGAAATGGGCTTCACGAAACCTTACAGCGAAAAGACCGCCCAGGACATCGACACCGAAGCCCGGGCGATCATCGACACCGCCTACAAAATGGCGCAGGAGACCCTGGCGGCACACCGCGAAGGGCTGATCCAGCTGGCCGAAATGCTGCTCGAACGCGAAGTGATCTTCGCCGAGGACCTCGAAAAGATCTTCGGCAAGCGCAAGGGCGAGTTGCCCGAAGAGGGGACGCCGGTGGCGGTCGTGGAAGAGATCGAAGAGGTCAAGCCCAAAAAGCCGCGGGCGCCGCGCAAACCCGCCGCATCCGCCGCAGAGGAGAGCGTCCCGACGCCCCCGCCCTACCCCGGAACAACCCGGGACATTGAACCCGAAAAGCCCGAGAGCGCCGAAAAATAATGAATAAACTGCTGAACCGGAACTTCCTGACGCGGACTGTGAGCGGCACTCTCTTCGTAGTGCTGGTCGTGGGCGCGGTGCTGGCATCGCCCTGGACGCTGTTCGGGTTGCTGGTGGTGGTGTGCGCGGGATGCGTGTGGGAATTCTACCGCATCGCCTCGCGGGTCGGGTTCCGGCCCCAAAGCGCGGCGGGTATCGCAGCGGCGGTGGCAGCGGTGGCGGCGGCATTTCTGGCCGAAGCCGGGTACATCGATCCGCGCTGGCTGTGGTACGGTCTGATCCTGCTCCCGGCCGTCGTCTTCGTAACCCAACTCTACCGCCACGACAAAGACCCCATGGGCGACGTGGCCGCCACACTGACAGGTATCATCTATGTCGGGCTGCCCCTGGCACTGGCCGGCCGGATGACCCTCGACGGCGGCGGGAGCGAACTGATCTACTCGCCCCACATCCTGCTGGCCTACATCGTCCTGGTGTGGGTCAACGACGTGGGGGCCTACCTGGTCGGGGTGAGCTTCGGGCGCCACAGGCTGATGGAGCGCATTTCGCCCAAGAAGTCGTGGGAAGGGTTCTGGGGCGGCGTGGCCCTGACGGCATTGGCCGGGGCAGGCGCAGGCTGGTACCTCGAGGGCGACGCGATCGCCTGGACCGTGCTGGGCGTGGTGGTGGCCGTGAGCGGCGTGTGGGGCGACCTGGTGGAATCGATGCTCAAACGGGCGGTCGACCTGAAGGATTCAGGGTCGGTGATGCCCGGGCACGGGGGATTCCTCGACCGCTTCGACTCGTTGCTGCTGTCGCTGCCGATCGTATACATCTATTTCGAACTGTTCCTATGATGAAGATAAACAAGGAAGGATACCGGATAGTGCTCATTACCCTGGTTGTCGCCGTTGCGGTGGCGGTCGCAGGTTTTCTGTTCACCCCGCGCTGGGTGGCCTGGGCGCTGACGGCGCTGATGGCGGGCAAGGTGGCCTTCGTGCTCTATTTTTTCCGCCAACCGACGCGCGAACGCCTCGAGGGCGACGGTATGGTTTTTGCTCCTGCCGACGGTGAAGTGGTCGTGGTAGAGGAAGTTGCGGAGGAGGAGTACCTGCACGGCCGGTGTATCCAGGTTTCGGTGTTTATGTCCCTTTGGAACGTACATATGAATTGGTTTCCCGTCGCGGGGCGGGTGGCGTATTTCCGCTACCACCCCGGGCGTTTCCTGGTGGCGTGGCACCCCAAATCCTCCACCGACAACGAACGCACCACGACGGTCGTCGACACGGGCCGTGAGAAGGTTCTCTTCCGCCAGATCGCGGGCTTCGTAGCCCGCCGCATCGTTTCGTATGCCCAGGCGGATACCGAAATACAACAAAACACCCCCTGCGGGTTCATCAAGTTCGGGTCGCGGGTGGACCTGTTCCTGCCCCTGGACACCGAAATAACCGTACGCATAGGCGACCGGGTGATCGGATCGCAAACCGTTATCGCAAAACTCAAACGCTGATGGCCGGGCCGAGTTGCAACGAACAGGGAATGTCGCGTCTGGCGCAGTACGTGCTCTGGTGCGGTGCGGCGGCGGCGGTGATATTCCTGGTGTGGTTCTTCAGCAACGTGGTGAGCTACATCCTCGTTTCGGCCGTGCTGGCTATTATCGGCAAGCCCCTGGTAAGCACCTTGACACGCATCCGCTTCCACAATTTCCACATCCCCAAATGGGTGGCGGCGATGCTGACCCTGGCGATGATCTGGCTGGTGGCCGTGGTGTTCTTCACGGTATTCATCCCCCTGGTGTTCGGTAAGATAAGCGAACTCTCGACCCTCGAAATACCCAAGCTGATCCAATCGTTCCACGAACCGCTGATGGGCCTGCAGAACTTCATCCAGCGCGTATTCTCGGTCAGCCAGAGCGACTTTTCGCTCACCGACGCCCTGGCGCGCCAGCTCGCCTCGTTCCTGAACTTCGACAAGATCAACGCCATACTCTCGTCGATCGTGAGCATCATCAGCAGCACCGTGGTGGCCGCCTTCTCGATCTCGTTCATCACCTTCTTCTTCCTCAAGGAAGACCACCTGTTCTTCGACATGGTGGTGGCCATCTTCCCCAAACGCTACGAAGGCAACATCACCCGCGCCCTGAACTCGATCACCAACCTGCTGATGCGCTACTTCACGGGCATCCTGATCGAATCGACCCTGATGATGCTCATCATATCCATCGCGCTGATCCTCTGGGGGCTCCGGCCGGGCGACGCGTTCTTCATCGGGCTGGTCATGGGCGTATTGAACGTCGTTCCCTACATCGGCCCCCTGATCGGCGCAGGGATCTCGATATTCGTCGGCATACTCCACCCCATGGAGTGGGCGACGGCCGGGCAGATGATCCTCATCATAGGCGGCACACTGCTGGCCTGCAAGGGCTTCGACGACTTCGTCATCCAGCCCACCCTCTACTCCACCACCTCCAAAGCCCACCCCCTGGAGATCTTCATCGTCATCCTCATCGCCGGGACCACCGCCGGAGTGCTCGGCATGCTGCTCGCCATCCCCTCCTACAACGTCGTGCGCGTCCTGGCCAAAGAGTTCTTCAACCACTTCCGCCTGGTGCGCGAATTGACAAAAAAAATCTAGCGGCTCCCGCCGCGAGGATAATCGCCTTTGCACAGCCAAAAATAACAGTCCAAACTGAGATCAGGCCTCGATGATCTGGTCGGGCGTGAAGAAGTGCGCCCATTCGGTGCGGGCGTTGTCAGGGCTGTCGGAGGCGTGGATGGCGTTGCGGGTGACGTTCTCGCCGAAGCGGGCGCGGATGGTGCCGGGAGCGGCTTTTTCGGGGTCGGTGTTGCCGACCAACAGGCGCAGCGCTTCGACGGCGTTGTCGCGCTCAAGTACCGCCACGACCACGGGTCCGGAGGTCATGAATTCGACCAGGCGGTCGAAAAAGGGCTTGCCGCGGTGGACGGCGTAGAACGCTTCGGCCGCGGGGCGGTCGAGCAGCGTCATCCGCAAAGCTCGGAGGATGAAACCGTCGGCGAGGATGGCATCGAGGATCTTGCCGGTATCACCCGCCGCGACGGCGGTGGGTTTGATGATGGTGAAGGTACAATTCATAGCTGGGTATTCTTATAGTTTCTCCATTTTTCGACCGCGGCGGCCATGTCGGCGGGCAGCGGGGATTCGAAGCTGACTTCGCGGCCCGTGGCGGGGTGGACGAAGCCGAGGCTGCGGGCGTGCAGCGCCTGGCGCGGCAGCAGGACGAAGCAATTCTCGACGAACTGGCGGTAACGGGCAAAGGTCGTGCCCTTGAGGATGCGGTCGCCGCCGTAGCGCGCGTCGTTGAACAGGGGGTGTCCGATGTGTTCCATGTGGACGCGGATCTGGTGGGTGCGTCCCGTTTCGAGGCGGCATTCGACCAGCGTCACATAGCCGAAGCGCTCCACAACACGGTAGTGGGTCACGGCGTGCTTGCCCGCGCTGCCGTCCTCGAAGACGGCCATTTTGAGGCGGTCGCGGACACTGCGCCCGATGTTGCCGGTTATCGTTCCCTCGTCGGCGTCGAAATCGCCCCACACCAACGCCAGGTAGCGGCGCGAGATGGTGTGGTCGAAGAACTGCTTGGCCAGGCGCGCGTGGGCACGTTCGCTCTTGGCGATGACCAGCAGGCCCGAGGTGTCCTTATCGATGCGGTGGACCAGGCCGGCACGCGCATCGCTTCCGTCGAAGGAGGGAACGTCGCGCAGGTGCCACGCCAGGGCGTTGACCAGCGTGCCCGAATAGTTGCCGTGTCCCGGATGGACGACCATGCCGGCGGCCTTGTCGACCAACAGCAGGTGCTCGTCCTCGTAAGGGATAGTAAGGGGTATGTTTTCGGGCAGTATCTCGAGCTCGCGGCGCGGATAGGGCAGCACGATCGAGATCTTGTCGAGCGGTTTGACGCGGTAGGACGACTTGGCGCTGGTGCCGTTCACGAGGATGTTGCCTGCGTCGGCGGCGGCCTGGATGCGGCTGCGCGAAGTGCCCTCGAGGCGGTTCACGAGGAACTTGTCGATCCGCAGCATGCTCTGGCCGCGGTCGACCGTCAGGGCGAAATGCTCGAACAGTTCGTCCTGCTGCTCCCCTGCATCCGGTCCTTCGCCGGAGAGGAAATCGTCCTCGGGATCGTACATGGTTACGTGTGTTTCGTTACGGTTTCGCGGCCTCCGGTTCAGGGACTGCGGCCGAATCTTCGGCCTGTTGTTGCGAAATGACCGTGCGCGCCGAGCGGTCGGAAGCGGCGCTCCCCGAGGCGATCTTCTCCTCGTCGAGGGTCAGGCGCAGGTTGACCACCGTTCCCGGGGCGACCTTGTAGCCCTGTCCGGGCGACTGGGCGTAGACCCGCGCGTTGCCCTTGCTCAGCACGTCGATCCCCTCGTCGAAGTCGATCTTCCCGACGTTCATCCCGCCCTCCCACAAGCGGCTCTTGGCCTCGCGCAGGGGGAAGCCCACCACCTTGGGAATCACCGCCGGGGGGGCGTCGCTGCTGTGTCCAACGACCAGCGTCACGCCCGACCCCACCTCGGCCTTCACGCGCGAGGTGGCCGTGATGGCGCGCCCCTCGAAACGCTGCTCGAGGATGTAGTTGTTGGCTATGTCGCTCTGGTAGATCAGTTTGTCGATCTCGATACCGGCGATTTCGAGGTTGTTTTTGGCCTGGCGCAGCGAGAAACCCGTGACATAGGGGATCTCGACGATCTTCTGGCGGAACGAATTGACCGTGACAAAGATGCGGCGGCCCGACTTCACCTTTGTGCCGGGTGCGGGGGTCTGCTCGAGCACCATGCCGCCCTCGTAGGCGGGGACGAACAACGAGTCGTTGATCTCGATTTGGAGCGAAGCCTTGTGCGCGGCGTGCGAAGCGTCGTCGATCAGCTGGCCCCGGAAGTCGGGCACCGTTTCGTAGCGGTTGTGGCGCGTGAAGACGTTCAGGCAGATCGACACGAAAAAGACGAAAACCAGCACCCCGCACACGGCCATCACCACGTTGCGCGCCACGGCGTTGTCGTTGATCCTGGTCACCAGGCGTTTGAATAGATTCATAATTATACTGTTTTTTCTTTTACCTCATGATAAAACGTGTCCCTCTCCGTGGCCACGAGCCCCGCCGAGGCGGCCATCCGTTCGATCTCGCCGATCGTGAGCACCGGCGACTGCTCCTCGGCACCGGCCAGGGAGTAGATCCGGGTCGTGTCGTCGATCGTGCCGTCCATGTCGTCGGCCCCGAAAGCGAGGGCCATTTCGGCCACCGCCTTGCCGTACATCGGCCAGTAGGCTTTCAGGTGGGGGATGTTGTCCAGGAAGATGCGCGAGAGGGCCAGCGTGCGCATATCCTCCACCGCGCTTACCTCGCCCAGGTGCGCCAGGGCGTTGCCGGCGCTGCGGAATTTCAGGGGAATAAAGGCGTTGAACCCGCCGGTTTCGTCCTGCAGCGAG
>JAVBRR010000077.1:0-9557 GCA_031547705.1 Rikenellaceae bacterium | reverse complement strand
TGGTGGGGGTTAGCAAAACCTTCACGAACCAGAAAAAAGTACTGAACGACATATACCTCTCCTTTTTCTACGGTGCCAAGATAGGCATCATAGGGCTCAACGGTTCGGGGACATCGACGCTGATGAAGATCATCGCAGGAGTGGAAAAGAATTTCCAGGGCGAGGTTGTCTTCTCGCCCGGTTACAGCGTGGGCTATCTGGAGCAGGAGCCCCATTTGGACGACAGCAAGACCGTAAAGGAGATAGTACAGGAGGGGTGCGCCGAGACCATCGCCCTGCTCAAGGAGTACGAGGAGGTGAATGCCCGCTTCATGGAACCCATGGACGACGACCAGATGGCCAAGCTCATCGAACGCCAGGGCGAGCTGACTGAACTGATCGACCAGGTGAACGGCTGGGAGATAGACAGCGTTCTGGAACGGGCGATGGACGCCTTGCGATGTCCCGAGCCGGACGAATCCGTAAAGCATCTTTCGGGCGGGGAACGTCGCCGTGTAGCCCTGTGCCGCCTGCTGCTGCAACAGCCCGACGTGCTTCTGCTGGACGAGCCTACCAACCACCTCGATGCCGAGAGCGTGGAGTGGCTGGAGCAGCACCTTCAGCAATATAAGGGCACTGTCATAGCCATCACGCACGACCGTTACTTCCTCGACAATGTCGCAGGATGGATTCTGGAACTCGACCGCGGCGAAGGCATCCCCTGGAAAGGCAACTATTCCAGCTGGCTCGAACAGCACCTGCAACAGTATAAAGGCACGATCATCGCCGTGACCCACGACCGCTATTTCCTCGATAACGTGGCCGGCTGGATCCTCGAACTCGACCGCGGCGAGGGCATCCCCTGGAAGGGCAACTACACGAGCTGGCTCGAGCAGAAGTCCAAGCGCCTCGAAATGGAGGAAAAGCAGGAGAGCAAGCGCCGCAAAACCCTCGAGCGCGAGCTGGAATGGGTGCGCCTGAGCCCCAAAGCCCGCCACGCCAAGAGCAAGGCGCGCCTTTCGGCCTACGACCGGATGCTCAACGAGGACAGCAAGCAGAAAGAGGAAAAACTCGAAATATTCATCCCCAACGGCCCGCGCCTGGGCGACGTAGTGATCGAATCCCACGGCGTGAGCAAAGGTTTCGGCGACCGCCTGCTGTACGAGAACCTGGAATTTACGCTGCCTCCCGCGGGGATCGTGGGCGTGATCGGGCCCAACGGGACGGGAAAAACCACCCTCTTCCGGATGATCATGGGGCTCGAAAAACCCGACAAGGGCCAGTTCCGCGTGGGCGAAACCGTCAAGCTGGCCTACGTCGATCAGCAGCACCAGAGCATCGACCCCGAAAAATCTGTGTATGAGGTGATTTCTCAGAACAGCGATATCATCATGCTCGGCAACCGCTCGATCAACTCGCGCGCCTACGTCGCCCGTTTCAACTTCTCGGGCGCCGACCAGGAAAAGAAGTGCGGCATGCTCTCGGGCGGCGAACGCAACCGCCTGCACCTGGCCCTGGCACTCAAGGAGGAGGGCAACGTACTGTTGCTCGACGAGCCGACCAACGACATGGACGTCAACACCCTGCGCGCCATCGAGGAAGGCCTCGAGAACTTCGCCGGATGCGCCGTAGTGATCTCCCACGACCGGTGGTTCCTGGACCGCGTGGCCACCCACATCCTTTCGTTCGAGGGCGACTCGCAGGTGGTCTATTTCGAGGGTACGTACAGCGAATACGAAGAGCACAAAAAGCGCCTGGGCGACACCACACCCCATCGCGTAAAATACAAAAAATTAGTAGAATAACACCTACCTATATGGCTGTCCAGAAACCATCCATACCCAAAGGCACGCGCGATTTTTCGCCCGCCGAGATGATCCGCCGCAACTACATGTTCGACACGATCCGCGGCGTATTCCGCCGCTTCGGCTTCGCACCGCTCGAAACCCCGGCGATGGAAAATCTCTCGACGTTGCTGGGAAAATACGGCGAAGAGGGCGACAAACTGTTGTTCAAAGTGCTGAATTCAGGCGACTTCACCTCAGGCGTAGAATCTTCGGAATGGAACAACCCGGCGGCGCTCGCAACCCGCATCTGCGAAAAGGGGCTCCGCTACGACCTGACGGTGCCGTTTGCACGCTATGTCGTTCAGCACCAAAATGAAATAGCATTTCCCTTCCGACGCTACCAGATCCAGCCCGTGTGGCGCGCCGACCGCCCGCAAAAGGGACGTTACAGGGAATTTTACCAGTGCGACGTCGATATCATCGGTTCGCGGAGCCTGTTGGGCGAGGTCGAGCTGGTGCAGATCGTGGAGCAGGTTTTTTCAAAGCTCGGAATTAAAGTAACGCTTAAAGTCAACAACCGCAAAGTGCTGTACGGCATAGCGGAGAGCATCGGGCAGGCCGACAAGATGATCGACATCACGGTGGCGATCGACAAGATCGACAAGATCGGGCTCGACGGCGTGAATGCCGAATTGCTCGAACGCGGCATCCCGCAGGAAGCGATCGACAAACTTAAACCGATATTCGAACTCACCGGATCCAACGCACAGAAATTAAATCTATTAAAAGATATTCTCAGCGCTTCCGAAACCGGAATGAAAGGCATCGGGGAACTCGAAACGATTTTCGGTTATCTCGACGCCGTTGGCACGAAATTGGATGTCGAAATAGACCTCTCGCTCGCCCGGGGACTGAACTACTACACCGGCGCCATCTTCGAGGTGAAAGCCAACGAGTACGAAATCGGAAGCATTTGTGGCGGAGGTCGTTACGACGACTTAACCGGCATTTTCGGACTCCCCGACACGTCGGGGGTAGGGATTTCGTTCGGCGCCGACCGCATCTACGACGTGATGCTGGGCCTGGGGTTGTTTCCCGAGGAAGACCTGGCCGGAACGCGGGCGCTGCTGCTCAACTTCGGCGGCGAGGAGGAAAAAGCCACTCTCACGGCAATCAAAGAACTAAGAAACAAAGGAATAGCAAGCGAAATATACCCCGAAGCAAGTAAAATGAAACGCCAGATGGAGTACGCCAACCGGCGCGGCATACCTTATGTTATTATCATCGGCAGCGACGAACTCGCCGCCGGGAACGCCACGATCAAAGACATGCGCAGCGGCGAGCAAACGACCGTGGCGCTCGAAAACATGGCCGCCGAACTTACGAAAAACGTATAAAACGATGAAAAAGCTCGCTCTGATACTGCTACTTATACCGGTCATCGCCTCGGCGCAATCGCGCGGCTGGCAGCAACAGGCGAAGCCCGACCCGAAAGACCCGCTGGTGCAACTCCAGAAGTTCAACCAGTTTTTCCGATATCTCAATGGGTCTTATGTAGATACGATCAATTACGTGAAGCTCGTCGAAAGCGCGATCACCGGCGCCCTGTCGGACCTCGACCCCCACTCCGCTTACGTGAGCGCCGAGGACATGGTCGAAGTGGAACAGTCGTTCGAGGGGAGTTTCAGCGGCATCGGCATCGAATTCAACGTACTGAACGACACCATCTTCGTAGTGAACACCATCCCGGGAGGACCCTCCCAGAAGGTGGGGCTCATGCCCAACGACCGGATCGTGGAGATCGACGGCGTGTCGGCCATCGGGATGAAACAATCGCAGGTACCCGGCAAACTTCGCGGACCGAAAGGCACCGCAGTGAGCATCAAAGTCTTGCGGCGAGGCGAGGCGGAACCGCTCGACTTCCGGATCGTGCGCGACAACATCCCTCTCAACACGATCGATGCGGCGTATATCTGCGCTCCGGGGACGGGTTATATAAAGGTAAACCGCTTTGCCGCGACGACTACCAAGGAGTTCGGCGACGCGTTCAACAAGCTCGGCAAGCCCGAAGCCCTGGTCGTCGACCTGCGCGGCAACGGCGGAGGATTGCTCGAACAGGCCATTTCACTGAGCAACTTCTTCATGCCAAGCGGTGAGGTCGTCGTTTCGACCGAGGGAAAAATGGTCCCTCCCGAGCGCTACACCACCCGCAGCGACGGCAAATTCCTGAAAGGCAAATTGATCATCCTGATCGACGAATCGTCGGCATCGGCCAGCGAGATCGTAGCCGGAGCTATCCAGGACTGGGACCGCGGGGTGATCGTCGGGCGCCGCAGTTTCGGCAAAGGGCTGGTCCAAAGGCAGTTTCCGCTTCTTGACGGATCGTCGGTGCGGATCACCGTGGCGCGTTACCACACCCCCACCGGACGGGCCATCCAGCGTCCGTTCGAGGATGGCAAGAAAGACGAGTACTACGCCTCGTTCTACCAGCGCTTCGAAAGCGGCGTGGATTCGCTCAAGGACGACGAGTCGATGAAATACACCACCCTGCGCCTGGGACGCACGGTTTATGGCGGAGGCGGCATCTACCCCGACATCTACGTGCCGATCGACACGACGGGTTATTCGACCTACCTGGGCAGGCTCGTGCGGCGCGGCGTGATGGGCGAATGGGTGTTGCAGTACCTCGACGCCAACCGCGCGAAACTCGAAAAACAATACGCTTCCTTCGGACAGTTCGATTCGGAATTCGCCGTCGATACCACCATGATCCAGTCGCTTACAGCACTGGGCATCAAGCGCGACGTTCCGTTCGACGCGGCGGGCTACGCCACGTCGGAGCGCACGATCAAGACCCAACTGAAGGCCCTCATCGCCGAGCGCCTGTGGTCGATGACCGAATACTACCGCGTGTTCAATGCCGCGGGCGATCCCGCGTTCGCGCGGGCCATGGAGTTGCTTTCGTCGTGGGACCGGGAGGCGGCAAAGTTCGTATACAGCGGACCCAACTCTTCGCGCCGAGGAAAAAACGGACCTCAGTAGTGACGCAACCGTCCATTTCAGGAGCGGATCGCTAAATTTTTTTCAAATCCGATCGATTACGACAAGGAGCCCCACAAGGCGCTCCCGCTCAGTTTTTTGACATTTTTTTGTCCAAAGGAAGGGTTGTCCGCCCCCATACTCATAAAAATCAGAGCAAAAAACACATGAAAATATTTGCGCGTTAAAGAAATATGATTATATTTGTTTTGAATCCAATAGGTTAAATTATCATACTAAAACGATATCTCATGGTTGATTTTGGCTCAAAAAAAGATGTTGAGATGGACGGAGGAGAGGAGGTCTATTCACGGGCCGTAAGGGCAGGCCGCAGAACCTATTTTTTTGATGTTAAGGCCACGCGCAACGGCGACTATTTCCTTACCATCACCGAAAGCCGGAAAAAGCAGGACCGGGAAGGTAATTTTATCTTCGAGAAACATAAGATCTACCTTTACAAGGAGGATTTCGAGAAATTCGAAGGCGGTTTCCTGGATGCTATAAACTACGTAAAAACCCAAAAACCCGAATTTTTCGCGGCGCAACAGGCTGCAAAAATCACAGGCGCCACAGGCGGCATGGCCGCTTCGCAATCGTCTATCGACGAAGAGTTCGACAAACTCTAAAGCCCCGGCATCGAACGGCACAGGCAACAGCTGCGGCGCAAGACACGCCGGGTGGTTGCCTGTGTTGTCATATTATTCGAAAAATTATCGTAGTTTTGCGGCTGATTCATTCCCGGCATTCCAACACCAATTTCGGAAACCCATGCAAGACAACCCGCAAGGCACGCAGGCGATACAAAAAGAGCGAAATCCGCTCAAAATGCTCTATAACTGGATGCTCGGATGGGCGTCGTCGAAATGGGGGGCCGTGGCGCTGTTCGTTTTCGCGTTCGCCGAATCGAGTTTTTTTCCCATCCCGCCCGACGTGCTGCTGATCGCCCTGTGCCTCGGGGCCACGAGCCGCTCGTTCCGTTACGCCCTCACGTGCACCACGGCCTCGGTGCTGGGGGCGATGCTGGGGTACTGCATCGGTTACTTTTTGTGGCAGAACGCGGCGGGGGATTTCACACAGGTGGCCGATTTCTTTTTCCGCGTGATCCCCGGGTTTACGCCCGAAGTATACGGGGATATCAGCCTGTTGTATGAAGAGTATAATTTCTGGATCGTCTTCACCGGAGGGTTCACTCCCCTGCCCTACAAGGTGATCACGATCACCGCAGGGGTGTTCCACATCAACTTCCTGCTGTTCGTCATCGCTTCGGTGGTGAGCCGCGGACTGCGGTTCTTCCTGGTCGCGGGGCTGATCTGGAAGTTCGGACAACCGATCAAAGTGTTTATAGACAAATATTTCAACCTGCTGGCGATCGTATTCACGGTGTTGCTCGTCGGTTCGTTCTTCGTACTCAAATACTTGATATAATGACCTCGTTCTGCATCATCGGCTATCCGCTGGGGCACTCGTTCTCGGCACAGTATTTCACTGAGAAATTCGAACGCGAAGGCATCGCCGGCCACGAGTACCACAAATGCGAGCTGACCGACATTGCCATGCTGCCCGAAATGATCCGCAACACACCCACGTTGCGGGGATTTAACGTCACCATCCCCTACAAACAGGCCGTTATCCCCTACCTCGACGCGCTGGATTCGAGCGCCGAGGCCGTGGGGGCGGTAAATTGCGTCAAGGTGGGCCGCGACGGCAAGCTGACGGGCTACAACACCGACGCCTACGGTTTCGAAGGATCGCTGCTCAATCTGATCGGCGACCAACGTCCGGCGGCGCTGATACTCGGCACGGGGGGAGCCTCGAAAGCGGTGGCCTACATCCTGCGGAAGCTGGGGATCGACTACGCGGTCGTTTCGCGCACACCCGACGCCGCGACCGGAAGCAATGTCGCTGTGATGAGTTACGACGAGGTGACCCCTGCGGTGATCGCCGCGCGGCCGCTGATCGTCAACGCCACGCCGGTCGGCACTTTTCCCAACACCGACCAGGCCCCGGCGCTGCCCTACCAGGCTATGGGGCCGGAAACTTTCCTGTTCGACGTGGTCTACAACCCCCCGGTAAGCAAATTCCTGGCGCTCGGGGTGGCGCAAGGGGCCTCTATCCGGAACGGCAGCGAAATGCTGTTCGGACAGGCCGAAAAAGCCTGGGAAATCTGGTCCAAAGAGGATTAGCCTTTTACTTTACAGGCACATTTTCGCGGCGCCTTGGGTTTGGCGCCCGTGCCGGTCTGCTCCTTAAAATCATCCTTATCCACACGCGCCGACAGGATCTCCATGGCGCGCGCGACGTCTTTTTCGGCTACGGTCAACTCGATCTCCACCAACTCCGTCTGCAGGGGTAAAACACTCGAAATCGTGTCGTGGACCAGCGCACAATCCACCCCGTTGCCTTTCAGCAGCGCTTCGACGATCAACGCCTCGCCCATCGACTCGAATTTCTCGACAACAACAACTTTCGATTTATCCATAACATTAAGCATTAGGTGATTATGTCCACTAAAAGGAATACGTTATAAAATTAAGAATAAATGTTGATAACTTGCAAGGTTGGTGCCGCAAAATAGGGAATAAATCGCTATTTTTGTAGGAAAGTTTTTTTGGGGAAAACCGCACCTATGTCACAATTTATTCACCTTCACGTACATACTCAATACTCCATACTCGATGGGGCCTCGTCGGTAGGCGGACTGATGAAGCGCGCCAAGGAACTCGGCATGGACGCAATAGCCATCACCGACCACGGCAACATGTTCGGCGCCAAAGAGTTTCACGACAAAGCCACCAAAAACGGCATCAAACCCATCATCGGCTGCGAGGTGTATGTCGTCAAGAACCGCTTCGAGAAGGACAAGGACGAAAAGGCCGGCGACCACCTGATCCTGCTGGCCAAAAACCTCGAAGGGTACCACAACCTGGTGAAGATCGTGTCCTACTCCTGGACGGAGGGATTCTACTATAAACCGCGCATAGACAAGTCGTTGCTGCGAAAATACTCCGCCGGGCTGGTCTGCTGCTCGGCCTGTCTGGGCGGCGAACTGCCCCAGGCGATCATGAAAGGCAGCGACGCCGATGCCGAGCGTGTCGTGACGGAATTCAAGGAGATTTTTGGCGACGACTACTACCTCGAGATGCAGAGCCACCGCTCGGGCGACGCACGCATCGACAGCGAGGTGTATGCCAACCAGCAGGCGGTCAATAAACGGATCGCCGGACTATCTGCAAGATTTGGCATCAAGTACATCGTTTCCAACGACGTACACTACATCATGGAGGAAGACGCCCCGGCGCACGACCGCCTGATCTGCCTCAACACGGGCCGCGACCTGGACGACCCCAACCGGATGCGTTACACGGGCCAGGAGTTCCTGAAGAGCTACGAGCAGATGGCCGAGCTCTTTCCGGAATACACCGAAGGGTTTGCCACGACGCTCGAGATCGCCGACAAAGTCGAGGTTTACTCGCTCGAGCACAAGCCCTTGATGCCCAACTTTCCCATCCCGGAAGAGTTCAGCATCCCGGCGGACAAACTTTGCGAAACATTCGCGAAAAAGATCAAGAGCGAGGCGCTCAAAGCCGAACTGACGGCCTCGGGCGATGCCGACGCCTTTGCTGCCCGGCACCCGGAATACGCCGAAGACCTGACCGTCGCCAAGCAATTCCGCTACCTCGAGCACCTGACCTACAAAGGCGCTGGACAACGCTACGGCGAGCTGAACGACGCGCTGCGCGAGCGGATCGAATACGAGCTTTCGACGGTCGAATGGATGGGTTATCCGGGGTACTTCCTGATCGTGTGGGATTTCATCCGGGCCGCACGCGAAATGGGCGTGTCGGTGGGACCGGGACGCGGATCGGCCGCAGGGTCTGTCGTAGCGTACAGTCTGAAAATCACAAATATAGACCCTATAAAGTACGACCTGCTGTTCGAGCGTTTCCTGAATCCCGAGCGCATATCGCTTCCCGACGTCGACATCGATTTCGATGAAGACGGACGCGCCGACGTGCTGGAATATGTGATCAACAAATACGGCAAAAACCGTGTCGCGCAGATCATCACGTTCGGAACAATGGCTCCGAAACTGGCTATCCGCGATGTGGCGCGCGTGCAGAAACTGCCCCTTCCCGAGAGCGACCGCCTGGCGAAACTCGTGCCCGAGCGTCCCGACATGACCTTCCACGACGCCTACAAGGAGGCACCCGACCTGGCCCGCGAACGCGAGTCGCCCAACCAACTGGTGCGCGACACGCTCAAATACGCCGAAAAACTGGAGGGCTCGATCCGCCAGACCGGGGTGCACGCCTGCGGGGTGATCATCGGCCCGGACGACCTCGAAAACTACGCGCCGGTCGCCGTGGCCAAGGATGCCGACCTAAATGTGGTACAATACGAAGGGCGCCAGGTCGAAAGTGTGGGGCTGATCAAGATGGACTTCCTGGGGCTTAAAACGCTGTCGATCATCAAAGACGCGGTCGAAAACATCGAACTCAGGCGCGGCGAAAAGATCGATATCGACGCCATTCCGCTCGACGATGCGATTACCTACGAATTATACAGCCGCGGCGAAACCACCGGGCTCTTCCAGTTCGAGTCGCCGGGGATGCGTAAACACCTGAGGAACCTGAAACCCAACCGGTTCGAGGACCTCATAGCCATGAACGCACTCTACCGTCCCGGGCCGATGGAATACATCCCCAACTTCATCGCGCGCAAGCACGGGCAGGAGAAGGTGGTGTACGAAAT
>JAVBRR010000161.1:0-8578 GCA_031547705.1 Rikenellaceae bacterium | reverse complement strand
GACGGCTCATTCGTCCTGGAAAACGGGTGCACGCTTTGCCATGTGGGGCGGATGGGGTACCTTTCTGGAGGCCCCCGGCGCGGTGAACGGTTTTATAACAGGGATGGAACTGCAAGCCCTGGTAAATCGCGCGGTCGGATTCGGGGCAACGATCAACCTGGTTGGGATAACTGAGAATACAACATACGGCGAAACCACAGAAAAGGCATCGGAATACAACGTATTTGTCGGCCCTACGCTGGGGCTGCGCGGCGGGTTCAACAATTTCACAGCAATCCTCGGACTCTCCCCGGGGGCCGTTATTCACAACGGATCGTTCAAGGAGAACCGTCGACAACTCTTACAGACAAGCGCGGTCGCATTGGGGGCGAACGTCAGCCTCGGGCTTCAGGTCGGGAAAACAACGGCATTCGGCGTCAGGGTTGAGGCTACGTTCGGAAAGGCCGCAAACATCAAGTACAAGAACGGCAAGGGAATCAGTGACAGGGTTTGGAATCCTGACACCAGCCTGTCGTCGCTCGGCGTGTCTGCTTATATCAGTTTCGGAAACAAATAATGATGACTATATGAAAAAACTTCTACTACTTGCAACAATCGTGTGCGCATGCACCCTTTCGGCCAATGCCCAGGACCTGATCGTAACGACAGGAGGCGATACGATCCGTGGAAAAATCATTAAAATCGAACCTCACTTTATCTATTACACCATTGACAACAACGCATCAAATGAACTGAGGATCAACAGATCCATAGTAGCTTCGTTTGCTTCGAACTTTCACAATAAAAACGCCGGCAACAAGAGCATCGATTCAGAAACAGCTGTGCATTCGCGCTGGAAAACGGGCACGCGTTTCGGAGTGTGGGGCGGATGGGGCACCGGGCTGGATGACATCGGCGCGATAAACGGTTTTACGGCAGGTATGGACCTGCAAGGCCTGGTAAACCCCTGGTTTGGAGCCGGAGGAATGGTCAATCTGGTCGGGGTAACTCAAAATAAACTAACGCCTTTCAACAAAACAAAGGCATCGGAATACGATGTCTTTTTCGGCCCCATTTTAAGCTTGCGCGGCGTTTCCAAGGGCTTTATAACAATCTTCGGCATTGCCCCAGGAGTTATTATCCACAACGGTTCAGTCAAGTCGGGTATGCAATCCGTGCGGACAAGCGCGGTCGCATTGGGAGCGAATATCAGCCTTGGACTTCAGTTTCGGGCGGAGGGAACGGCAATTGGAGCCAGGATCGAGGCTACGATCGGAAAAACCAATAAAGTCAATTACAAGAGCAGCGGGGGAAGCAGTGGCACGCTTCGCGATGCAGACGCCCGCCTGTCGTCGCTCGGGGTGTCGGCGTACCTGAGTTTCGGGAACAAATATTAATGACAACATGAAAAAACTTCTACTGCTTACTTCGCTGGTCCTGCTTTTCGCCCTGCCGTCGCGGGCGCAGGATATGATCGTCACACGCTATGGCGACACGCTGATGTGCAAGATCCTCTCGCAGGACGATGTCAAGATCACCTACGAGATCGGACGCCAGGAAAAAGAGATAGGGACCATCAACTGGGACTATGTGGCCTGGCACGGGATCGACTGCTACGATCCCGCGCAATATTTCGGCGACACCCGGATACGTTCCCAAAAGCCAAAGCCCTATACCGTTTCGCGGTATGCAATCCATGGCGGTTTGGCAAGGACACTCAAAAAATTCGGGTATGGCGGCGGCCTCGAGGCTCAATATTTTCCCTGTTCGTGGTTCGGCATAGGGGTGCAGGGCGGTATGTTCCGTATCTCAGGGGATGAGACTTTCCAGAGATCTCTCAGATTACTAACAGACAGTGGCTATATTACAGCCATTGTGGAATACGATAAATCAATGCGCGCAATCATGCTGCATGTAGGACCCGAGGCGATTTTTCGGTACGAGAACGAACGCGTACTCATAACGGCCAATATTTCGCCGGTATATATGAGGACCTTAAAAGAATACACATCTGACCAAACCAAAACAGCAACGACCAAATACACCCTTTGGCTCTCGCTTGGCATGCAATGCAAGATCGGAAAGAACAACGCGATCGGCATTATGACGGAATTCTATCCGGTCACCAGCATATCGGGCTATCTTAGTTTCGGCGCCGGGGAGAAACTCCAGAAACCGAGAAACAAATAAAGTGACCGTATGAAAAAACTTCTACTGCTTACTTCGCTGGTCCTGCTTTTCGCCCTGCCGTCGCGGGCACAGGATATGATCGTCACACGCTATGGCGACACGCTGATGTGCAAGATCCTCTCGCAGGACGATGTCAAGATCACCTACGAGATCGGACGCTTCGAAAAAGAAGAGAAGACTATTATGCTGGGGAAAGTAGCCTGGCACGGAATCGGCTGTTACGACCCCGCGCAATATTTCGGCGACACCCGGATACGCTCCCGAAAACCTAAGCCCTATGCAGTTTCGCGATTTTCGATCCGCGGCGGCATGACATTTCCCCCGATTTTCGGATATAATGCCGGCGTCGAGGCACAATATTTCCCTTGCCATTGGTTCGGTATCGGGGTGCAGGGCGGTTTGTTCGGCTACTCGGACAAAGGAGCTGGGCTCAATACAAAAATTTCCAAAGTCAAAAATATAATGCCCCACGCAGGACCCGAAGCGGTTTTCCGCTACGAAACCGAAGGCATACTCGCAACACTCAACATTTCACCGATGTACATATGGTTTATCGAAAAAAGCACCTATTCTACCCTGGCCCGTACTGAAACTATCACGACGGGCGAATATACCCTTTTTTGTTCGCTGGGCCTGCAATACAAGGCCGCAAAACACGTCGCACTCGGCGCCATGCTGGAGTTTTACCCGACATACAGCGTAACGGCCTATATAAGTTTCAATGCCGGACAGAAATTCCGAAAACCGAGAAACAAATAACACGATCATAAGATGAAAAACATTTGCCAGAGTTGCGGAATGCCGCTCGAGAAGGACCCTGCGGGCGGAGGAACCGAAGCCGACGGGTCGAAAAGCCGGAAGTATTGCGGCTATTGTTATCAGGGAGGGACCTTCACCTTCGCATGCGACAACGTAAAAGATTTTCAGGAACACTGCCGCCAGGTGATGGCCGCTTCGGGGATGTCCCGTCCGGTGGCGTGGCTTTTCAGCCGGGGACTGGGACGCCTCGAGCGCTGGAAATAAACGCACAAAAAAGGCCGCAGTGATGCGGCCTTTTTTTATTCGTTGTAGCGGACAGGCTTGGGTTTGTTCCCTTCGGTGGGGCGCGGGGTGTCGATGCGGATGCGGATCTTCGGGGGAAGGGAGGAGATGTCGATGCCCGTGTCGTTGAGCTGGAGATTGGCCGTCATGTTCTCGAAACCGGGGCCCACGGGAAACTCTTTCAGGTTCTTGTTACCGTTGAAACGGAGCTGGTAGAGCACCCTGCAATCGTCGGCCCAGGATTGGGGGATGGAGCGCAGGTCGTTGTACGAGAAATCGCACACGCGCAGGTGTACCAGCTTGGCCATCTCGTCGGGCAACGAGGTGAGCTTGTTCCCGTCGAGGCGGAAATGGATCAGGTTGCGCAGGTTGCCGATTTCGGCGGGAAGGACGGTGAGTTGGTTCTTGGCCACTTCGAGTTTGCGCAATTGTTTGAACGTAAAGAGGAATTGCGGGAGTTCGGTGATGTGGTTTTCGGTGAAATACATGCCCTCCAGGCTGGCAAGCTCGATCATGCAGCGGGGAATCTCGGAGAGGTTGTTGCGGTTGAAATAGATGTAGATGACGTTTTTGAGTTTGCCGAGTTCGGCGGGGATTTCGCTGAGCTTGTTGTCGTTGAAATAGAGGTGCAGGCGCGGGACCTTAGTGATGGGGACCACTTCGCCCTTGTATTTGACCTTGAAGGTGCTGATACCGTTGATGTCGGTAAGCCCGAGGTTCGAAAGGCTGAGGATGGGTTCGCCTTTTTTGAGGTTGTTGAGCTGATCGCGCTTCTGGAGCGGCGTGTCGCCGGGGTCCTTCACGTCGCGCGCGAAATGGATCTCCGGGGTGTGGGTTTTGGCGTACTCGGCCAGGGTCACGGCGGAAGCGGAAAGCCGAAAACCGAAAACCGAAAGGAGCAGAACGATGACAGTGAGGTGGGTACGTAGTGTTTTCATGCGAAAAGGCGGGTGGTTTTAAGGTTAGGTTTCGAAGGATATTCCGACAAAAATAACATTAAATCCTTTCCGGAAATTGTGTGACCGCTATTTTTTTCGCACAGGGAACGACCGAGGAAAAACAAATCAGCCCCCGGAATCGGGGGCTGATAACTGATTTTCTGATTGGCTCCTCTTCAAGGACTTGAACCTTGGACCCCATGATTAACAGTCATGTGCTCTAACCAACTGAGCTAAAGAGGACTTTTTTTGCTCTTTGTTTCGGTGTGCAAAGGTAATCCAAAAATTTATTCCTGCAAATATTTCAGGCGAAAAAATCGTCGGGCAACACCGGAATTTCTACAAATTCACACGCCGGATCGTGCGCGGCGAGGTAGCCGGCCAGGTAACGGCGGGTGTCGGCGGTGATCCCGGGCGACGTTTCGCTAAAGAGATTATACGCCACCGCAGCCACGCGCAGCCCCCTTGCGCGGCATGCTTCGAGGGTCAGCAGCGTGTGGTTGACGCTTCCCAGGCGGGGGTTCGTGACCACGATCAGGGGATAACCCCGCTCGGCGGCGTAGTCGGCCATCGTGTAACCGCCGCGGATCGGGACGAGCAATCCCCCCGCGCCTTCCAGCAGCACACGGTCGAACTCGCTGAGCAGGCGCTCCGTGGCTGCGTCGGCAAGCCTCAGGTCGATCTCCACCCCCGCCAGGCGGGCGGCCAGGTCGGGCGAAGCGGGGTAAGGCAGGCGGATGGGGCACGTCGTGCCGTCGCGGTCGCAGGGCAGCAGGCCGCACCCCATGATCCGGCGGTGGAGCGCGATATCCTCCGAGGCGGCGTCCGGCGGGCAACCCGTCTGGATCAGTTTTTGGGTCACGACACGCTCTCCGGCAAGGCTCCACCTGCGCGCTAACCAGCCCGTTGCATAGCTCTTGCCTGCATCGGTGTCGATGCCGGTAACAAAATATACCTTTTCGCGGGGGTCCATAATGGCGCAAAAATACTAACTTTGCAGGATAAATAAAAACCACGACGGGTGAAGAATACCGAACAGGCGATCCTGGCGGGACGCCGGCTGACATACGACCAGGCTGTGGAGCTGTACGAAAACAGCTCCGTGGAGGAGTTGTGCGCCCTGGCCGACCGCCTGCGCCGTGAGTTCCGGGGGCGGGCGCTGGACACCTGCTCGATCATCAACGCCCGCAGCGGCCGCTGCCCCGAGGATTGCAAATGGTGCTCGCAGTCGAAATTCCACAAAACCGACATAGCTATCTACCCCCTTGTCGACACGGACACGGTGCTCGGAACGGCCCTGCGGAACGAATCCGGGGGCGTGCGGCGGTTTTCGCTCGTCACCAGCGGGCGGACGGTCGAGGGGAAGGATTTCGAGCGGATCTGCGCCACCTACCGCGAATTGTCGCAGCGCACCGGGTTGAAGCTTTGCGCTTCGCTGGGGCTGCTCTCGGCCGACCAGATGCGGGCGTTGAAAGAGTGCGGCGTGGAGCGCTACCACTGCAACCTCGAAAGCGCCCCGTCGTTCTTTCCCTCCCTGTGTACCACGCACACCACCTGGGACAAGATCCAGACCCTGCGGCGTGCGCGCGAGGCGGGGCTCGATCTTTGTTCGGGAGGGATCATCGGTATGGGCGAAAGCGCGGCCCAGCGGATCGAGCTGGCGGTGGTGTTGCGCGACGAAGGGGTGCGTTCGGTGCCGGTCAACATCCTCAACCCGATTGAGGGAACGAGGCTGGCGGGGATCGCACCGTTGTCCGATGACGAAATCCTCGCCTCGGTGGCCATGCTGCGCATCGTGAACCCCGAGGCCGACATCCGCCTGGCCGGGGGAAGGGTGCGGGTGCCGCACCTGTCGGAAAAGATGCTGCATTGCGGCGCGAGCGCGGCCATCGTGGGCGATATGCTCACCACGCCCGGATCGAGCGTTGCGAGCGATATGGATATGTTCAACCAAGCGGGATTCGACACAGCGATATGAAAAGATACCTGATCCTATTATTGTTCCTGGCAGCGTCGGCAGCCTGTTTCGGGCAGGCGAAAAGCGAACGCCGCCCCTCGACGATGCGCCTCGACGCCACCCGGTGGGACTTCGGGCAGATCCGCGAACAGGACGGCGAGGTGAGCCACACGTTCACCTTCACCAACACGGGGACGACCCCGTTCGTGATCGAGAACGTGTCGGTGGCGTGCGGCTGCACGCGGCCCCAGTTCTCGAAAGCCCCCGTGTTGCCCGGCAAAAGCGCCCAGATATCTGTCGCCTTCGATCCCGAAGGGCGTCCGGGAAGGTTTCTCAAAGACATCGTCATCACCAGCAACCAGGGGGCCAACCACAACGTGATCACCGTCGAGGGCGTGGTCACCCCGCGGCCGCCCACGATCGAAGAGGAGTTTCCCGTGGAGATGGGCAGCGGCGTGCGGTTCTCGATGACGGCGCTCCACTTCCGCTACGTGGGCCAGGGGACGGCCAAATCGACGAACATCGAATACATCAACACCTCGTCGCGTGCCGTATCGCTGCAGGTCGGCTCGGCTGCGCCTTTTGTCAACAACGCCCCCACGACCCTGTGCGCCGGATGCCGCGGCGAGTTCGTCGTGACATGCGACCTGACCAAAACCACCCTTTGGGGGATGATATCGCAGAACCTGCGCGTGACGGTGGACGGCAAGACGGCCAAACAACCCATCGCGGTTTCGGCCATCGGGGTGGACGACATGCCGAACATAGGCAAAGAGCCCACCTACCCCGCCCCGGCGGCAAGGCTCAACTCGCAGTTCCAGAATTTCGGCGACGCCCGGGAGGGCGAAACGCTGCGTACCGTATTCACGCTCAGCAACGACGGCGAGGCGCCCCTGGAGATCCGCGCGGTGCAGCCGGGCGAAGGGGTGAAGTGCTCGTTGCGGGCGGGCAGCCGTGTCGCCGCAGGAAAAAGCGTCGACTTCTATGTCGAATGGAAGGTTCCCGCAACGAAAAACCGGCTGACGCGCAGCATCGTGATCATCGTGAACGACCCCATGCGGCCGATGCGCGAAATCCGGCTGACGGCGAATGTGAAATAAAGTAATTGCAATGTATAAAATAACCAAAAAGAAAGAGTTGGCGTCCGGGATCTTCCTGATGGACATCGAGGCGCCGCGGGTGGCAGCTTCGGCGTTGCCGGGGCAGTTCGTCATCGTGCGCGTGAGCGACAAGGGCGAACGGGTGCCGCTGACCATCTCGGACTACGACGCCGCGGCGGGTACGGTTTCGATCGTCACGCAATGCATCGGGGTGTCGACACGCAAGATATGCGCCCTGGGTGAAGGAGAAGCGCTGGACGGTTTCGCCGGGCCGCTGGGCCGCCCGTCGGAGTTCGTGCACGAAACGCCCGAGGCGCTGCAACGCGAAAAGATTCTCTTCGTGGCCGGGGGTGTGGGTGCCGCGCCGGTCTATCCGCAGGTCAAGTGGCTGGCCGGGCACGGCGTGGCGGTGGATGTGATCGTGGGGGCCAAGAACCGGGACCTGCTGATCATGATCGACGAGCTGCGGGCCGTGGCGGCGAATGTCTACATCGCCACCGACGACGGCGGCGAGGGCTACAAGGGCCTGGTCACGGGGCTGCTGCGCGAGTTGATCGACAACCGGGGCAAACAATACAACCACGTCGTGGCGATCGGGCCGATGATCATGATGAAGTTCGTGGCGGCGACGACGCTCGAATACGGGATCAAAACCACTGTGAGCCTCAACACGCTGATGGTGGACGGAACGGGAATGTGCGGCGCGTGCCGTGTGAGCGTGGGCGGCAAGACGTTCTTCACGTGCGTCGACGGCCCCGAATTCGACGGCCACCAGGTGGATTACGACGAAGCGATGCGGCGCCAGGGGATGTACCGCAGCCTCGAAGAGCGTGCCTCGAAAATCGCCGAAGAACGCGCGGCGGGACACAATTGCAAAATAGGGCTATGAGAAAGGAACGCACACCCGTAAGAGAGCAGGACCCCCGGGAAAGGGCAACGAATTTTAACGAGGTATCTTTAGGATATAACGCCGAAGAGGCAATGAATGAGGCCTCGCGGTGCATCGCGTGCAAAAATCCGCGGTGCGTGGCGCAGTGCCCCGTGGGGGTGCAGATCCCGCAATTCATCGCGGCTGTGGGTGAAGGCGACTTCGCCGGTGCGGCCTCGATCATCGCGGGCGACAACCTGCTGCCGGCCATCTGCGGGCGCGTGTGCCCCCAGGAAACGCAATGCGAAGGGGCCTGCATCCTCGGCATCAAGGGCGAACCGGTGGCCATCGGCAAGCTCGAGCGCTTTGTGGGCGACTGGAACCTGGCGCAGGAGCCCGGCCCGGCAGAGCCTATACCGTCCAACGGGCACAAAGTGGCCATCGTGGGCAGCGGCCCCGCGGGGCTGGCCTGTGCGGCCGACCTGGCGAAGGCGGGCTACGGGGT
>JAVBRR010000067.1:0-9151 GCA_031547705.1 Rikenellaceae bacterium | reverse complement strand
GCCCCGTTCAAGGCCCCCGTCTGCCCGGTCTACCAGAACGTGGACGCAAAGCCCTATACCGATCCCGAAAAGATCAAGGCCAACCTGATCGCCCAACTGACCGCACCGGTGCGCTGGACGCAGATCGTCGAGGGCATGCTCGCCGACGGAGCGGACGATTTCACCGAACTCGGACCCGGGGCTGTACTCCAGGGACTTATCAAAAAAGTCAACCGCGAAGTGACGGTAGAGTCCAAAAGCTAACATACTTAAAATCAACAAAAAGTCGCTCTGTTTCGGGGCGGCTTTTTTATTTGTTAATAAATTTTCGAAAGAACGCGCACCAACTCAAAGAAATCAAAATAATATACTTATATTTGTAAATATTTTAAAAAACCATCCCCGGCAATGGTATCTCTGAAGGAGTTTTTCAACCAACAGGAAGACGATGTCAAAAAAGGCATATCCCACAAGAATAACCTGATAAAACGCAACATCATCGCCTACATGGCGATGAACGGGGAGTGCACCCTGGCGGAACTCACCAAAGAGTTGCACATCAGCATCCCCACCATCACCAAACTGGTGGGCGAACTGGTGGCCCAGGCGATCGTGTCGGACAACGGCAAAGTCGAAACTCCGGGAGGACGGCGCCCCAACGTATTCGGTCTGACCAGTTCGGCCATCTATTTCGCCGGCGTCGACATCTGCCGCGAAAAAATCAATTTCGCCATCACAGATATCAAAAACAACATCGTTTTCAGCGATTCGGAGTCCAATTTCGAACTGGAGGACACCCCCGGATGCCTCGAAAAAACGGGCACGACAATTGAACGGTTTCTCCAGAACTGCAACGTCGACAGGGACAAGATTTTGGGTATAGGCGTTTGTATCGCCGGACGGGTGAATCCATCCTCGGGAAGAAGTTACAAATATTTCACTTTCGAGGAGCGTTCGCTGCGCGAGGTGATCGAACAGCGGGTGGGCCTGCGCGTGCTCATCGAGAACGACACGCGGGCACGGTGCTTTTCCGAATATTTCTCGGGCAACGTCAAGGACGAGAAAAACGTGCTTTACCTCCACCTGGGGCGCGGCGTGGCGGTAGGTATCGTAGTGGACGGCAAACTGTATTACGGCAAGTCGGGATTCGCGGGCGAATTCGGCCATACGCCCTTCTTCGACAACGAGATCATCTGCGGGTGCGGCAAGAAAGGGTGCCTCGAAACCGAGGTTTCGGGGATCGCGCTCGAAAACAAGATGGTCGCCCTGATCAAACAGGGCCGCAACACCATCCTGGCGGATAAACACCGGCGCGGCGAACGGATCCACATCAACGATATCGTGGACGCTGCCCGCAAAGACGACAACCTCGCCATCGAACTGATCGGCGACGCAGGCGAAAAAGTCGGGAAGAGCGTCGCCTTCCTGGTCAACATATTCAACCCCGAACTGGTCATCCTGGGCGGAAACCTGTCACAGGCGGGCGACCACATTATGCTGCCCATCAAATCGGCAGCCAGCAAATATTCACTCAGCCTGGTGGCCAACGACACCGCCTTTCGCCTTTCGCAAGTGGGCGAAGGCATCGGAGCCCTGGGCGCAGCCATGCTTATACGCAACAAGATCATAGGATTATAAAAATGAATGCACTCGAAACAGATATCATCCGCCTGCGGGCGCTCGAACCCGAGGACGTCGACATACTCTACCTCTGGGAAAACGACACCAACGTCTGGAAGGTGAGCAGCACGATCGCCCCCTTCTCGAAATACATGCTGCGTCAATTCATCGACAACCAGCGCTACGACATCTACGAAACCAAACAGTTGCGGCTGATCATCGAGTCGGTCGAAACGGGAAAGCCCGTGGGCGCCATCGATCTGTTCGACCTCGACCCCTACAACCGCCGCGCAGGCGTGGGCATCCTGATCTACGACACGCGCGACAAGGGGCAGGGCTACGCCTCGTCGGCGCTGGGAGTGCTGATCCAGTATTGCTTCGGAGTATTGATGCTCAATCAATTATATTGCAACATCGCAGCCAGTAACGCCCGGAGCATCGCGTTGTTCCGCAGCAAGGGATTTTCGACCGTCGGGTTGAAAAAGGAGTGGATACGCACAACTTCGGATTGGCAGGACGAATTTATGTTCCAGCTTATAAACCCCAAAAAGTGACAGGTATGACAAGCGCGCAATCCCTTTTCTCCCCGGACGAGGAGAAGTTCCTCAGTCTGTTGGCGCAAAAATTCCCCACGGCCCAGGCGGCCAGCACCGAGATCATCAACCTCGAAGCCATCATGCGCCTGCCCAAGGGCACCGAACACTTTCTGACCGATATCCACGGCGAGTACGAAACCTTCAGCCACGTACTGCGCAACGCCTCGGGCGTCGCCCGCCGCAAGATCGACGAGATCTTCGGCAAGCAGATCCCCGAAAGCGACAAAATGCAGCTGGCCACGCTGATCTACTACCCCGAAGAGAAGCTGGCCTCCCTGAAACAACAGGGCGTGACGACCAACGAATGGTTCTATGTGACGCTCTTCCGCCTGGTGCAGGTGGCGCGCGGGGCGGCGCAGAAATACACGCGTTCGAAGGTGCGCAAAGCCATGCCGAGCGACTTCGCCTACATCATCGACGAGTTGCTCAACGAGGTCAACGACAAGAAACAGGAGTACCTCGACGGCATCCTGCAGTCGATCATCAACATCGAGCGGGCGCCCCACTTCATCATCGCCATCTGCGGATTTATCCAGCGCCTGCTGATCGACCGCCTGCACATCATCGGCGACATTTTCGACCGGGGCCCCGACTCCTCGAAGGTGATGCAAATCATCTCCGAGCACCATTCGGTGGACATCCAGTGGGGCAACCACGACATCATCTGGATCGGTGCGGCGTGCGGCATCGACGCCCACATCGCCGAGGTGGTCCGCATCTCGGCACGCTACCAGAACCTCGACACGCTCGAAGAGGCCTACGGCCTGAGCCTGTTCCCCCTGTTGACCTTCGCCCTGGCACGCTACAACGACGGCCTGTGCGAATGCTTCCTGCCGCGGGCCCGGAGCGCCGACAAGAACCGCGAAGCCAACTCGATGATCACCACTATGATGCACAAGGCGATCAGCGTGATCGGCTGGAAGATCGAGGGACAGATCATCCAACGCAACCCCCAATTCGGGATGGAGAGCCGCCTGTTGCTGGACAAGATCGACTTCGACCGGGGCGTCATCACCATCGACGGTCAGGAATACCCCCTGAGGGACTGGTACTTCCCGACCATAGACCCCGCCGATCCCTACCGCCTGACACCCGAAGAGGAAGAGGTGATGGACAAGTTGCGCTTCTCGTTCCTGAACTGCGAAAAGTTGCAGCACCACATCGACATCCTGCTGTCCAAGGGAAGCATGTACCTGGCTTTCAACGGCAACCTTCTGTTCCACGGCTGCATCCCGATGACCGAGCAAGAGACGTTCGAGGCGTTCGATTTCGGCGACGAAGTACTCAGCGGCAAGGAGTTGTGCGACAAATTCGACCGCATCGTGCGCCGCGTGTGGGGCAACCGCTACGACGCCAGCGCCCCGCAGATCGACTTCGACCACTGCTGGTACCTGTGGTGCGGCCCTTGCTCGCCCCTGTTCGGCAAAAAAAAGATGGCTACCCTCGAACGCTACCTCACCGACGACGAGGGGTTGCACAAGGAGGCGCAGAACGCCTACTACAAATTCCGCGACAACGAGGAAACCTGCAAGATGATCCTGCGGGAATTCGGCCTGGACGAACACAAGTCGCACATCATCAACGGCCACATGCCCGTGAAGGTGATCAAGGGCGAAAAACCGGTCAAGGCGGGCGGCAAACTCTTCGTGATCGACGGCGGAATGTCGAAACCCTACCGCAAAGAGACGGGCATTTCGGGATTTACGCTGATCTACAACTCCAACAGCCTCGTGTTGGTCGAGCACCAGCCCTTCACGTCGGCCAAGCAGGCGATCGAGGAGGAAACGGATATCGTTTCGTCGCGGCAGACGATCATCCTTTCGTCCGACCCCATCTGCGTGGGCGACACCGACATAGGCGTAGAATTGCGCCGCCAGGTGGGCGACCTCCAGAAGCTGATCACCGCCTTCCGCGCCGGGATCATCAAGGAACGGAAGGCGTAGACCGCGTTATTTATTCAGCACAGTGTACTTCACCACGTCGCTGTCCCACTGGCCGCCGGCGTCGGGGTAGATCACCGGGCGCAGCGGCTCGAGGCGTTTGAGCGCCAGGTAACTTTCGTAGAGGTTGTAGCCGTTGGCCGATTCACGGGCCAGCGAGAACATCACCACCGACGGGTGGCGTTTGGCGTTGTGGTACATCCCCACCACCCGGTCGACGTAGGCGTCGCACCACACGGGATCGTTCGAGGGGTTGCCGCCCAGTTTGAGCGACGTTCCGCTCAGGCGGGTGTCGATGTTGGCCTGGTCGCAGACGTAGATGCCCAGGCGGTCGCAAAGCGAATAGAAGTTCTCCTGCTGCGGATGGTTGCGCACCCATATCATATTGGCGCCCTTATCCTTGAGTGCCGTCAGTTCAGCCGTTACTTTCACTTCGTCCTCCCGTGTGAGGATCGCCTTTTCGGGAGCGTATTCGGCAATCGTGAGCTGCACCGGCTGCCCGTTGACGCGCAGCATTCCGTCCGCGGTTTCGACCGTCCGGAACCCCACCCGAAACGAGAGGTATTCCATGTATTTCCCTTCGTAGCTCGTCCGGATGCGCAGGTTGTAGAGCTCGGGCGACGAGGCGCTCCAGGGCTTCACGCCCGGAATGTTGGCAAAAAAGCGCACCGTATCTTCCTGGCGCATATCGATATCCAGGCCACGTTTGCCCGACGAGACCACCTCGCCCGACGCCGACACCAGTTCGTAAAGCACCTGTACCTCGCGCGGGTTCAGCAGGTGGCTTTTCATCACCACGCCGAGCGAAAACAACCCCGCACCCCGCTCGACCGAAGTTTCGGTCACCACATCGCGCACCCGCACCCTGGGCTGGGCAAAGATGTAGCAGCGTCCGTCCAGTTTGAGCGATGTTCCCGAAGTGTAGTCTTCCAGCTTGCGCGTGGCCGACTCGTCGTAGATCACCACTTCGATCGAGTTGTTCCCCTCGACGACGTATTTCGTGAGGTTGAACTCCTGGGCGCCGCCTCCGTTCTGGCTGTAACCTGCCAATTTGCCGTTCACCCACACATCGTAGGAAGCCGAAGCCCAGCCGATGTGCGCGAAAACCTCGCGATCGACCCACGCAAAGGGCACCTTGAACGAAGTGCGCCAGAACGAACGGCTGCCGAGATACTGTCCCTGCCGCACGGGGCGCGGGCCCTCGGAATCCGCATCGGCCACCGCACGCACCTTGACCAGCACTTTCCAGCCCTCCAGGGGTTGCAGGTAGAGCGACGGGGCGAAAACGCCCGCGTCGGCGTCGGCCGCCGAGGCGTAGGGGATCACTTCGCCCCGCGCGGGTTCGCGGCCTATGGCCAGCATCCGGGGATCGCTCTCCCGGCCTTCGACGGCGGTCAGGGGCGGTGCCGCCGAAACGGCAAAACTTAAACTCAGAACAGATGCGAAACAACTCAAAAAATCAGACTTCATATCACTCGTTTATTTCCGACTCGTTGGCCACGGCGATCATGGCCAGGTTGCTCAGCGAACGCACATCGGCGTCTTCGGCTATCAGGTGCACACCGGCATTCAGTCCCAACAGGATCGGCCCCGTGATCTCGGCGTCGCCCAGGCGGTTCATCAGTTTATACGAAATATTCGCCGCCGAGAGGTTGGGGAAGATAAAAGTATTCACATCCCTGTCGCCCAGCTTGTTGAATGGGTAGAACTTGTCGCGTATCTCGCGGTTCACGGCAATATCGGCCTTCATTTCGCCGTCGACGATCAGCTCGGGGTACTGGTCGTGCAGCATCTGCACGGCGGCAGCCACCTTGGTGGCTTCGTACTCGGTGTCCGTCCCGAAATTGGAGTGCGACAGCATGGCAATGACCGGCTCGACGCCGAAACGCCGGATCTCCGAAGCGGCCATCCGCGTGATATCGACCAGCTCCTCGGCCGTAGGCGTGGTGTTGACCGCCATGTCGGCGAAGAACATCGGGCCCTTGCGCGTGGTGACGATCACCATCGAGGCGAGGGTGTGGCTGTTGCGATCCGAGGTGAAGATCTCGCGCACGGGCTCCAGCGCCTTGGTGTAGCGGCGTCCGTAGGCCAGGATCGACGTGTCGGCATCACCGGCCACGACCATCATCAGGGTGAACCAGTCGCGCTGCAACAGGTACTTCTGCGCCTCGTTCGGCGTCATGCCCTTGCGTTCCAGGCGCTTGTGCAGCATGGCGGCGTATCTCTCGCGGCGTTCGCTCTCCTCGTGGCTGCGGAAATCGACAACCTCGCATTTGTCTAAGTCGATCACGTTCTCGCGCGCCAGGGCATAGATGCGCGCCTTCTCCCCCACCAGCACCGGATGGGCCAGGTGGTCGGCAGCCAGGCGCGAAGCGGCCTGCAAGGTATTGACACTGTCGCCGTTGCTGAAAACGATCCGCTTGGGCGAGGAGTTCAACACTTTGGTGCGGATAGCCCGCAGCAACTTGTCGTCGCGCCTCATCCGGCTCTCGAGCTCGAATTTGTAGCTTTCCCAGTCGGTGATCTTGTGACGGGCCACCCCCGAGGCGATGGCCGCCTTGGCGACCGCCATCGAAATGTGGGATATCAGCCGGGGATCGAGCGGCTTGGGGATCAGGTACTCGCGCCCGAAAGCCAGGCGCTGGTTGCCGTATGCGGCAGCAACGATATCGGGCACCGATTCCTTGGCCAGCGAAGCCAGCGCGCGCACGGCGGCGATCTTCATCTCCTCGTCGATCTTCGTGGCGCGCACGTCGAGCGCACCCCGGAAAATATAGGGGAAGCCCAGCACATTGTTCACCTGGTTAGCGTAGTCCGAGCGCCCCGTGGCGAAGATGATATCGGTGCGCGAGGCCATGGCCTCGTCGTACGAAATTTCGCGATGGGGGTTGGCAAGGGCGAAAACGATCGGGTCCTTGGCCATCGAGCGCACCATATCGCGCGTCAGCACGTCGGCCACCGAAAGCCCCAGGAACAGGTCGGCGCCGGCCACGGCTTCTTCCAACGTGGTGATGTTGCGGTCGGTGGCAAAAGCTTTTTTGGCGGTGTTCAGGTCGGTGCGCGAAGTGGTGATCACCCCCTTGCTGTCGCACATCACGAGGTTCTCGCGCCGCACGCCCAGCATCAGGAACAGCTTGGAGCACGAAATGGAGGCCGCCCCGGCCCCGTTGACCACCATTTTCAACTCTTCGATCCTGCGTCCCGTGATCTCCAGCGCATTGAGCATCGCCGCGGCCGAAATGATCGCCGTGCCGTGCTGGTCGTCGTGCATCACGGGAATGTCCAGCTCGTTCTTGAGGCGTTCTTCGATCTCGAAGCACTCGGGCGCCTTGATATCCTCGAGGTTGATCCCCCCGAAGGTGGGCGAAATATTTTTGACCGTGCGGATAAACTCCTCGACATCGGTGGCATCGACTTCGATATCGAACACGTCGATATCGGCAAAAGTTTTGAACAACAACCCCTTGCCTTCCATAACGGGTTTTCCCGCCACAGCCCCGATGTTGCCCAGTCCGAGCACCGCGGTGCCGTTGGATATCACCGCAACCAGGTTGCCCTTGGCCGTGTATTTATAGGCGTCCTCGGGGTTTTTTTCGATCTCCAGGCAAGGCTCGGCCACCCCGGGGGAGTAAGCCAGCGAGAGATCGTGTTGGGTGCTGTAAGGTTTCGTCGGCACGACTTCAATCTTCCCCGGGCGCCCCGACGAGTGGTAATCCAGCGCCTCTTCACGTCTGTTCTTGGTGTTCGTGCTCATAATTTCCGATTATTTATATAAATTTGTACTGAAAATACGATGTTTGGTATAATCCTGAACAAACCCCCATTTTTCAAGCCAAATTTGGGATAAAGGTACGAAAAAGAAATGGAATTCGAGTTACCGTCCGCAAAATTCCCCCGGTTGAATTTTCCCTGCCGGGCGCTGAAAATACGTCCCGCGAAGGGTGCTGCAGGACAGTATGAGATCCGCGACCTGCTGCGCGGGGGATGGTTGCGGCTGACACCCGAAGAGTGGGTGCGCCAGCACCTGGCCGGGCACCTCCTCGCGCAACCGGGACTCGACGCGCAGCGCATCGTGCGCGAACACCCCATCGCCCTGAACGGACAGGCGCAGCGCGCCGACGTGGCCGTATTCGCTCCCGGCTCGGAGCGGATCGTGCTGCTGGCCGAATGCAAGGCCCCGGGCGTCGCGATAGGCGACGACACACTTGCCCAGGCCGTGCGCTACAACAGCGTCGCCGGCGCCCGCTACGTAATGCTCACCAACGGCCTGCGCCACTACCTCTACGAACTCCTGCCATCGGGCCGGTACGTCGCCCTCGACAAGCTTCCTCTGTTGTAGAACCGACGTATGGCACATAATTTGGTTCCCCTTTTTTCAACTATGTTTAACTAAAAAAGAGGAACTGTTATGCTACCATCAAGAAAGGACAACCGCTGGTTGCCCGACATTTTCAACGATTTTCTCGACAACGGCTGGATGGTGCGCACCAACGCCACCGCGCCGGCCATCAACGTGATCGAAACCGACAAGGAGTACAAGGTCGAAGTGGCCGCTCCGGGAATGACCCGCGAGGATTTCACGATCCGCATCAACGACGAGAACCAACTGGTCGTAACCATGGAAAAAAGCTCCGAGAAAGAGACGAAAGAGGCTCCCGCCAAGTCCGACAAGAAACCCGGCACCAAAGAGGCCAAAGAGTGGGAAAAAGTCGACAAAGCGCTCGACAAGAAGAACGAACGCTACCTGCGCCGCGAATTCTCCTATTCCCATTTCCAACAGGCGATCATCCTGCCCGACGACATCAAAAAGGATAAGATCGCGGCCAAAATGGAGCACGGCGTGCTCAACATCGTGATCCCCAAAAGCGCGGCCCTTCCCGAAAAGGCCAAAGAGCGCCTGATCGAGATCAAGTGATAAACAAAGGCGCCCCGCGGGGCGCCTTTGTTTATTTGATCCTCAGCTTGCGGCCGAGCTTGAGCGTGGTATTGCGCGTGATGCCGTTCAGGCGGCAGATC
>JAVBRR010000085.1:0-3151 GCA_031547705.1 Rikenellaceae bacterium | reverse complement strand
TATACTTTGTTCCGGGTATCGCGCCCGTCCCGCCCCCCCTCGGGGCGGGCGCGGCGGTTTCGCAGAAACCGCAATTACCTTGTTTTATATTAATAGAAGAACTCGTCCGGGGCCTGCGGCGTGACGACCGTATCGCTGCCGTCGTTGGCGCAATCGTAGGTCACCACACCCACCGGCGTGGGAAACACATCGCCCTGGGTAATGCGCAGGCGGGTGTCCTTGTAGACTTTTTCCATAAATTTACCCACGATCGGAAGCGCCATCACCGACCCTTCGGCGTGGGAGAAAAGGCGCACGCTGCGGTCCTCGCCGCCGACCCACGCCCCGGCCACCAGCTTGGGCATCACGCACATGAACCAGGCGTCGGAGTTGTTCTGCGACGTGCCGGTCTTGCCGGCCATCTCGCCCGTGAATTTGAACATCCACCGCATTTTGTTGCCCGTTCCGGCGTTGATGTTGTTCTTGAGCATGCCGAGCATCGTGTAGGCGGTCTGTTCGCTGATGGCGTCGCTCGACGTGGGGGTGAACGAGGCGAGCAGGTTACCGTGGCGGTCCTCGATGCGCGTGACCACGATGGGGCGCGTGTAGACCCCCCGGTTGGCGAATATGCAGTACGAGGCGACCATTTCGTAGAGCTCCACGTCGGGCGTACCCAGGCAGAGGGCGTACACGGGGTCGAGGTAGCTCGTGATCCCCATCTTGTGGATGAAGTCGGCCACGGCCAGGGGTTGCTTGGCCTGTTTCATGATCCAGGCCGAGTAGTTGTTGCGGCTCAGCGCCAGGCCCCATTTCAGCGGGTGCGGCACCCCGTCGTAGACCACCGTGCCGGCCTCCTTGGGCTGCCAGGCGTCGCCGGTATCGGTTTCGATCGACACGGGCAGGTTGGGCACCATCGTGCAGGGCGTGAAACCGAGGTTCTCGACAGCGAAGGTATAGATAAAAGGTTTGATCGCCGAGCCCACCTGGCGCTTGCCCTGGTGCACCATGTCGTATTTGAAGTAGCGGAAATTGGGACCTCCGACGTAGGCTTTCACTGCGCCTGTCGAGGGGTCCATCGCCATAAAGGCCGCGCGCATGATCCGTTTGTGGTGAAGGATCGAGTCGCGCGGGGTCATCACCGTGTCGACCTCGCCCTTGTAGGTGAAGATGCGCATCTCGGTCTTGGTGTCGAAATCCTTGTCGATCTGGGCGTCCGAAGCCCCGGCGTTCTTCAGGCCGCGGTAGCGGTCGGAGTAGCGCATGGCGTTGAAGAGGATCTTCTGGACCTGGTCCTTGCCCACGTCGTTGAAAAGCACCTTGGTACGGGCGTACTGGGCGTCCATGGCGGGCTGCACCTCGTGCAGCATCTGGTCGTGGAGCGCCTCCTCGGCGTAGCGCTGCATGGGGGCGCTGATGGTGGTGTATATCTTCAGCCCGTCGCGGTAGATGTTGTAGGGCGATCCGTCGGCGCGCACGTTCTTGTTGCACCAGCCGTAGAGCGGGTCGGTTTCCCACTGGTGCAGCGCCTGGTTGTAGTCCCAGTCGTTCTGGAACTGCGTGCGCTCGGGGCGCGAGGCGGTCATCGTGATGCGCAGCATCTCGCGGAAGTAGGTGCCGCTGCCCTCGTTGTGGGATATGGGTTTGTAATTCAGTTCGATGGGTGTGGCCGACAGCGAGTCGTACTGGGCGCGGGTGATGTAGTCGTTGGTGCGCATCCTATTCAGGACGGTGTTGCGCCGCGCCACGGCCCGCTCGGGGTTCTTCACCGGACTGTAACGCGTGGGGGCGTTGACCACCCCGACCAACAACGCCGCCTCCTGGATGTTGAGTTCGTCGGGCGACTTGCCGAAAAAAGTGTGGGCGGCGCTCTTGATGCCGTAGGCGTTGCTGCCGTAGCCCACCGTGTTGAGGTACATCGCGATGATCTCCTCCTTGGTGTAGTTGTATTCGAGTTTCACGGCCGTGATCCACTCCTTGAGCTTCGATATCACCAGCTTGCCGCCCTTCGAGAGGGGGTTGTTGCGCACCACCGTGTCGCGCGGAAAGAGGTTCTTGGCCACCTGCTGGGTGATCGTGCTGCCGCCCCCCTGGCTGCGGTTGCCCATCGCCACGGTCTTCAGCGCCACACGCGCCAGGCCGGGGAAGTCGATCCCCGAGTGGGAATAGAAACGCGAGTCCTCGGTCGACACGAGCGCGGCCACCAATGCGGGCGAGAGGTCGCTGTAATCGACGTAGGAGCGGTTCTGCACAAAGAACGACCCGATCATCTCGCCCTCCTCGGAGTAGATCTCGGTGGCGATGTTGCTCTTGGGATTCTCCAGCTCCTCGAACGAAGGCAGCGTGCCGAAAAGCCCCAGGGCGGTGACCAGCAACAGGAAAATGATCACCGCAAAAGGGGCGATCACGATCCGCCAGAACCATTTGACCCAATTTTCGGTCTTTACTGTTTTTGCTTTTGCCTTTTTAGCCATTTCCCGGATAAAATTAACGCGCCTTGCCGCACTTGCCGCGGCGCAAATTTACAAATTTTCGCGCGAAGTTACAAACGGTCGGTTTTTTCGTCGATAAAGTCAATCTGCCTTGCGCCGCAGGGGCTTCGGTCTGAAAACAAATTTTGTTTATCTTTGTACACAGAAGGAAAATAAACCGCACACAGCAATGAACAGTTTCGGACGCAATTTCAGGGTAACGATCTTCGGGGAGTCGCACGGCGGGGCCGTGGGTGTGGTGTTGGACGGTGTGAAGCCGGGGATCGCGTTGAGCGAAAGCGACTTCGAGGCCGACCTGGCCCGCCGCCGCCCCGGCGCCAAAGGCACCACCCGGCGGCGCGAGAGCGACACGCCGACCCTCGTTTCGGGGCTCTGGAACGGGCACACCACCGGCGCCCCGCTCACCATCCTGCTGCGCAACGAGGACACCCGTTCGGCCGACTACCAGAACCTGGCCGCCCACCCGCGTCCCTCGCACGCCGACTGGACGGCCGGGGTGAAATACGGCGGCTACGCCGACCCGCGCGGCGGAGGGCACTTCTCGGGACGCCTCACGGCGGGATTGGTGGCCGCAGGCGTCGTGGCCAAGAAAATGCTGCCCGACGGTGTGGCGATCGCCTCGCGCATCACCGAAATCGGCGGATGCACCGACCCCGGCGACTTTGCCCGCACGGTCGAGGCCG
>JAVBRR010000130.1:0-5419 GCA_031547705.1 Rikenellaceae bacterium | reverse complement strand
GGTTCCGCGACCGCGGCTTCGAGATCGGCTGCACCCAGTCGCCCGTGACGCCCGTGTATATGAAAGGCGGCGTGGAAGAGGCAACCAACATCGTGGCCGACCTGAGGGAGAACTACAACCTGTTCTGCTCGGTGGTCGTCTACCCCGTGATCCCCAAAGGCGAGATCATCCTGCGCATCATCCCCACGGCCGTGCACACGCTCGAAGATGTGGAATACACGCTCAAATGCTTCGACGCCTGCCGCGGCACACTCGAATCGGGGGCCTACCAAAAGCCCGTCCCCGACATGAGCGAAAAATAGAACAAAATGAAAGAGCGCCCCGAAGGCGCTCTTTTATTATCGGGGCAGGTTGTTGATGGCTCCGCGCAGGGGATGGCGGTCGAGGGACGAAACGCCGACGCGCTGTGCATCGAGCGAGGGTCCGGCGGCGGCTTTGGTGCGCGAAGTGAACGAACCGGTGGTGATGTGGCTGATGGCTTCGGCCAGGAACAGCTCGTCGGGGTCGCCGAACTCTTTCCAGGGCTCGGGATGGTCGTCCTCGTAGAGTTCCTTATCGGGGCGGAGGCCGTCGGAATAGTCTTTTAACAAACCGTCGCCATTGTAGAGCTTCATCACAAGGGGGTGCATTTCGTAGTCATAGCCGTTGTCGGTAAAAGTGAACTCCTGCGAACCCATGTTCTTGCCCTCGGTCTGGCTGCCGATGTGCCACACGGTAAAGCCGCTGAGCCCGCGCAGGCCGTTCATCACAGCCTCGCTGGCCGAGGCGCTGTCGTAGGTGGCGATCACGTAGAGCCTCGGCAGGTTGAGGTTGACGCCCGCCACAGAACCGTAGGTGGTCATATTCGCAACGGACATGAAACGAACATTGCCGCTCCTGTCCGTATGTTTGTTGTTGTACTCCATGCGGATGAATGTCCTGGCGCCCAGGGCGCTCTCGGGAGCGATCATGCTGCTCAGCAACTGGCACGAGGAGAGGTAACCCCCCGGGTTGTAGCGCAGGTCGAGCACCAGGTCGTTCACGTGCTGCTCGGCAAAACCGGCGAAGACCTCTTTCAGCCGGTTGTCGTAGGCGTTGACGTCGGCATCGGTGCCCGTTTCAAAAAAGTTGTAGACCAGGTAGCCGATGTTGTGCGTCCCGCGGACGATGACCGTGTCGAAAAACACGGGGTCGTCGGCCAACTGGATGGACGAAACGGTCACCGCGTCGCGCGGGTCCAGCACCCCCGAATCGGCGGTTTGCGGGACATAGGTCAACCGGTTGACTTTTACGTTCGTGCCACTGATCAGCCTGGGGTATAGGGTCTTGTAGTTATTCATGGTCATCTCCACGCCGTCGACGCTGCCGATCCAGTCGCCGCGGCGGATACCCACCTGCCACGCCGGGGAGTCCCTGATAACATAAAGGATTCTCGCAACGACCTTGTTCGGACCGCCCGAACGGGATGAGACTTGCACGAGCGTGAATTCCATGCCGTGGGTGTCGCCCGTCAGGTCGGCCGAAATGGACTTGGTCTCGGTATCGCGCAGGATGTAGGAGTAAAAATAATGGGTACCGTCGGAGTAGTCCTTGCCGTCCAGGGGCGAAAGCAGCTGATCGAAATAGATGTCGTAGTCCTGGTTGAGGCTCTTGCCCGAAGGGATGGTCCCGTACCAATAGTACCAATTCTGCAGGGTGGAGAGGATCCACTCGTTGGCCTTTTTGTCGGCGTGGTCGGGATTTCCCGGCTCCGGATTGGGTTCCTCGCAGCCGGCCAGCAACAAGAACGCCAAAAGATAGGGGTACAGTCTTTTCATATAAGACAAAACTACAAATTTTCGGCCTTATTGTTCCGTTGCGCCGCAAAATATTTGCACCACGGCTGCAGACCACACTCCGGGCAGTGAGGCTTGCGGGCCGTGCAGACGTAACGGCCGTGCAGGATCAGCCAATGGTGGGCCAGGGGAAGCAGCTTCGAGGGGATGTGCTGCGTGAGCTGGCGCTCGGTCTGCAACGGGTTTTTGGCCCCCACGGTAAGCCCCAGGCGGGCGGCGACGCGGAAAACGTGGGTGTCGACCGGCATCACCTCGCGGCCGAACATCACCGCCCCCACCACATTGGCCGTCTTGCGGCCCACGCCGGGCAGGCGCTCCAGCTCTTCGATCGTGTCGGGCACGCGGCCACCGAACTCGGTCATCAGCATTCGCGCCATGGCGGCCAGGTTGCGCGCCTTGTTGTTGGGATAGGAGATGCTCTTGATCCAGGGGTAGATCTCCCCGGCAGTCGCGGCGGCCATCGATTCGGCCGTGGGGAAACGCTCGAAAAGCGCCGGGGTGGTCATGTTCACCCGCTTGTCGGTACACTGCGCCGAAAGGATCACCGCCACGAGCAACTGGTAGGGGTCGTGGTAGTGCAACTCCGACTCGGCCACGGGCATGTGCTCCGAAAACCAGGCGATGATGTGTTTGTAACGGTCGGCGAGGGTCATGGTCCTTAAATTATATTGAGCTTGGCGAATTTCGAGAGCAGGGTCTTGGTGCCCATCGCCGGGTTGTCGAAGGCGATGGTGTATTTCAGGTCGCCGGCCATGGGTTCGATCGCGGCGACGGTTCCCGTACCGAATTTGGCGTGCTCGACGCGGGTGCCCACCGCGACGGCGCCTGCCGTGGCCGGAACGCCGGCAGGTAGCGGCGCGGAGGTTTCGGCGGGGCGGGTTCCGACTGTGTGGAAACGTGCGTCCGGGCGCGGGACGGCGACAGGTTGTGGCGGTGCGATGGTCGCGGGGCGCGGCGGGTAAGGTTTCGCGGCACCGGAAGGAGCACCAGGACGGGAGCCGGGATAACCGCCTTCGCGACGCTGGTAGTCGCCGCGGTAACCGCCGCCGAAGCGCTGGGTGTCGGCGTCGGGGCGGGTGTCGGCCGTCGCCGCACCGTCCAGCTCGAAGTCGATATCGAGGTACTCGGGCGCCAGTTCGCCCAGGAACCGGCTCGGGCGGCAGAACTCCATGCTTCCCCACTTGAAGCGCGTCTGGGCAAAGCTCACCGTCGCCGCCTCGCGCGCACGCGTGAGGGCCACGTAGAACAGGCGGCGCTCCTCCTCCAGCCCCTCGCGCGTTCCCATTCCCATCAGGTTGGGAAAAAGGTTTTCTTCCAGTCCGACAATAAACAAATACCTGAATTCAAGCCCCTTGGCACTCTGGACGGTCATCAGCGTCACCTTGTCGCGGTCCTCGGGTTTCTCGTTGTCCATGTCGGTGAGCAGCGAAACGTCCTGCAACCATTCGGTCACCGAAGGCGCGACGGCCTGCCCGCCGGTTTCGGCAGCCTCTTTGGCGCGTTGCTGGGCGAAGGCCTGCATCGAGTTCAACAACTCCTGGATGTTTTCCAGGGCGCTCATCGCCTCGGGCGAGTTCTCCATCTTATAGAGTCCGATGATGCCGCTGCGGGTGGCCACGGCCATACCGAATTCGTAGAGGTCCATCGTTTCGCGTTCGAGCGACAGCCCTTCGATCAGCGCACGGAACTCGGTGGCTTTCTTCGCGGCGGCGCCCTTGAGCTCGGAGTTTTCGGGCGTGAGGCGCGTGAGCATCTCCCACATCGAGACCCCCTCGCGCGAGGCGGCCTCGGCGATGCGGCCCACCGTGACGTCGCCCAGCCCGCGGGCGGGGTAGTTGATGATCCGGCGCAGGGCCTCGTTGTCGCGCGGGTTGACGATCAGCTTGATGTAGGCCACAACGTCCTTCACCTCCTTGCGCTGGTAGAACGAGATGCCTCCGTAGATCTTGTAGGGGATCGAGCGGCGGCGCAGGGCCTCCTCGAGCACGCGCGACTGGGCGTTGGTGCGGTAGAGCACCGCAAAATCGCTCCAGGCGGCCCCGTCGCGGCGCGCGCGGCTGCGGATCGTGTCGGCGGTCACGGCGGCCTCCTCCTGGTCGGTGTAGGTGCGCACGACGCGGATCTTCTCGCCCTCAATGCCCTCGGAAAACGAGCGCTTGTCGATGCGGTCGGTGTTCTTCTCGATCACGCTGTTGGCCGCGTTGACGATGTTGCGGGTCGAGCGGTAGTTCTGTTCGAGTTTGAAGGTTTTGGCGTCGGGGAAGTCGTTGCGGAAGCGCAGGATGTTCTCGATGCGGGCGCCGCGGAACGAGTAGATGCTCTGGGCGTCGTCGCCCACCACGCAGATGTTGCCGTGGAGCGCGGCCAGGCGACGGATAATGATATACTGGGCGTGGTTGGTATCCTGGTACTCGTCGACGAGGATGTAGCGGAACATCTGCTGGTATTTCTCCAGCACGTCGGGGAAGTCGCGCAGCAGGATGTTCATATTGAGCAGCAAGTCGTCGAAATCCATCGCTCCATTCTCCTTGCAGCGGCGGGCGTAGAGTTCGTAGACCGCCGAAATGGCGGGCTTGCGGCGCTCGCGGTCCTCGCCCACGAGCGTGGCGCTGGCCTGGTAGGACTGGGGGGTGACCAGGTTGTTCTTGGCCATCGAGATGCGCCCCAGTATCTCACTGGGCTTGTAGGTTTCGTCACTCAGGTCGAGCTCCTTCATGATGACTTTCAGCAGGTTCTTGCTGTCGGCCGTGTCGTAGATCGTGAAGTCGCGGGGGTAGCCCAGCTTGTCGGCTTCGGCACGCAATATGCGGGCGAAGACCGAGTGGAAAGTCCCCATCCAGATGTAGCGCGCACGGGCGGCGCCCACCATCCGCGAAATGCGTTCGCGCATCTCCTCGGCGGCTTTGTTGGTGAACGTCAGGGCCAGGATGGTGTGGGGCGCGACGCCCTGCTCGAGCATGTAGGCGATGCGGGTGGTGAGCACCCGGGTTTTGCCCGACCCCGCTCCGGCAACGATCAGCGAGGCACCTTCGTAATTGACAACCGCCTCGCGCTGAGGCTTATTGAGAGCTTGTAGATAATCCGACACGTTTGATCTGTAATTTGAGAAACAAAGATACGAATAATTGGCGATTAAGAATGCGATAAGAAAAACCGGAAAAATTTACTGCAATTCTCAATTTTTTACAATATCTTTGTTGGTTGTGCGTTAATGGGGTATAACCCCGCTTTATTGCGTTGAAAGAAGAAAACTAAATTATAATTGTAGTATGAGCGATGTGATTAATATCAAGGAGCTGAACGAGCGCATCGAACGCGAAAGCGTCTTTGTCGAGAGCCTCAACCGCGAGATCGGCAAGGTGATCGTCGGGCAGCGCCACCTGATCGACACCCTGATGATCGGCCTGCTCTCCAACGGGCATATCCTGCTCGAAGGGGTTCCCGGCCTGGCCAAAACGCTGGCCATCACAACCCTGGCAAAAACAATGGACGCCAAGTTCAGCCGCATACAGTTCACTCCCGACCTGCTGCCCGCCGACCTGATCGGTACGCTGATCTACAGCCAGAAAAAAGAAGAATTCACCGTCAAGAAAGGTCCCGTGTTC
>JAVBRR010000145.1:0-3338 GCA_031547705.1 Rikenellaceae bacterium | reverse complement strand
TATTTTACCAACAATCGATTAATTGGCATAACAGCCCTCGCGCGACGATCATGGAATAAAAAGTTGCAATGCGCCGCCTCGAGGCGCTCGAATTCGAACCGATGAACACCCCGCCCCTGAACGAACTGAAACCGCGCCTGCTGATGCTCTATGCGTTGGGGCTGTGCTCGGCCAAAACGGCCGTGTCGCTGATGGACAAAATGCGGGTGCCGCTGAACGATTTCGCCGTGGAGGTCGAAGGAGTTCTCGAGGACGATCCGCCCCAGGTATTTTCGGGGTACAACGTCTTTATGCAGCGGTTTATCCTCACCTCGGACCCGGAGCGTCCGGGCGACCTGGACACAGGCAAAATAGCCCGCGCCATGGAGCTGACCCACGAAAAATACTGCTCCCTCTCGCTGATGATGCGCCGCATAGCGCCCATAACCTACGAAGTGGTCCTGGACGGCAAGAAAATACTGGAAGGTTCGACGGAAAACACTACGGACTGACGTCCCGGCAGTTGCGCTTGTCCACGATCACCCCGTCGTCCAACACCACCACACCCACGCGTGCACGAAGCATCGTTTTCATCGTCGTGGCGTCCATGTTGTACATCGGGACCTCGTGTCCCCCGACGGTAATTCCGGCATGCTCGCCGTCGGATGCGGGCGGCAAGGGCGATGCAGTGAGCACCACCACCCGTTCCCCGCGCGCCAGGACCGAATCGACCGCCGCTCCGAGGCGCTCGTAACAACGGCCCGTCATGTTTCCGATATCGTAGGCGCAGATCATCCACACGCGCCCGGGGTCGTCCACGATCCGGGCGGTCACATCGCCCCAGGCATCGAAAATCGCGAAATCGCGGACGGAATTCTCGCTTGCCGAGCCGGTAGTCACCACCCTCGAATCGACAAATTCCCAGCGCGTCGTATCCTGCCACTCGGGGTCGTCGAGATCGAACTCGCGCTCCTTGCCCGAGGCGATGTCGCGGTAGATCACATACGAGCGAATGTCGTTCGTGGCGGTTTCCGTGAGTGCCCTGCGCAGGTCCACGCCCTTTTTGTAGGGCAGGAAATCGATCAGCGGCAGATGCAGGTAGCAGTAAACACCCAGCATGATTCCCAGCAGGAATATCCCGCCGAGCGCCGCAAACCCCTTCAGGCTGAACAATTGCACCCCGCAATGCCGCACGCGCATATACACCACGAAACTCATCGCCGTGAGCGCCACGTTCTTCCAGAAGGTCTGCCAGTTGGTCAGTTTCACCGCGTCGCCGAAACACCCGCAGTCGTTCACGGGATTCCAGACGGCCAGCGCCAGCGTCAGCACCGTCATAAAGCCCATAAAACAGAGCGCCGCCAGCGCCACGAGGCGTTCCGACACCTTTGCGATGAGCGCCACGCCCAGGGTGATCTCCAGCGCCGCCAGCGCCATAGCCAGCGGAAAACGCAACCCCTGCAGGAAATCGAGTCCGAAAGCCGAGAAATACTCCCCGAACTTGATCGCCGTACCCCAGGGATCGACCCCCTTGACGAACCCCGAAAAGAGGAACGTCGCGGCCAACAGCCAGCGCATCAGCGTAACCAGGTATTGCCGCCAGTCGAACATCATAGCAAATGGTTGATTTTTTGCACAATTTTTTCGAATATCCCTTGCGAGGGCAACATTCCCCCGTCGGTGTCCGAACATTCGATCACCGTCACCCCACCCTCGTGCGAAGCGCACGCCAGGTAGACCTCACGCACACGGCGCTGCAGATCGAGCGATCCTTCGTGGATATCGGCCGCTCCCCGGAGGTAGGCGCGGTCGTCGCCCGTGCGCTGGGCGGTGAGTTTCCGGCTCACGAACTCAAAGGGCACGTCGAGGAAAAACGACGCATCCGGCCGGGGCAACTTATTGTAACCGAACTCCATATCCACGATCCACCGCGCCAGCAATTCGCGCTCGGCGCCTTCGAGTTTCGCACCCTGGAACGCCACATTGGAATAGACGTAACGGTCCAACAACACAAATTTGCCCTCGGCCAGCCACTCGCGCATCTTCGGGGCGGCATCGGCGCGGTCGCCGGCAAAGATCAACGCCACCAGGTCGGGATGCACCTGGTCCAATTGTCCGAATTCGCCGCGCAGGAAACGAGCGATCAGGTCGCCGTACACCGGGGCGTCGAAACGCGGAAAATGAAGGTATTCGCACGCGATGCCCCGCCTCGCAAGCTCCTCCTGAAGCAACGCGATCTGGGTCGATTTCCCGGCCCCGTCAAGGCCCTCGAGAACAAGTAACGGCATATCTTTTATCTTAACATTTTCAATGCTTTGCGTACCCCGGCGGTTAGGGCGTCGACCTCGTCCAGGGTGTTGTACATCGCCAGCGAGGCGCGGCACATTCCCGTAAGACCGTAGTGCGTCATCACCGGCTCGGCGCAATGGGTCCCGGTGCGGATGGCGATTCCCATTTTGTCGAGGATCATCCCGATATCGTAGGGATGCGTCCCGTCGGCCGTGAACGAAACGATGCTGCATTTCGCGGGGGCCTCGCCGTAGATCCGCACCCCTTCGATCGCGCAGAGTTGCTCGGCAGCCGCCCGCATCAGCGCGTGTTCGTGGCGTTCGATTTCGTGGGGGTCGAACGCTTCGAGGTATTTCACAGCCTCGGCCAGGGCCACGGCACCGATGTAGTTCGCCGTACCGGCTTCGAATTTCAAGGGCAACTCGGCGTAGGTAGTCCCGGCAAACGACACCCGGTCGACCATATCGCCCCCGCCCATAAACGGCGGCATTTCGGCCAGGTATTTCTCCTTGGCATACAACACCCCGATACCGGTGGGCCCGTAGAGTTTATGCCCCGAAAAAGCGTAAAAATCGCAATCCAGCGCCGCCACATCGACCCCGCCGTGCACCACGCCCTGGCATCCGTCGACCAGCACGGGAATACCGCGCGCATGGGCCATATCGATGATCCGGCGCAGGTCGGGGCGCGTACCGAGCACATTCGAAGCCTGCGTCACGGCCACGATGCGCGTGCGCTCGTCCATCAATCCCTCCAGTTTTTCGAGGTCCAGTTCGCCGTTGTCCGCGAAAGGCAGCACGCGGATCTGCGCCCCGCGCCGCCCGCACACGATCTGCCAGGGGACGATGTTCGAATGATGTTCCATCTCGCTGACGATCACGTTGTCGCCCTGCGAAATGTAGCGCTCGCCGAAGCTGTAGGCCACCAGGTTGATCCCCGCCGTGGCACCCGACGTGAAGACAATTTCCGGGCGGTTGCGGGCACCGATAAAGGCACCGACCCTCATCCGCGCCTCTTCGTACAGCCGCGTGCTCTCCTCGCTCAGGTAGTGCACCCCGCGGTGGATGTTG
>JAVBRR010000079.1:0-4899 GCA_031547705.1 Rikenellaceae bacterium | reverse complement strand
AGCAGCGTGGTCAAAAATATTGTTTGCGTTAATTGCGTGGTACACAGGCACAATTCGAACCTGATCACGGCCGAGCAACTCGAGAATTACAACTGCCCCATCCAGCTCGTTTCGCACGGGCACGTGCCGCACACGGTGCTCGAAACCCACGAAGGTCACAGCCACGAATAAAAAAACTCCTGCCGCAAGCAGGAGTTTTTTTATTGGAAATATCCGATCGGCATTACACTTTGCACGCGTCGCTCAACGACGAAAAGAGCGCGTCGATGCCCGTGAACATATCGCGGCGCAACTGGGCGTAATGTTTCTTGACCAGCGAAGGATTATTTTTTTCCACGGGATTGTTGGCGCGGTGCATCAGTCCGGTGTGGAGTTCTATCGCTTTGTCTACCAATGCACTGAGTTCCGTTTTCTTGGCCGGATGGAAGTACATGGCCACATAGCAGTCCGAAACCACTTCCCCCACGAGGTAGTCGATATCCTTTTTGATGTTGCGTACGCTTGCCATAATTTTTTCGTTTTAAGTATTTTATGCAAAGATAATCATTTTTGGGTATCGGCGAGCGCTTCGGCGATAAAATCGATCATGTCGGAAGAGTTCATTCCCTCCTCGCAGTAGTATTCCGCCGCATTTTCGCCGGCCAGGCCGTGGAGCCATACGCCTGCCAGGGCGGCTTCGCGCGGAGCGTACCCGCGGGCGAGAAGGCCCGTGATCAGGCCCGCAAGCAGGTCGCCGCAGCCGCCTTTCGCCATGGCCGGAGTGCCCGTAGAGTTGAAATAACACTCCCCGTCCGGCATGCAGACCATGGTGTGGGCGCCTTTTACCACGATAATGGCATCGAGCGAAAGGGCCAATTCGCGCGTTTTGGCGATCTTTTCCTCCTCGCCGCCCCACTCCCCTATCAGACGCCGCAGTTCGCCCGGATGGGGCGTCAGAATCGTGCCTGAGGGTATGAATTGGCGTATGTCGGGCCGCGAAGCGAGGATGTTGAGCGCATCGGCGTCCAGAAGCGTATGGATCGTGTGTCCCTTGGCGGCCTCCGCCGAGAGCGTCTGGAGCAACCGGGCCAGTGCGGCGACGGTTTGCGGCGCCTGCCCCAGCCCGCAACCGACCCCGATGGCGTTGAAGCGGTCGAGGTTCGGCGGCAATTCGCTGAAAAAAGGCTCTTTATCGAGGCTCAGCAACGCCGACGGATGGTTGGCCTGGACGGCGAAACGTTCTTCGCGGGGCGTGTGGAGCGTCACCAGGCCGCATCCGGAGCGCAACGCCGCGCCGACGGCCAGGGTGGCGGCTCCCATCATCCCTTCGCTGCCGCAAACGAGCAACGCGTGCCCGAAATCGCCTTTGTGGGCGAATTTCGGCCGCGGCGGAGGGGGTATTCCGGCCACCGTTTCGGGTGTTATGTAGTGATAAGGCGTCGCCGCTGCGGCCAGGTACTCCGGATCGAGGTCGATGGGCAGCACCACTACCCTGCCGCACGCCCCGCCGGTTGCGGGCAGCAGCATCGAAAGCTTGGGAAACTGCAGGGCGAGGGTCGTATTGGCTTGTATCGCAAGCAGCTCGCTCCCGGGGGCGGCAAATTCCGTCACCAGACCCGAAGGCAGGTCGATCGAAATGACCCGGGCGAAATGGAGCGCGTTGACCTTGCGGATGAGCGATGCGAGCGGTTCGTTTACCGTCCCGTGCACACCCGTGCCCAACAGCGCATCGATCAGAATGGTTTCCGGAGCCGGCACCAACTCGTCGAAAGAACCTTTGTGCACGGGGAGTCCCTTGGGTAGGCGTTTGAAATTGAAGAGCGTTTCGGGCGAAAGTTCTTCGCGCTGGAAGGTCGTGTAAACCACGACGTTGAATCCCGCGTGGAACAGGATCCGCGCCACGGCCAGCCCGTCGCCGCCGTTGTTGCCCTTGCCGATCAGAAACAGCAGCGGATGCTCCGGCTCGACGTTGTTGCAGATCCATCCGGCGATGGTTTCGGCCGCGCGCTCCATCAGGTCGATGCTCGCGATCGGTTCGTTCTCGATGGTCAGGCGGTCGGCCTCGGTGATCTGGGCGGCGGTAAGGATTTTCATGGCGTGTGTCGATAGGTTGGCGTAAAGGTAGCAAAAAAAGGGATTCCGGCGTATCAGTGCCGGAATCCTTGTGTTGCTACGCTCCGAAATTGTCATACATGATATTCTCGGGCGGAACCCCCAGGCTGTCGAGCATCCGGGTGACCGCTTCGGTCATCATCGGCGGGCCGCAGAGGTAGTATTCGATATCCTCGGGCGCGTCGTGGTATTGGAGGTATTCGTCGTAGATCACCTGGTGGATAAACCCGACGGACCCGGTCCACAGGTCGGCCGGTTGCGGTTCCGAGAGGGCGATTTTGAACTTGAAGTTGGGGAATTCACGCTCGATCTCCTCGAACTGGTCCTGGTAGAAGATCTCGCGTTTGCTGCGCGCGCCGTACCAGAAAGTGACTTTCTTGTCGGTTTTTTCGGTTTTGAACAGGTTGAAGATGTGCGAACGCATCGGGGCCATCCCTGCGCCGCCGCCGATGAACATCTTCTCATTGGGGGTGTCCCGCACGAAGAACTCGCCGTAGGGGCCCGAAATGGTTACTTTGTCGCCCGGTTTGAGCGAGAAGATATACGACGAGCAGATGCCCGGATTGACGTTCATGAATCCGCAGGCGATCCGGTCCCAGGGCGGCGTGGCGATGCGGATGTTGAGCATCACGATGTTGCCTTCGGCCGGGTGGTTGGCCATCGAGTAGGCGCGGAATGTCGGCTCGGGGTTCTTCGCTTCGAGCGACCACATGTTTATCCTGTCCCATTCGTCGCGGTATTCGGGTTCGATAACGAAATCCGAGAAGCGGATCGAATCGTACTTCGGCACGTCGATCTGGATGTAGCCGCCCGAGCGGAATTTGAGGTTCTCGCCCGCGGGGAGTTTCACGACGAATTCCTTGATGTAGGTGGCCACGTTGCGGTTCGAAACCACTTCGCATTCCCACTTCCGTACCCCGAGGACGCTCTCCTCGACGTGGATCTTCATATCCTCGCGCACCTTCACCTGGCAGCCCAGGCGCCATTTTTCGGCCTGCTGCCGGCGGGTGAAGAAGTTGACCTCCGTGGGCAGGATGTCGCCGCCCCCTTCGAGCACCTGGCACTTGCACATGCCGCACGAGCCGCCTCCGCCGCACGCCGAGGGCAGAAAAATGGCGTTTTCGCCCAGTGTCGAGAGCAGTGTGCTGCCCGGATCGACCCGCAGGCTCTTTTCGCCGTCGTTGATATCTATCGTGACCTGCCCCTGGGGGGTGAGTTTTTTCTTCGCATAGAGCAGCAACACCACCAGCGTGAGCGTTACCACCATAAATGCCGCAATGGCTATAATAATCGTGAATCCCATGCTATACTATGCTTTAGAGTTGTATTCCGAGGAAAGACATGAAGGCTATCCCCATCAATCCGGTGACGATGAACGTGATGCCCGCACCGCGCAGGGGCGCCGGTATTTGCGAGTAGGTGAGCCTTTCGCGGATCGCGGCCATCATCACGATCGCCAGCCACCAGCCGATTCCCGACCCCAGCCCGAACGACGTTGCCTCGCCGATGTTGGCGTACTGGCGCTCCTGCATGAAGAGCGACCCCCCCAGGATGGCGCAGTTGACGGCGATCAGCGGCAGGAAGATCCCCAGCTGGTTGTAGAGCGCCGGGGCGAATTTCTCGACCACCATCTCGACCAACTGCGTGAACGAGGCGATCACGGCGATGAAGACGATGACACTCAGGAAGCTGAGGTCCACATCGGCCATCGACGCGCTGAGCCACGACAGGGCGCCCGGGTTGAGTACGAATTCGTTGAGGAAATAGTTCAGGGGCACCGTCGCCGCCATCACGAACGTGACGGCAACCCCCAGTCCCATGGCTGTCTTCACGCTCTTGCTCACGGCGATGAACGAGCACATCCCCAGGAAGTAGGCGAAGATCATGTTGTCGATAAAGATCGAACGGATGAATATGTTCAGTATGCTTTCCATGCCCGGATTATTTTTCGATCAGACTCTTGTTGCGGCCGCGGTGGAACCAGATGATCAGTCCCACGAGGATCAGTGCCATCGGGGGCAGCAGGACGAAGCCGTTGTTTTCGTAGAAGCCGCCGTTTTTGACGTACCAATCCTCCGGGATGATCGGGTAACCCCAGATCGACCCGGCGCCGAAGATCTCGCGCACCACGCCCAGCGTCACCAGGATGATCCCGTAGCCGATGCCGTTCCCCACCCCGTCGACGAGCGAGGGCCAGGGTTTGTTGCCCAATGCGAAGGCCTCGATGCGCCCCATGATGATGCAGTTGGTGATGATCAGCCCCACGAACACGGACAGTTGTTTGCTCACGTCGTACACGTAGGCTTTCAATACCTGGTCCACGAGGATCACCAGCGCCGCCACGACCACCAACTGGACGATGATGCGGATGCGCGGCGATATCGACTTGCGGATCAGCGAAATGATAAAGCTCGCAAGCCCCGTGACCACGATCACCGACAGCGCCATCACCACGGCGGGTTTCAGCTTGGCCGTCACCGCCAGGGCCGAACAGATCCCGAGGATCTGCACCGTGATCGGGTTGGTCTGGTTGAAGGGCGAGGTCAGGTACCCCAATATTTTAGCCGAGAACAACGGCTCTTTTTCCTGGTTACTCATATTCCTGTTTTATTGCATGGTCAATGAATCGGTTTTTTCTGCCGTTTCCACCGCGGTCGCAGCAGGTGCGGCCTTTGCGGCGAGCTGCTTGTCTATGAAGGCTTTGTAGTCCGACAGGCAGACGAAGATCATCTTTTCGACCCCGCGGCTGGTGATCGTCCCGCCCGAGATCGCGTCGACGGCGTGGGGATTGCCTGCCGATGCGCCCGA
>JAVBRR010000169.1:0-9804 GCA_031547705.1 Rikenellaceae bacterium | reverse complement strand
TAGGCTACCATTTCTACCCCCTCCGCGCGATGGTGCTCACGGCCGAGGCCGCGAGGTGCCGCGGGATCGACCTGTATGACAAAAAATTGTACACGATGTTTGCCACGCCCGTGCGCGGCGCCTACGCCAACCTGGTGTTCGTGGCCCACAACGACGGCTGGTACGGGGCTTCGCTCAAAGGTAATGCGAAACTTTATGAGATCGCATACAAGCGTTTTGGCGACGATCCGCTTTTCGCTTCGGTCCTCGACCTGTGCTACGCGTCGTCGCCGCGCCGGGGGGCCGAAACCCTGCTCAATCCCCGCGAGGTGGGTCCCGACCCCCAGCCGCTCGAGCAGCGCAGTTGCCTTTTCTCCGAGGTGGGGTATGCCGTCCTGCGGAGCGAAAAATACACGATGATAATGAAATACGGCCCCCACGGCGGCAGCCACGGACACCCCGACAAACTATCCGTCACGCTCCACGACGGTACCCGCGAGGTGCTGCCCGACATGGCCACCCCGGCCTACGGTGTCCCTGACTTCAAGGCGTGGTACAAGCGCACCCTTTCGCACAATACCGTGACCGTCGACAGCCGCGACCAATCCCCTGCCACGGGCCGGCTGGTCGCTTTCGAGGAGACGCCCTCGGGCGGTCGTGTCGAAGCGGTCTGTACCGAAGCCTACCCCGGCGTCGAGATGCGCCGGCGGGTGGAGCTCGACGGCCGGGAGGTGAAGGACCTGTTTACCTGCACCTCCGATTCGGTCCACCGTTACGATTACGTCCTGCTGCTGACCGACTACCCCGAACTGGCGTCGGCCGGAAAAGATGCCGTCCTCGAGGGGAGCGAAGTTTACAGGAACATCCGCGACGTGAAATCTTTCCCCTGCCGGGGGCGGTTCACGCTGAAACTCCCTTCGGGCGAAGCCGAGATCACGATCGACGGCCCGGCCGAAGTTTTTATCGGGACAGCCAAGGGCGCCGCGTTCGGCAAGGCCGACAACAACACGGTCGCCAGAAGCGTGAGCCATCCCCTGGTCGTGAGGACTTCGGGCAAAAATATGAAAATCGAAACCATCTGGAAATTAAAATGATAAAACTCCGCATACTATGAAAAGAATTGTTCTGATACCGATGTTGCTTGCCGCTGCGGTTGTGCTCCTGTCGGGCTGCAACGAAAAGATGCCTGCCGAGGAACCCGGAACGGGAGCGGTCGATCCGGGAATCGGGGAAGAGGCCGTCGATCCCGATTTCCGTTTCTTTTCCGACCAGGATATCGCCAACATACGCCAGTCGGCCAAAACCACCTGGGGCCTCAAGATCGTGGAGTCGATGGAAAAGAACCATCGCCAGCGGTTGAAATACACCCTGGCCGTTCCGCTGACCGAAGGCGGGTGGGGACACCACTTCTATTGCCCTGTGCACAACACCGAGCTCACCTTCTCGTGGACCAGCCCCCACGCCCACCGTTGCGCCCAATGCGGCACGGATTACACCGGTACCCAGTACGACATGGCGTGGATCGGCGAGGCCCACAACAAGAACCTCGAGTTTATGCTGGCCTGTATGTATCTGTATATCACCACGGGCACACGGGATTATGCCGACCGGATCACCTATATGCTGGCCGATTACGCGACCAGATACCCGACCTGGCAACCCCACTCCGTGGCAGGGCCTCCCAACGGCTCGGAGGGGCGGATGTACAGCCAGAGCCTCGACGAGGCGGGTTGGATGACCGATGCCGCCGTCGCGTACCGCACGGTGAAGCCGCTGGTTCCCGCCAGGTACCGCACCCTGATCGAGGACAGCCTCTTCCGGCCCAGCGCCGAGCTGATCATGGCCTGCCAGGCGACCAACAACTGGCAGACGTGGCACAATGCCGCCATCGCCTCGATCGGCGTTGCGCTCGAGGACGACGACCTGATCGATTACGCCATCGACACACCGGTGTACGGTTACGACGATCTGCTCGACGCCAACCTCTATGCCGACGGCTGGTGGAACGAAGGATCGGTGTCCTATCATTTCTACGCTTTGCAGGCGATGGTGAAGACCGCCGAGGCCGTGCGCTGCCGCGGGATAGACCTCTACGACAGCCGCATCCGGTCGATGTTCCGTGCGCCCGTAAACAGCGTCTATTCCAACCTGGCGATGGTGACCCACAACGACGGGTGGACGGGGGCGAAGCTGACCTCTTACGCGCGGTATTACAACATCGCTTATCTGCGCTACGGCAACGAGCAGTTTTTCGACAATGTGCTCAACGCGTGCTACAAACAGGTCGACCGCCTCAACTACGAAGCGCTGCTGAACCCCAAAGAGATCAGCGGCTCGGGAACCTTGTCGCTCGAAAGCTGCGCTTTTGATAATATGGGGTACGCCGTGCTTCACAACGGGGCGAACACGGTGATTATGAAATACGGCCCCCACGGGGGCGGCCACGGCCATCCCGACAAACTCTCGATCACGCTCCACGACGGCACAAAAGAACTGTTGCCCGATTTCGGAACGCCCGCCTACGGAGTGCCCGCTTACGGGGGATGGTATAAGAAATCCCTTTCGCACAACACCGTATCGATCGCCGGGGCCGACCAGGCGGCAGTCACGGGAACGAAAGTGAGTTTCAGCACGACCTCTACCGGCGGCGTTATGGAAGCCTTGGCACCGGGGACTTACCCCGGTGTGGAGATGTCGCGCCGCGTGGAACTCAGCGGGATGACGCTCGACGACACGTTCACCTGCACCTCGTCCACGTCGCACGATTATGATTATGTGCTGCTTCTTACCGAGAAACCTACGATAGCGGGAGGTGCAAGCGCTTCGCTCACAGGCGACCCGGTGTTCGCTTACATCACCAATGTCAAGCGCTACGATTACACCGCGGGGTTTACGGTGAAACTGGCCAAAACAAAATTCACCCTCGAGGCACAGGAAGGCGATATTATTGATATATTTGTAGGGGAGGCACCCGGTTACCCCAACCGTACGAGCGAAACCACGCCTTGTTACCCGGTGATCGTGCGGGTCAGGGGGAACAACATGCAACTGAACGTGGCGTGGAATTTGGCCTCCAACAGTTAAGGCTATGAAAAGGTTATTGGTTGTCGCGCTGCTTTTTTGCACCTCTCCGGTGTGGGCCCAGGTGGTTCCGGCGGGTATCTTTTCAGACGGAATGGTGCTGCAGCAGCAGAGCCGGGCGGCCCTGTGGGGAAAAGCGCCTGCGGGAAAGACCGTGACCGTCACGACGGGGTGGGACAGCAGGAGTTACAGCGCCCACGCAGCTGTGGACAGCACCTGGAGCGTGACGGTGGCGACTCCCGCGGCATCTTACGACCGCTACACGATAAGCATAACCTGCGGCAATACCGTGACCTTGCGCGATGTGCTGGTCGGCGAAGTATGGCTTTGCAGCGGACAGTCCAACATGGCGATGACGATGCGTGGCAGTGCGAACCAGCCTGTCGAGAACTCGCTGGCCGACATCGTCGCTTCGGGCGACGAGTACCTGCGCTGTTACACGGTGGCCCGCCGCGCGTCGGTCGTCGAGGAGCGCGGAGGCAGGGGCGAATGGAAAGCGGCGTCGCCTTCCAACACCCCCGGATTCACGGCCGCGGGCTATTATTACGGACGGTTGTTGCGCAAGGTGCTCGGGGTCCCGGTGGGGCTGATCGACTGCAGTTTCGGAGGCGCTTCGATCGAAGCGTGGATGCCCCGCGATGTGCTGGCCCGCTTCGAAGGGAAGGATATTCCCGGGAAGATCGTCGAAGGGATGAAGGTGCAGGTGACCCCGGCGCTGCTTTACAACGGCATGCTCAGCAACGTGGCGGGCTACGGAATGAAAGGCGCGCTGTGGTACCAGGGCGAGGCCAACCGCATCGAATACAAACAATACCCGGCTCTTTTCGAAGCGATGCACCGCGGCTGGGAAGAGAAGTGGGGGGTCGGAGCCTTTCCCATCTATACCGTACAGATCGCCCCCTACGATTACAGCGTCAAAGGCCCCGGACAGGGAGGGTATGCGCCCTTTATGCGCGAAGTGCAGTACCGGATCGCCCACACCCTTCCGCGCACCGGTGTCGCCGTGCTGGTGGATGCCGGCGAGAAGGAGTGCATCCACCCGGCCAGGAAGCGCGAAGCCGGCGAACGCCTGGCCTATGTGGCCCTGGCCAAAAGCTACGGCTACGACATAGAATACGAAAGCCCCCATCCGCACGCATGGACGGCCGATGACGGCCGGATGGCTATAACCTTTGCCCCGGCGGGCAGGCTGACATCTTTCGGCCGGGAGCTCTCGGAATTCGAGATCGCCGGGGCGGACCGGAAATTCCATTCCGCCCGGGCTCGCATTACGGAGAAAGGGGTGGAGGTCTGGTCGCCGGAGGTAACTTCGCCCGTTGCCGTGAGGTATGCCTTCCGGGATTATGTCAAAGGGTCGCTGCTCGGGATCAACGGCCTGCCTGTAAGCTCATTCAGAACCGACGATTGGGATGATGTGAAATAATATGCGCCTACGAAGCCTACTCCTGCTGATCCTCCTGGTGCCCGCATTTTCGTATGCGGGCATTGTGGGATCTTATGACTTCAGCCGCAAGATCCAGATGAATTCCGTGACGGCGGTCGTCGAGGACGACCGGGGATTCCTGTGGATCGGACACGACAACGGCATAGCGCGTTTCGACGGCTACACGGTGGAACCTTACGATCTCAACAACGATTCGGTTTACATCGGTTATGTGAATTGCCTTTTTCGCGATAGCAGGGAGATATACATAGGGACCAACAGGGGCCTTTACGTGTATGACTACTATAAAAACCGGGTGTCGGTTTTCGATAAGCGGCTTCAGGAATATGAAATTATGTCGATTGGCCGCTACGGCGACCGGTGGGTCGTCTCTTCGAACCACGGGATCTTTATTTACGATGCAGCGCGCGCACTCGGGGCCGCTTTCGGCGAGAACGGGGGGTTGTCCCACAGCAGGGTGTTTACCCAACACCTCGATTACGATCTCAACTTGTGGGTCGGGACAGACAACGGCCTGGATGTCGTGGACCTTTCCGGAACGGAACACGCGGCTCGGACCGTTGGCTCGGGACAGCGTTATTCCAATGTCTTTGTCGATGCCAACGATCTGTTGTGGGTATGCCGGGGCGAGCAGATCTGCGTAGCCCCGCGCCAGGAGGTGCTGCGCCGGGGTGCCGGGGCGTTCGTGTGTATCGAGGACAATGCCGAAGCCATCATTTCGCTGCGTATGCGCGACCAGGTGTGGATCGGTACCCGCGGCGGCGGATTGTTCCTGTTCGATCTTGTGCCCGGTGAGCGTCCCGTGCTCAACCGCAGGCTCTGGATCGACCCGGGTAACCGCAACGAGATCAAAAATACCATTCTCTCGCTTTACGAGGACAGCTATTCCAATGTCTGGATCGGGACCCTCGACGGGATCTACCTCTATGCCGACGAGAAGAACTCGCCGTTCGGGGTTATCCGCAGCGACCCCCGCAACCCTGCGACCCCTTCCCACAACATCATTTCGTCGATCTATTGCGACGGACAGGGAAACGTCTGGCTCGCCACGGCCGAAGGGGTTGACCGCCTGGCGTGGAATAACGGCAGCGGGACCTTTGCCATTAAGCGTTATACGGACAACAGTAGCCCGGCCAATCAGACGCGCAACAACAAGATACAGACTATCGTAGGACTCGACGACCACCGTTTTCTGATCTCGACCAAATCCACACTCAAGTTTTTCGACCCGCTCCGCGGCGCGTTCTATGAGGACTCCCCGCTGAACGATACGTTGGCCAAATACGGGATGAAAAACGCCATCTCCTCTTTCAAAGACCGCACCGGCGATATCTGGCTCGGGTTCTCGCTCGGGGGCGTGGGGGTGTTGCGGGCTTCCGACGGCCGGCTGCATAAGATCGACCTCGACGGCCAGGCCCAGGGCCGCCACCGTTCCATCGGTTCCGACCGTGCGGGGAACCTGTGGGTCTCCTCGGATGACGACGGCCTGTACTGTGTGTCGTTCGACAAGCGCACCGGGACCGTAGGGGAAGTGAAAAAATACGGCCGCGAACAATTCGGCAACCACATTCTCACGGCCATTTATATCGATCGCAACAACAGGCTTTGGGTGGGGACGATGAACGGTCTTTTTCTCCACGACGTTGCGGCAGACCGGTTCGAACCTTACGAACTTCCTTTCCCCGACGAGAATGTTTATGTGAGCGGTATCATCGAGGATTATTACGGCAACCTTTGGGTGGCGGGCATACGCGGCGTTTACCGCCTCTCGGGCGGGAACGATGTCCAATACTACGAACTCGCGCAAGCCGGGGGCATTGCCAAGGCCACCTATAAATTCGGTATCGGTGTGGATAACAACGGCACTGTTTTTATGGGCGGAGTGAACGGGCTGATCCATTTCAATCCCATGGACGTACTTCCCGACGCCTATTCGCCGAGCCTTCATTTTTCGGAATTCTCGATACTCAACAAGCGGATTTTCGGCGGCTCGAAAGTGCTGAATGTGGATATCGACGCCTCCGACAGGGTGGTGCTGACCCACCGGAATTACCAGTTTTCGCTGGTTTTCAGTGCGCTCTACCTGCCCGCGCCGATGAAGATCAAATACGCCTACCGGTTGGAGGGGTTCGATCCCGAGTGGATCTACACCGATGCCCAGCGGCGGTATGTTTCGTATTCGAACCTCAAACCGGGGACGTACGTCTTCAAGGTCAAGTCGACCAACAGCTCCGGCGTGTGGCTCGACAATACGCGTGAGATCACCTTTGTGGTACGGCCTGCCCCGTGGAACACCCTCTGGGCCTATCTGTTGTATGCCGTTATCCTGGGAGGTATCGCCCTGCTGATCGTTCGGGTGGTCCGCCTCGGACACCGGGTAAAGTACGAAAAAGACCTCGTGCAGTGGAAGATCAAATATTATATCAACCTCTCCCATAGCTTCAAAACGCCGCTTACGTTGCTTTACACCCCGTTGCAGAAACTAATCCACAACTATGCCTCCCTGCCGCCCGAGGAGATCCGCAGCTTGTTGCTGACGATGGACAAGAGTGTGCGCAAACTCAACTTCCAGATATCGCAGTTGCTCGAATTCCGCAAAATAGATCTGGGTAAAACCTCCCTGTCGCTCGGCGAATACGATGTCGTGGCCCTTACACGGGACGTGTACAACAGTTTTGTCGATGTGGCTTCCACGAAAAAGATCGACTACCGTTTCGAAACCAACATCGAAACCGCCATGGCCCTGGTGGATTGCGAGAAGATCGAGATATCGCTTTTCAACCTGCTCTCCAATGCCTTCAAATACACTCCCCCGGGCGGTGCCATTACCGTGCGGTGCACCCTCGAATCGACGCAATACAAACTGTGGATCTCGATCGAGGATACAGGGATCGGTATTCCGGCGGAACACACCACCCGGATCTTCGACCGCTTCTGGCGGGGTTCCGAGGCAGGTGAGGGGGTGTTTCCCGATGCCGGAATAGGCCTGTCTTTGGCGAGGGAATACGTGAGGCTGCACCACAGCGATATCACAGTCGAAAGCCGGGTGGGGCAGGGAAGCCGCTTCGCTTTCCCGGTATTGCTGGGTAACGCCCATTTCCCGAAGGAAGAGATCGAGAACGCGACCCGCGACAACGACCGCCGGAAACTTTCGGATTCGTTTATCGAGATGGCTTCCGGGTTTAAGACGATTATGTTGTCCCCCGAAGATTCTCACCTGCCCGTGGTTTGCCTGATCGGCTTCGACGAAGAGTTGGCCTGGCTGATAGGCAGCTCTTTTTCGAAAGAGTACAATACCGTCATGCTCGAAACCGATACCGGATTGTATGCGCGGCTGAAAGAATGTGCGCCGGCGCTGGTGGTCATCGATGTCGAAACCGACGATTCGGACCGGCTCGAAATATGCCATAAGATCAAACAGGACACCGCGTTGGGTTATACGCCGATCATCGTCATCTCGTCGCTCTCCTCCGACGAGGATCGCCAGCGCGGTTACGAAATGGGCGCCGATGCCTACATCGTTAAGCCGTTCAATATCTCGTTCCTCGGGGCGCGCATCGCCCAGTTGGTACGCAGCCGCCGGCAAATCCGCGAACACGTCAAGAAAGAACTGATCGTCAATCCCAAGGAGATCGACATCACCTCGAACGACGATATTTTCCTGGCCAACGTGATGAATATCCTCGAGGAGAATATCTCCGACGAAACTTTCAGCATCGACCGCCTGGCCGATAAACTCAACATCAGCCGCTCGATGCTTTACCGCCGCATCAACAAGCTTACCGGTCTGCCACCGATAGAATTTATCAAGGTCACGCGCCTGAAAAGGGCGGCCCGCCTGCTGGAATCGACTACTTACAACATCACCGAGGTGAGCGCCATGGTGGGATTTTCGGACCAGCGCTATTTCAGCTCCTGCTTCAAACGCCAGTTCGGTATGACGCCCAAGGCCTACTCCCTGGCGAAAAGAGGCCGTGCTTAGATGATCTCGCCCCAGGGATAGCTCCCCGGTTTGAGGGTCAGGCAGGTCCCTGGCAGCCCGTCGATCGACAGGCGCACCACACCCGGGGCGATCTCGTCCGTGACCCCGAACGACGACCATCCCATCTCCTCGATCAGGGCGAAAGCCGTGGCTCCGCCTTCGACGATCAACTCGCCCGGCAGGCGCGTCTTGAGCAGGTCGGAGGTAGCCCGGGCCATCAATTTGCGCAACCTGAGCGCCGTGTCGTGCCCGCCTGCGGGTGGATGTCCCACGGAAAGCATGACAGAACCCTTTTCGGTGTATTCCCTGCGGATCGACTCGATCCACGCCTGCTCGTCGCCGCGGCCTTCGAAAACCTCGCGCGGCATCCGGCAGTGGGGCAGGGACACCCGGCTGAAAACCTCGGTGTTGTCGGCCGTGCTGCCGCACACGACGATCATCCCCGACGAGAGCGAGAGTTTGCGGGCGGGCGGGCTGCCTGCCGTCGAGAAACCTTGCGCCTGGAGGAAGCACAGGAAGGAATCCGCCGCACCGACGAGCAGGGTGTCCTCGTCGGCTTTGGCTACCTGTGTTTCCATCTCTTCGGGCGTGGCGCAATTACCGGCGTAGATGCCCTCGGTGGGCAGTGCCTGGTAAGGCTCTATGGTCCGGACCCCTTCGCCCAGCAACTCGGCTACATCGGACGAGCGGGCGGGGTATTCGGGATCGTCGGCAAAGAGCGTGTTGTTCAGGGGCACTCCGTCGATGTAGTAAACCCCGTGTTGGACCGTGCGTTTGCGCGAGGGATTGGCCGGCAGGATGAAGGCCCTGCCCGATCCGCAGGCGGTCATCATCATGCGGGTCGAAGCGAGTACGTGGCCCCGCAGCACCGAGTCGCATTTCATGAACATCCGGCCGCAGCCCGCGTATTTTGCCTGCCTGGCAAACGACCAGGTGATGTCCGCGGCCTCCATAGGCCCCTGCGAGCGGGCGTTGGACGCCATCACCACCAACCCGCACCGCTCCCCGCGCAGCGAATCCGCAGCGGTTACCAGGCGGACATCCAATCCCAGCCTCCATCCGATCCCGGCTATCTCGGCAGCGCCGGTGATATCATCTGCAACGACCCCTATCATGATTATTTTCTGTTATTAGCCATTTTTACGGCGTAGTCGAGCGAGCACAGCAACGCTTCTTCGCTGGCAATTCCCTTGCCGGCGACGTCGAAAGCGGTCCCGTGGTCGACCGAAACGCGGATGATGGGCAACCCCAGGGTGATGTTCACGCCCTGGACGCGGCTCATCGTGCGCGTGGTGTTGTCCCAGTCGAAGCCCACCAC
>JAVBRR010000131.1:0-5605 GCA_031547705.1 Rikenellaceae bacterium | reverse complement strand
AAGGCTGGCAGCCCGAAGCCCCCGGCTGCGGAGGGCTGCATTCTTCGCCTGCGGCTTCGATTTCGCCTCCGCGGGCTTCGGCCTGAAAATAAAATCCTTTATTATTTCGCCCCGAAGCGGACGGTGACGCGCACATCGCGGTCGGTGATGTTCCAGCGGGGGCCGCGGCGCACCAGGCGCAGGGCCTCGGCGTCGGTGTCGGCGGTGAGGCCCTTGACGATCTTCACGTTGCGGGGCTTGCCGTTGGAGTCGACGGAGAGCTCGATCACCACCTCGCCTGTGATGGGTTCGCCGTAGATGTTGTTGACCACGGGCGTGTTGTCGCGCAGGTATTTGGCGTAGGCCGGGTCGCTGCGCTCGGTGGCGACCCCCGACGCCGATTCGGCAGGCGCCGGAGCGGCACTCGTACTTGTCAGGGGTGAAGTCGTGACCGTTCCAACCGAACCGGTCAGGTCGGCCTTCTTCGTGGTGCTGTAACCTATTTCAATCGCGGCGGTTTCTGTATCGGCTTGGTTGTCAGTTGCCAGGTTCTTAGCCACGGTGGTGGGTTGTTTTGCCTCCGCCTTCACTTGGGGTTGTGTAGTGGATTTTACCGCCGCCTTGTCGGCCTGGGCGGTATTGGTTGCGACTTTGGCGTCATTTTTCACAACATTCAGTATGTCCGATACGACGGCTATCTTCTCTTTCGGGGCCCTTTCGACCGCAACGTCCTCCTCTACCGGCGCCACGATATCGAATTCCGCGATCTTCTCCACTGTGTCCAGGTTCTGCGCCAGGGTGGCCGCCGTGTCGACCGGTACCGGGGTTTCGACGGCGTACTGCCGTGCCTCGGGGATGAAGCGGTAGAGCAGGTAACCGCCCGAGAGGATGATCAGCGCCAACCCGGCCGCCACGCTCAGGCGCACGATCAGCTCGCGGCGCAGGGGTTGCTTCACCTCGTCGCGGCGCGCAACGGCCTCGCGGAGGCGCTCCAGGGCCTGGGCGTGGTCGCCTTCGACCTCGTCGTAGCCTTCGAGCGCTTCCCACAGGAAGGGGTCGTCCATCGCTTCGCGTTCGATGCGGTGGGCCTCCTTGCCGCGGCGCCGGCCGCGTATGTAGTCGTCGAGTTTCATTGGGCGTTGCTTTCGATGCAGATCTTCAGGTTGCGTTTTCCGTTCTGTATGTGGCTTTTCACGCCGTTGTAGTCGTATTGCGTTGCGGCGGCGATGTCGGCGTAAGACAATCCGTCGAAGAAGAACATCCGGATGCTTGTCTTCTGGCCTTCGGGCAACTTCTCCATGCAATTTTCAAGGGCTGCCAGCCGGGCTTCGTCGTCGCGTTTATCAAAAAGATGCGTCATGTCGGCCGTTTCCATAAACGGGGCCGAAAAATCGGAGGGTATCTCGCGCTTGGTTTTGCGCAACTCGCCCAGGCAATGGTTTTTGGCTACGGTGTAGAGCCACGGGCGGAATTCCTTGATGTCGAAGCGCGGCATCTTGGCCACCAGCTCTTCGAATATCTGCATCACCGCGTCGCCCGCGTCGTCGGTCGAGCGCAGGTATTTCAGGCAGACCCCGTACACCAGGGGCATGTAGCGGTTGTACAACACCCCCAGGTACTCCGCATCGCGGGTAGAGGAAAAGAGGTCCAGCAGCAGGCGGTCGCTGAGGTTGTCGTTGGGGTTTGTAGCCATAATTCGTACAAAATTAAAAATAATTTATGGAATTCGCTACACCACCGCGTCCTGAAGATGAAAAACAACCTTAAAAAATAAAATTATGAAAACTTTCAGATTTCTCGCGCTTCTTCTGGCCCTGGCGGGCGTGGCGGGCGCACAGGCGCAATCGTTGAAGATTTCGGGCACCGTCACCGACGGGTCGGGCGCGCCGTTGCGCGGCGTGACGGTCGTCGAACAGGGCACCACGAAAGGCGTTTCGACCGACGCCAAGGGTTTTTATACGATCTCCGTCCCGAAGGGCGCCACCCTTGTTTTTAGTTACATAGGTTACGACACGCAGAAGCGCAAGGTCGCCGCTGCCGCAACCGTCAACGTGGTGCTGCGTGCCTCGGTCGTGGCGTGCGAAGAACAGGTGGTGGTGGAGGTCGGTTACGGCACGAGGAACAGGAAGGAGTTGACGGGTCATTCCCCTGCCGTGAAAATGGCATATGACGCACTTCAACTGGCTGCCGCCCCCAACGACTACTACCCCGGCGGCGAGGAGCACGCGTCGTTCCGCGAAAACCGCTTCATCACCGTGGACAAACAGCCGCTTTCGACCTTTTCGCTCGACGTGGACGGTGCTTCGTACACCAACGCCCGCCGCAAACTCTCCGCCGGCGTGATCCCCGACAAAGACGCCGTGCGCACCGAGGAGTTCGTGAATTATTTCTCCTACAACTATCCCAAGCCCACGGGCTCCGATCCGCTGCGGATCACCTGCGAGGCGGCGCGGTGTCCGTGGAACCCCAAAAATAATTTGGTGCGCATCGGGATCAAGGCGCGCGAAATTCCCTCGGACAACCTGCCGGCCACGAATTTCGTCTTCCTGATCGACGTTTCGGGTTCGATGTACGGCCGCCTGCCGCTGGTCCGCTCGTCGATGAAGCTGCTGGTCAATAACCTCCGGGCGAAAGACCGTGTGTCGATCGTCACCTACGCCGGGGCCGCCGGACTGGCGCTGCCCGCCACTTCGGGCGAGGACCGGCAGAAGATCCGCGAGGCGCTCGACGCCCTCACGGCGGGTGGCTCGACGGCGGGCGGCGAAGGGATCCGCCTGGCCTACAAAACCGCGCGCGCCAACTTCATCGCCGGGGGCAACAACCGCATCATCCTCTGCACCGACGGCGACTTCAATGTGGGCGTGTCGAGCGTCGGCGAACTCGAGAAGCTGATCGAGCAGGAGCGCAAGAGCGGGGTTTTCCTCTCGGTGCTGGGCTACGGCATGGGCAACTACAAGGACGACCGGATGCAGACCCTGGCCGAAAAAGGCAACGGCAACTACGCCTACATCGACAACCTCCAGGAGGCCAACAAGGTGTTGGTGAGTGAGTTCGGCTCGACGATGTACGTCGTGGCCAAGGACGCCAAGTTGCAGGTCGAGTTCAATCCCGCCTGCGTGCAGGCCTACCGCCTGGTGGGGTACGAGAGCCGCCTGCTGCGCGACGAGGACTTCAACGACGACCGCGTGGATGCGGGCGACATCGGGGCGGGACATTGCGTGACGGCGCTCTACGAGGTCATCCCCGCCTCGGCCGCCGACAGCCGCCAGGGAACGGTCGATCCGTTGAAATACCAGCGCCCGACCCTCGAAACGCCCTCTTCCGCCGCCGAAATGATGACCGTCAAACTGCGCTACAAGGCCCCCGACGGCGACGTGAGCAAAAAAATGGAGGTCGCCGTCCCCAACAGGTTGTCCGCTCCCTCGGCCGACTTCAGGTTCGCCTCGGCGGTGGCCATGTTCGCCCAGTTGGTGCGCGACTCCGATTTCAAGGGCGAGGCCACCTACGCCAAAGCTGTTGACTTGGCACGCCAGGGACTGGACTACGACCCGGCGGGCTACCGCGGCGAGTTCGTTCGGATCGCCTCGGCGGTGGAAACATTAGTTAAATAACAATATTACAGAGTTTTGCCGCGCCTGCACAGCAATGGGTGGGCGCGGTTATTTTTTCTGGGGAAACGGCAGCTGCCATTTCTCAGCCAGTCATAGCAGATAAAGGGGTAGGTCTTTACGATGTGATGGACCACCTTTTCGGGCAACTTGGCCTTGGGGTCTTCGGTTGTCGCTATATCCAGCAGGTCGTCGTACGTCAGGCCCGTATTGGCGATAAAATCCTCGAGGTCGATCTGGAGGACATACTCGAAAAGGTAACAGAAACGAGCGTGGGGGCCCATGCAGTGGGGGTCGGGAGAAGGATGCATCACAGCAGGTTTTTCTTTCCGCCGACCCCGTGCGGATATTTTTATAAAAAGAAGCGCGGGGTCATTACTCACCGGGATGGAAGGCTCAGGAAAGGGCCTCGGCCTAGAAGAGAACAACCCACACGCAATGCGTGAGGCCGTTCTACACATTCTAGACCAAATGGTTAATTTTCCTGATTTACCATCCTAGTTATGCAAAACGCCTCATCGAATCCAACCGGATCGATGCAGCAAACATACAAAATAAAATCAAATAAGTACCACAGTTTGTGAACAAAACGTGCCCCACTCGGTTCAAGGGTTGCCGCTCTTTTGGGGGATGTGGCATCTGCCGTATTTCAGCCAGTAGTAGCAGATAAAGGGATAGGCTTTTATGACGCGATAAACCACCTTGTCGGGCAATTTGGCGTTGGGGTCTTCGGTCGTATCTATGTGCAGCAGGTCGTCGCACGTCAGGCCCGTGCTGTCGAGGAAATCATCGAAATCGATCTGGAGGACGTACTCGAAAAGGTAGCAGAAACGGTCGTGGGGGCCCATGGAGCGGGGATCGTAAGAAGGCATCGCGGTAGATTTTTCATTCCGCCGACCCCGCGCAGAGATTTTAATAAAAAAAGCGTGGGGTCATTACTCGTCCGCCACAAGGCTCTTGGAGGGGCCTGGCTCACCAACGAGAACAACCCACACGCAAAAGCGTGAGTCATCTACAATCGGTGAGCCCAGTTTTCGAAGCCTCCAAGATTCTGTGGCCGGGCTAATAAACACTCTTTGCCGAATCCAACCGGATCGACAGTACAAATATACAAAATAAAATTGAATTTGTATAATATTTGCGAAATCGTTACCTTTGCGCTGCAAAAGTCAATCAGTATCAATTAATCATACAAATCATTATGGGACAAATTATTAGCGTCCACGCGAGGGAGATCCTCGATTCCCGTGGAAATCCTACCATCGAAGTCGAAGTGATGACCGCGAGCGGCGTCACGGGCCGTGCGGCAGTTCCTTCGGGAGCCTCTACGGGCGAACACGAAGCGCTCGAACTGCGCGACGGCGACAAGAACCGTTACCTGGGCAAGGGCGTGCTGAAAGCCGTTCAGAACGTCAACGAAGCGATCGTCAAAGAGATCGTCGGCATGCCTGTCGTCGACCAGGTGGGTATCGACCGCGCGATGATCGCACTGGACGGCACCGCCACCAAGAGCAACCTGGGCGCCAACGCCATCCTGGGTGTGTCGCTCGCTTGCGCCCACGCCGCCGCCAACCTGCTCGGTGTGCCCCTCTACCGCTACATCGGCGGTGTGAACGCCAAGACGCTGCCCGTTCCCATGATGAACATCATCAACGGAGGCTCGCACTCCGACGCCCCCATCGCGTTTCAGGAATTCATGATCCGTCCCGTGGGCGCCGCGTCGTTCCACGAGGGCCTGCGCATGGGCGCCGAGGTTTTCCACGCGCTCAAGAAAGTGCTCCACGACCGCGGCCTGAGCACCGCCGTGGGTGACGAGGGCGGTTTCGCCCCCGCACTCAAGGGCACCGAGGACGCGCTCGAGTCGATCATCGAAGCCATCAAGAAGGCGGGCTACAAACCCGGCCGCAAAGCCGAGGGCGGCGACGTGGCCATCGGCCTGGACTGCGCTGCTTCGGAATTCTACAAAGACGGAATCTACCACTACTCGAAGTTCGAAGGCGCCACCGGTGCCAGGCGCA
>JAVBRR010000027.1:0-4900 GCA_031547705.1 Rikenellaceae bacterium | reverse complement strand
CAGGGCGATGTTGACCGTGAATTCGCCGTTGCCTTTCAGGAATTCGACCGTCCCGTCCAGGGGGTCGACCATCCAGAAGAGGTCCCAGCCGCTGCGTTCGGCATAGAGCATCTCGCGCCCCTCCTCGCTCAGGATCGGGATCCGCGTCTGGCCGAGGTATTGTTTGATCACATCGTGGGCGCGGCGGTCGGCCAGGGTGATGGGCGTGTGGTCGCTCTTCATGTCCACATCGTCGTGTTGCTTGCCGGCGGCATAGATCTCCATGATCGCAGCACCGGCCCTCAGGGCGGCGTTGTAGGCCTTGGGCAGCAGGTATTCGCGTTGTTCCCGGTTGAGCATAAGGGGGAGGGATTTATTTAGTTGTCAATTCGAACCAATGCATTTTGTATTCGTCGCAGGGGACGCTCAGCACCAGCGGCCCCCGGAAGCGTTTGCCCGACGGATCGAGCCATATCCCGCGCGGCAGGCGCACCGTGCGGCTCGCAGCATCGTCCAGCACGGGGGCCACGAGGTATTTGCCCCCCAGCATGAACTGGTCGTTGCAATCGGCAAAGCCGTTGCGCGGGAACTGGTACTCCATCGACCGGACCAGGGGCTCGGCCGTGGTGGCCGACGCACGCAACAATTCAGTCATGTAGTCCGCGTATTTGGGTTTGAGCCACAGGGCGCGTTTGACCGCCTCGAACGCCTCGCCCTGCAACTTCCAGGGCACCGCGTCCACCACGCAAACCGCCATCATCGAGCGCATCTGCAACGACCGTACCACGGGAGAAGGATCCCGGTAGAGTTTTTCGGGCACGGTCCCCGCCCCCGCCACGCTTGTGTAGACCATGCCGCAAAGGCCGGCGGTGAGCGCGTCGTTCAGTTCTCCGGCAAGCGCCTCCGGCGCACCCCCCCGGGCAGGCAACGCCCACACGTAAGGCTGCGAAAGGTCGGGCGGCGAGGCCAGGTATTCGTACACCGGCGCCAGGTCGGCCAGCGACATCCAGTTCTCGGCAAAAGCCGCGGCAGCCTCCCGGCCGCGTGCGGCGAAGAGCGTCGCGGCACTTCCCGCATCGAAACGGAAACCGTCGACCCCGTAAGCCGCCCTGAGCCGCGCCAGGTCGCGTTTGGCGCCCAAAGCCACCTCCTTACGGGCGAAATCGAGGCACGCCCGGTAGCCCGCAGGCCCCTCGGCAACGCTCACCTCGCCCTTGGGCCCGGTGAGCAGCACGCCCCGCTGTTTGACGCGCACGTACTCCCGTCCGGCGGCGTCCACCAGGGGCGTCACGGTGAGCACCACCTCGAAACCCTTGGCGTGGAGTTCATCGACCACCGTTTTCGGGTCGGGGTAATAGAGCGGATCGAAGGCGTAGTTGCCGCCCGCGGCCTGCCAACCGTCGGGGATGACCAGCACCCCGGCGGGCAGGCCCGACGAGAGCACGCGGTCGGCGTAGGCAATCACCTTGGCGGCCGTGTGCTCGCTACCCGTCTCGGCACCCACCAGGTAGACCGGGCGCGTGAAGAGCGTTTCGGAAAGTTGTACGCGCGTGGGAGGGAAATATTTGTGGCGCCACACCAGGTAGGCCTCGCGCAGCGTGCGACCGTCGCGGCTCAAATCCACGCGGGCGCCCTCGGGGTACCGCAACGTGAATTGGTCGCCGTCGAAGGCGATGTTTGCCGGGGCGTCACACCACACGTAGCGTCCGTTGCCGGAAAGCAACAAAGGCAGGGTCCCCGCCCCGTCCGCCGTGTTCGCCTCGAAAGGCGCGGCAAAAGGCATCGCGGGCCCCCGGGCGGTGTAAACGCCCCACCACTTCTCGCCGCGCACGGGATCGACCGTAAAAACCTGCTGCTGGGCCACAGCCCCCAAACCCGCCAACAGGGCAGGCAATAACACTCCTATTTTTTTCAAAATCATCTTATCTTTTTCAAAAGCGAGGAAAAGATCATCACGTCCATCCCGAAAACGGGTTTCAGCACCTCCTCGTATTTCTGCCTCATGGCGGCCTGCAGCGCCTCGTAACGCAGCATATCGTCCACGCCCACCATCAGCGCAAAGGTGAAATGTCCCTCGGGGACCTCGGCCAGGACGCGATGGAGAACAATGTCGTCGTAACCCCCGGCCTCGAGCCAGGGGATGTAGTCCCGCTCGATCACCTCGAGCCACCGTTCCCGCACCCCGGGTTCGACGACGAACGTAGTATTATAGACGTAATTCCGCTCCACAAGCTCAAATTCCGCCCTAAGGTAGGGAAAATTATCGGGGTACGAAAATCTTCCCCCTTTATTTTTTATCTTTGCCGCCACGACCATTTAAGTATGAACGAAAAGACCCCTGAAAAGCTCAACGGATCGCTGTCGGAAACGATCGCCTTCCTGCGCTTCCCCCTTATTGTCATGATCGTCGTGCTGCACAGCACGATCGCTCCCAGCTACCTCGAAACAGCCGGGGAACCCGGGGCGTTCCCCGTGTACGACACACTCAGCAAGCTGCTCTCCGGGGTGTTCGGAAACCTGGGCGTCCCGATATTTTTCGTCATTTCGGGATTCCTGTTCTTCTACAAGACCGACTTCACCCGGGCCGCCTACGGCCGCAAACTCAAAAGCAGGGTGCGCAGCCTGCTGGTCCCCTACCTGATCTGGAACACAGCCTATTTTGCGGTTTTCGTCCTCCTCAAGAGCGTTCCCGCCACCTCGGCTATGATATCCAGCCACCCGATCCTCGAGCAACTCAACCCGATGGGAATTGTCTACAACCTCTGGGGGCTGCACGACATTCCCGCCGTATCGCTCTCGGTTCCGATCGTCGGGCCGATGTGGTTCATCCGCGACCTGATGGTCACATGCGTGTGTTCGCCGTTGATCTGGCTGGCGGTGAAATACCTGCGCGTTTTCGCCGTGGTGCTTTTAGGGGTGGCGTGGTATCTCTTCCCGGGGCTGTACTGCGCGGGGTTCGGGATCACGGCCTTCTTTTTCTTCACCGCGGGGGCGTGGTTCAGTATCAACCGGCGGGATATCGTCGAGCAGTGCGGGCAGGTCTTCACGCCCTCGATGGTCCTCTTCCCCATCCTGGCCATCGCCGAGGTGGCGGCCAACGGGTACGGCTGTTATCCCTACATCCACAAGGTGGGGATCGTGGTGGGGATCGTGTTCGTTTTCAACGTGGCCTCGCGGTTGCTGGCCACCGGGAAAGTCCGCCCCAACGCCTTCCTGGCTTCGGCGAGCTTTTTTGTCTTCGCCTTCCACGAACCCACGTTCTTTTACACCCGCCTGCTATTGCTGAGAACGATCCTCCCCGCCACCGATTTCGGCATCACGCTCTTTTACCTGCTCTCGCCGGTGGTTATGATCGCCGTTTCGCTGGCACTGTACGCCCTGCTGAAACGCTACCTGCCTCGTTTCACCGCCATTATTACCGGAGGGCGGTAACAAAAAAACGCCCCGGGGATTTCCCGGAGCGTTGATCTGTTGTTGTGATCCGTTAGAACCTGTAACGGACACCCAGGGCGAGGCCCCAACCGAAACCGTCGGCATCGGCCAGGAAATCCCACATCGGGCGCGTATCGAGGGTCAACCCCAGCGGAATATTGAAGTTGTAGCCCACACCGATCTGGCCGCCGATGGCCAGGCCGAAGAAATTCTCGTAGCCTCCTTTACCCGTGTTGATCGACAAACCGGCACCGGGACCCACGTACCAGTTGAAACCCTGGCCACCGATGGGCCAAACCCACTGGTAGATACCCGAGAGCCCGAGGGACGAATAGTTTTTATTGCCACCGAAACCCAGGTCGAGTTCCAGGCGATTGGCCTGTCCCAAACCGAGCTGGTAGGAGATCTCCCCGCCCGAGAAACTGCCTCCGCCGAGGCGAAGTCCGATCGCGTTCTTGTCTACCTGTGCATTTGCAGCCAGGCAAGTCATTGCCACAACCGCCACTGCCAACAAAATCTTTTTCATACAATCAAAAATTTAAGTTAAATGGTATTTGCCACAAAGGTACGAATATTAATCCTATCTAAATTAGTAATTTTGATTATCTTTGTCGTAATCGCCGCAACAACACGAAACTTCGACTTATTACGACAGTCTTAAATCCATAAAAAACATGTGGATCGACGAGCAAATAGCTAATCCATAATACTCGCTAACCCCAGATTAATCATGAAAAAATTATCGATACTGACGCTGGCCGTCCTGTGGACGGGGCTGGCGTGGGCCGCACCCACGGGATCGATCTACGTGACGGGCAAGGTCACCGCGCCCGGCGGAAAACCAATCGTCGAAGCGATGATTTCACTCAAAGGCAATCCTTACGGAACGATGACCGATTCGCGGGGACAATATAATTTCACGGCCCCGCCCGACGTGGTGCTGGTCTTTTCCGCCCCGGGCTACCTGGCAAAAGAGGAGTCCGTGGCGGGCCGCACGGAGATCGATGTGCAGTTGGAACCCGACCCGGATGCCAAATCCGGCAAAAAAACGGATGCTCCCGAACCGGCTGACAAAAAGAAAAAATCGCGCAAGTCCCGGCGGCAAACAGAGTAACATACGGACACTCATGCCCAAACGCGCCGTCGTCCTGTTATTGCTGTTGTCGTTTCTGACCGCCGGAACGCTTCGCGCCCAAAAAGCCGACAGGGGTTTCCTGCGGGGAAGCGTGAGCATCATGTTTATAGCCGGCGGAGAGCGGATTTCGGCCGACGGCGCCGTGGCGATGCTCGTCACCGCGCGCGACACCCTTTACACCGTCGTGGCCGGCGACTCGTTCCTTTTCGACAACGTCCCCCTGGGCAAGGCCTCGCTGACACTCTCGCACCTGTCGCTCGAGCAGATCGAAAAGCCGCAAGAGGTGGTGATCCGGGCCAAAACATTTGTCAACGTCACGATGATCGAACGGGCGCAGCGGATCGACGCGGTGAC
>JAVBRR010000031.1:0-6907 GCA_031547705.1 Rikenellaceae bacterium | reverse complement strand
CGGATCTTGCTCCGCTTGATCTTGAACCCTTCCTCGGCACCGGCAGGGTAGAGGGTCGTGTTGATGGTGGCTACGAGCACTTTCTGTCCGGCTGTCACGTTGGGCGCACCGCACACGATCTGCACCGGTTCCTCCTGGCCGACATCGACCGTCGTGAGGCTCAGTTTATCGGCGTCGGGGTGCTTTTCGCAGGTCAGCACATTACCTACCACCACGCCTTCGAGCCCGCCGCGAATGGCTTCCATCTTTTCGAAACTTTCGACCTCGAGGCCTATATCGGTCAGGACAACAGCTATTTGATCGGGCGTCAGATCGCTCCGCAGGTACTCTTTAAGCCAATTGTATGATATTTTCATCGCTTTCGGAATTTAACGGCGCAAGATACGAAAATTCCGGGCAGTTTCATCGGCGTGCGCGCCCGAAACTGTCAAAAATTATCAACATCGGCGTAATTTCAGCCGATCCGGTCGCTGTAAACCGACGCAGGAAGGTCGTGGAGGTTGTAGCGCGAAGCCATGGCCGAGCCGTAAGCCCCTGCCGTTTTGATCGATACCAGGTCACCGCGCACCAACCCGGGCAGGTGCACGTCCGCGGCAAACGTGTCGGACGACTCGCAAACCGTCCCGGCAACCGTGTAAACAGCTGTCGCATCGCCGCGCGCCGAGAGGTTCTCGATGGCGTGATGCGCCTGATACAGCGCCGGGCGGATCAGCTCGGTCATGCTCGCGTCGATGATCGCCACATTCTTGCCGCCCGAGGTCACCTTGTTGTACAGCACCCGCGCGATCAGCTCGCCGCACTGACCGACGATCGAACGCCCCAGTTCGAAATGCACCTCCACCTCCGGAGGCAGCTTCAGGAAACGGTCGAAGATCGCAAAATAGCGTTCGAAATCGGGCACCGGCTCGCTTTCCGGACGTTCGTATTCGATCCCCAGGCCGCCGCCCACGTTCACATGCGCGAGGTGCAACCCCCGGGCGGTGAACCAGTCGTACAACGTATTGACCCGCAGGCAGAGGTATTCAAACACCTTCAGTTCGCGGATCTGCGACCCGATGTGGAAATGCAGCCCCGTGACGCGGATATTTTTCAGGCGCGGCAGCTCGCCGATCAGCTCCTCGATCTCGGTGTAGGCGATGCCGAACTTGCTATCGGCGTGGCCGGTCGAGATGTGGCGGTGGGTCATCGGATCGACGTCGGGGTTGATTCGCAACGCCACATCCGCCACGCGCCCCATTCGCCCCGCGATCGAGTCGATCACTTCGAGTTCCTGGCGCGATTCGCAGTTGAAAGCGAATATCTTGTGCTCGATGCTGTACTCTATTTCCCGGTCGCTCTTGCCGACTCCCGCGTAGACGATCCCCGAGGGTTCGAAACCCGTTTCGATCGCCTTGCGTACCTCGTTGCCGCTCACGCAGTCGACCCCCAGGCCGGCCTCGCGGATGCGCTCGAGGATCGGCTCCTCGAAATTGGCCTTGAGCGCGTAGTGCACCTTGTAACCATATCGCGCCGACTGGCTGCGCACGGCTTCGAGCGTCCGCCCCAGCAATTCCATATCGTAGAGATAGAACGGAGTGGGGTAGCGCGAGAGTTTTTCGGCGATCGAATGGCTTAACATATCAAAAAAGTCGGTCGTTGAGGCTTTGCAGCGTCTGTTTCTTGTATTGCGTATCGATCAGCAGGGCGATCGAGCGGTGGCTGGCGCCGTAGGAGATCATCTTGATCGGAATATTGGCGATGCTCTCTAATATCCTGGCCCCCAGGCCGACCTGAGCGTGGTCGAGATGCCCCACGATGCACACGATCGTGTTGGAGCGCTCGATCTCTATGGTCCCCAGGTCGTTGAGTTCGGCGACGATGGCGTCCAGGTGGGCGTCGTTGTCGATGGTGAGCGAAACCGCCACTTCCGAGGTGGTGATCATATCGATCGGGGTGCGGTGCACCTCGAATACCTCGAAAACCTTGCGCAGGAAACCGTAGGCCATCAACATGCGCGTCGAGTAGATGCGGATCACCGTGATCCCGTCCTTGGCGGCAATGGCGTGGAATTCGCCGCCGTTGCCCTCCTCGCTCGAAATGGTCGTCCCTGCTGCGCCGGGAAGCATCGTGCTCTTGAGTTTCACGGGGATATCGAGGTCCTTGCAGGGCTGGATCGTCGCCGGATGCAGGATCTTCGCCCCGAAATAGGCCAACTCGGCCGCCTCGTCGAAGCTCATCTGGCGGATCGGGCGCGTGTTCTCGACAAAGCGCGGGTCGTTGTTGTGCATCCCGTCGATATCGGTCCATATCTGCACTTCGTTAGCATGCAGGGCCGCCCCGATGAGCGCCGCGCTGTAGTCGCTTCCGCCGCGCCCCAGGTTGTCGATCCCGCCGTCGGGGTTGGTGCAGATGAATCCCTGTGTAATATAATAAGTGCCGGGGTCGGAAGCCAGCGCGTCCAATCTCTCCCGCAAGGCGTTCACATTCACCTTGCCCTCCGGATCGGTCAACATAAAATCGGGCGCATGCAACAGCACCGCCCGACATCCCCGCTCCTGCATATAAAGCGCAAAAATCGCCGAAGTCAGCAATTCACCCTGGGCGATGATCGTGCGCTCGGAAAAACGGGGGTCGAACGAGGCCGCCTCGCCGCGGATCACATCGAAAACGGCATCTTTCTTCGCCTCGGCCAGGCTCCGGTTGACATCGAGCAGGCGGGTGATGCAGTCGCCGTATTTTTTTTCGAGCATGCCAAGCAAGCCCTGTATCTGGCCCTCGGGATCGCCCGCAGCGGCCAGGGCGGATATTTTCACCAGCGCATCGGTGGTTCCCGACATAGCCGACAAGACGGTCACCCGCGTACCTTCGCCGCAGATCACCTCGCCTACCTGTTTCATATTCTCGGCCGAACCGACCGACGTACCTCCGAATTTCGATATTTTTATCATACTAAAACCTAACTCCCACCTCAAAAATTAAACATTACCTTATAAAAATCTGTTTTTTTCTAAAAACTTCCGCAAAAATAACAAAAATGTTTGTTTTTCTTCAAAAGTTTTATTTTTTTTGCAACTTAATTTGCACAAGTCCAAAATTACACATTCCAATAAAAACCTAACCCTAATAGCTCCCGGACCACTATGCTTACGATACCCAACGCTGTAGAAGAAGTTATCAAGAAGAAGCCTTTCCTCGAAGGAGCGCTCGTCGAGGGGCTCGTGAACCTTTCGGCCCTGGCCCGCCAACTGAAACCGGACGTCGAAAAAAAGGTCGGCAAGGAAGTGAACGACAGCGCGGTGATCATGGCGCTCAACCGCCTGGTGCCGCGCCTGGAGCTCATGTCGGCCATGAAATTCAAAAAGGTGGTCGAGAACATCGGCGACATCATCGTCCGCTCGAACCTGGCCGACTACGCCTATGCCAATTCGCCCGCGCTTTACGAAAAACAAGCTTTGCTGCTCGACCGCGTGCGCTCGATGAAGGACGTTTTCTGCACGTTCTCGCAGGGGATCTACGAAACCACGCTCGTGGTGAGCAACAGCATCGTGAACCTGGTGGACGAGATCTTCGCCAGCGAGCACCGCATCGCCAAAACCGTGAACCTCTCGTCGATAACGGTCAAACTGCCCGCCGAGAACACGATCTGCCCCGGGGTTTACTACTATATTTTCAAGGAACTGGCCTGGGACAACATCAACATCACCGAGGTGATCAGCACCACCAACGAATTTACCGTTGTCGTAAGCGACGAGGACATCCACCGCGCCTTCACGATCCTGATGGAGGCCAAACGCCAGGCAAGTTTTTAGAGTAACATATCAATGATCGCGCCTGCGGCATAGAGCAGCGACGCCACACCGTTGATCAATCCGAACCACGCCGCGATGGACGCCGTCCGTCGCGGCGTGAACACGATATGCTGAAACACCAGCACGCAGGCAAAGAATCCCGAACCAACCCAGTACCACATCCCGGCCCCGTAGAAAAGCCCCGTAACGACAACAGCGTAAAGGGTTATGATATGGAGCACAATACTGATGATCATTGATTTGCGCTTCGAGAACCGGGCCGGCACCGAGTGCAGTCCTTCGGTGCGGTCGAAATCGGCGTCCTGCAACGAGTAGAGGATATCGAACCCCGCGCCCCACGTCATGACGATCCCCGCAAGCAGGACAGGCACCACGCCGATCGACCCCGTTACGGCGATATAAGCCCCCACGGGCGCTATCGACATCGCCGCGCCCAGCACCAGGTGGGACCACGCCGTGAAGCGCTTGGTGTAGCTGTAACCCAGCAGAACAAAGAGCGCAACGGGTGAGAGTACCCCAGCCAGTGTGTTGATCCACAGGGCTGTCGCAATGAAAAGGACGGCGTTCACAACCGTAAACCACAGCGCGGCACGCGCACGGATCAATCCGGCGGGAATTTCGCGCGCGGCGGTGCGCGGGTTGCGGGCATCGATATCGCGGTCGGCCCAACGGTTGAAAGCCATCGCGGCGTTGCGCGCAAAAACCAGGCAGAACAGGATTTTCACCAGCAACAACCAATCGAAGGGTATTTCATTATAAACCAAAGCGTAGACATACCCAACCATAGCGAACGGCAAGGCAAAAACCGAGTGGGGAAACTTTACCAGCGACGCATACCGCGATACCAGGCTACTCATAATCGGACGATGTTTTTGTGAGGAACGGCAAAAATAATTAACTTTGCCGGGAATAGAGCACGATTGATGAAGAACATAAGGAATTTTTGCATAATAGCCCACATCGACCACGGCAAAAGCACGCTCGCCGACCGCCTGCTGGAAATGACCAACACCGTCACCGAACGCGAGTTACAGGCCCAAGTGCTGGACAGCATGGACCTCGAGCGCGAAAAGGGGATCACTATAAAGAGCCACGCCATCCAGATGGAGTACCTGCGCGGCGGCGAAAAATACACGCTCAACCTAATCGACACGCCGGGACACGTCGACTTTTCTTACGAAGTGTCGCGAGCGATCGCCTCGTGCGAAGGGGCGCTGCTGATCGTCGACTCGACGCAAGGCATTCAGGCACAAACGATTTCTAATCTATACCTCGCCCTGGAGCACGACTTGGAGATCATTCCGGTGTTGAACAAGATCGACATGGAGGCCGCGATGGTCGAGGAGGTCAAGGACCAGGTGGTCGACCTGCTGGGCTGCAAACGCGAGGAGATCCTCTCCGCATCGGGCAAAACAGGTGAGGGTGTCGCGGAGATCCTCGAAGCGATCGTCGACCGCATCCCCGCCCCGCAAGGCGATACGGAGGCCCCGCTCCAGGCGCTGATCTTCGACTCGGTGTTCAACCCCTTTCGCGGCATCATAGCCTATTTCCGGGTGTTCAACGGCACGATCAACAAAGGCGACGCCGTGAAATTCTTCAACACCGGCAGCCAGTACCTCGCCGACGAGATCGGCGTGCTGAAGCTGAAGCTCAGCCCGCGCGATGTAATCCGGGCAGGCGACGTGGGCTATATCATTTCGGGTATCAAAACTTCGGCCGACGTCAAGGTGGGCGACACGATAACCCACATCCAGCGCCCGTGCGACAAGGCGATCGCCGGGTTCGAGGATGTCAAACCGATGGTTTTCGCCGGCGTGTACCCCGTGGACACCGACGACTACGAAGACCTGCGCACCTCGCTCGAAAAACTGCAGCTCAACGACGCCTCGCTCACTTTCGAGCCCGAAAGTTCGCTGGCGCTCGGCTTCGGGTTCCGCTGCGGATTCCTGGGGCTGCTCCACATGGAGATCATCCAGGAACGCCTCTACCGCGAGTTCGACATGGACGTGGTAACCACCGTGCCCAACGTCTCGTTCAAGGTGACCACGATGAAAGGCGATGTGGTCGACGTCCACAACCCCTCGGGCCTGCCCGAACCCAACCACGTCAAGATGATCGAGGAGCCCTATATCCTCGCCCAGATCATCACCAAATCGGAGTACCTGGGCAACGTGATGAAGCTGTGCATCGACAAGCGCGGCATCCTTAAGAACCAGGTGTTTATCACCCAGGATAGGGTAGAGGTCAACTTCGACATGCCGCTTTCGGAGATCGTTTTCGATTTCTACGACAAGCTCAAAAGCATCTCGAAAGGCTACGCCTCGTTCGACTACCACCAGACCGGCTACCGCGAAAGCAAGCTCGCCAAACTCGACATCCTGCTCAACGGCGAACCCGTCGACGCCCTCTCGTCGCTGATCTACGCCGACCACGCCTATTCGTTCGGGCGCAAAATGTGCGAGAAACTCAAGGAACTGATCCCGCGCCAGCAGTTCGACATCGCGATCCAAGCGGCCATCGGCGCCAAAATCATAGCCCGCGAAACGGTCAAAGCATTGCGTAAAGACGTGACGGCCAAGTGTTACGGCGGCGACATTACCCGTAAACGCAAACTGCTCGACAAACAGAAAAAAGGCAAGAAACGGATGCGCCAGGTGGGCAATGTCGAAGTGCCTCAGGAAGCGTTCCTTGCCGTGCTCAAAATGGACTAAATAAAAATCGACATTTTTTTGTTAAAAATCGCACGGTTTTTGATATTTCCAAATAATTTCATACCTTTGTACAATAATACATAACACATAAGCCGTTCTTTCCCTATTTAAAAAGTGAATATGAAAAAGTATCTCCCCTTAGTATTAGCGACAACCCTCTCTCTGTTATTTGGTTGTGCCAAAGATCCAGGCATCGGTAATGGCGGCACCACCGAGGGAGGAGAAGACCTGTTTGCTTTCAAAACCAAGCAGGCTTGCACAGTAGACCTGAATTACGCTCTCCAAGGCTACAACAGCCACGTACGTTTCTCTATCTACGCCGAGAATCCTTACGATGCTGACGGCAACCTCACCGACGAGGAACCGCTTCTGCGCGCCATCGCCGACTCCGAAGGCAACTACACGGGC
>JAVBRR010000121.1:0-2681 GCA_031547705.1 Rikenellaceae bacterium | reverse complement strand
AAACGGTGTTGTAGGCAGGTTTGGGAGCGGGGATCTGGTCGATTATATCACTGACGAATCCCCGCCCGAGGCGCCACATGATTTGCATGATCTCCAGTTCTGCGCGTGTCAGTTCCATGGTTTTATACGTTTTCGGATTTTCTGTATTACAAACATACAACTAATTTTTTAGTTTCAAAACTAATTCCTTAGTTTTTGGCAAAAAAGGTGAAAAATATTGCAACTTCTGTAAAATTGATTACCTTTGCACGCTGTTTTATCCCAAACAGTGGGATTGACGGCTACAGATGGTGGTCATAGCTCAGTCGGTTAGAGCGTCGGATTGTGGTTCCGAAGGTCGCGGGTTCGAGCCCCGTTTTCCACCCACGGGGAGAGCAAAGGGCTCTCCCTAATTTATTACATCAAGGTAACACATGTCTGATTTAGAAGATTTTCGCTCGCTCGGCCTCTCCGAAGAGATGCTCGCGGCGATCGCCTCCAAAGGTTTCGAAACCCCCTCGCCCATACAACGCCTGACCATTCCCGTGCTGCTGGGCGACGGTGGCAACGACCTCATCGGCCAGGCCCAGACCGGGACGGGCAAGACGGCCGCCTTCGGGCTCCCGTTGCTCGAACGCCTCGAACCTTCGCGCGAAGGGGTGGGGGCGCTGATCCTGGTGCCCACACGTGAGCTGGCCCTGCAGGTCACCGAGGAACTGCTGTCGTTCAACCGCCGCAAGCTGCACATCGCCGCCATCTACGGGGGCGCCTCGATGAGCGAGCAGCTGCGACGCCTGGCCAAGGGGGTCGATATCGTGGTGGGTACGCCCGGCCGCGTGCTGGACCACATCCGCCGCGGGACGCTCAAACTCGCCACGGTGCGTTACCTGGTGCTCGACGAGGCCGACGAAATGCTCAACATGGGCTTTATCGAGGACGTCGAGGAGATCATGAGCCACACCGACGAGCAGCGCCGCGTGCTGCTCTTCTCGGCCACGATGCCCGCCCGGATCGTTGCGATGACGGGCAAGTACATGCGCGATGTGCAGATACTGAAGGTCGAAGACAAGCAGGTCATCCCCGACCTGACCAACCAGATATACTTCGAGGTGCGCGAGAGCGACAAATTCGACGCCCTGACGCGCATCATCGACGTCGAGGCGGATTTCTACGGGATCGTCTTTTCGCGTACCAAGGTAGGCGTCGACGAGATGACCGCCAAGCTGCTCGAACGCGGCTATGCCGCCGAAGGGTTGCACGGCGACGTTTCGCAGGCCCAGCGCGAGAAGATCCTGCGCAAGTTCAAGAAGAAACAGATCAACATCCTGGTGGCCACCGACGTTGCCGCCCGCGGGATCGACGTCAACAACCTGACCCATGTGATCAACTACTCGCTGCCCCAGGACTCCGAAAGCTACGTACACCGCATCGGCCGCACGGGCCGCGCGGGCAACGAGGGCACGGCGATCACCTTTATCTCGAGCTCCGAGTTGCGCCAGTTCGGCTACCTCAAGCGCGACATCAAGGTCGATATCCGCCGCGAAAGCCTGCCCACGCCGGGCGATGTGGTGGCCACGAAACGTGCGCGCATCCTCGACGACCTGGCCGAGATCGTCGAGAGCGGCAATTACGAGGACTATGCCGGTATGGCGGCCGAAATACTCGCTTCGGCCGAGGCCGAGGTGGCGCTGAGCGCGTTGCTGAAACTGGCTTTCAAAAACGATCTTTCGGAGAACCAATACCCCGAGATCCGCTCGATCAACGTCGACCGCAAGGGTAAGACGCGCCTGTTCGTCTCGATAGGCCGCCTCGACGGCTACGACGCGCGCAAGATGGCGATGCTCTTAAAACGCGAATGCTCGTTGCGCGACAGCGATATCGACGATATCCGCGTGATGGATGCCTACTCGTTCGTCACCGTGCCTTTCAACGAATCCGAGGCGGTCATTTCGAAACTCAACGTGCTGGGCAAGGGCGAGCGTCCGCTGGCCGGCGTCGCCACCGAGCCGGGTGCGGTCTCGGAGCGCGGCGGAGAGCCCCGTGCGCCCCGTAAGCCCCGTAAGGATAAGATGGAGGGCAAGATCCGTGACCACGCCCGCCGCGTCTTCCCCGCCAAAGCGGCCGCGCCCGCCAGTCGCGACATGAACGGCAACGATGCGTTCGAAGCGCCCGCGAAGACCGCCAAAGCGAAAAAGGCCGGCAACGAGGGCTTCGACTGGTCGGCATTCGAAGCGCCCTATATGGAGAAAGGTAAGGCGAAGGGCAAGAAGTCCCGCCCCGCCCCCGCCCCCACGCCGAAGCGCGGCAAGCGGTAGTGTCAAATTGTCAGCGCGCGGGTTGGTTTTGATGCGCGAAAGGTGTAATTTTGTCAGCCGAATGCGCCAATCCCCGTTTGGCATATTTTGTGAAAGCCGTATAGTCCGGAACAAACCAAAAACAACATAAAATTATAGCTATGAAAATCAAACCGTTATCGGACAGGGTGCTTATCCAGCCCAATCCGGCCGAGGAGAAGACCGCCGGAGGATTGTTCATTCCCGACACTGCAAAGGAGAAACCCCTTGCAGGCAAGGTGGTTGCCGCAGGCCCGGGCACTTCGGAGGTCAAAATGGAGGTCAAGGCGGGCGACACCGTTTTGTACGGTAAGTACGCAGGCACCGAGATCACCGTCGAGGGTGAGGAGTACATCATCATGCGCCAGA
>JAVBRR010000125.1:0-15784 GCA_031547705.1 Rikenellaceae bacterium | reverse complement strand
ACCCTCCACCGCGTCGCCGAATAGAGCACAACCCCGAAAGCGCACCCCAGCACGGCGGCGACGTAGTCGGGAAAGAGTTCCATCGGTATCTGCGTCGGGTCCGGGGTGCCGCGCAGCAAGATCCTCGTCGCCACCGAGTAGAGAACAAATGCCGCAGCCACCGCTCCGGCCCTTTGCCACACGGTGAGCCTCGGGCCCGCCAGCGCGCAGAAGAGGCAGGCGGCAAAGCAGAAAACGAAGAGACACGCCGTGGCCGACCCCGCCGCGGATTTGAAGACGTAGGGAAAGAAAGTCGAGAAGAGCAGAAAGACAAAGATACCGAGGGTGATCCCTGCGAACCACCACGGTTTGCTTACTTGTTTTGCCACGGCCACGCTATTTTTCCCCCACACCCGAGCGTGTGGTGATGATAACCACGCCGTTGGAGCCCCTCGCGCCGTAGATGCTGCCGTCCTTGAGTATGTCCACCGATTTGATGTCGTTCACCGAAACCATGCTGTTGGCCGCCTCGAAGTCCGAGCAGGCCATCCCGTCGATCACGATCAGGGCGGCCGAACTGAGCAGGAACGAGTTGGCGCCCCCGCGGATGATCACCTCGCGGTTGCCGTCGGTCCCCGTCACCTGCACTCCGGCGACCCTCCCCCGGAGGTAGTCCGCCAGATCCTGGTAGATCGCTTTGTTGATATCGCTTTTGGCGTTGAGCGTCGTGGTGCTCTGGGTGTTCAGTGTGCTGGACACGGTCCCGTAACCGAAATTCTGGGTCACCTCCAGTTCCTTGGCGCGCTGTTTGACCTGGATGGTGAGTTTCACCGAGTCGATGTCGACCAGGGGCATGTAGCTCACGCTGGAGCCGTAGAGTATCATCAGGGTGTCGGTAGGACCCACCCCGTAGAAGAATACCTGTCCTTTGCGGTCGATCTGGAGAGGTTTTTTGTCGCGCTGGAGGTAAAGGAGCAGTTTGTCGTCTTTGAACGGTTTCCCCTTTTTGTTTACGGCGAATATCCGGATGTTGCGCAACGTGTCCGGCTGCTGTTGCGGGGTCTGGGCCTGCAGTGTCAACCCACAGAGCACCCCTGCTACAAGTGTGATAGCCCTTTTCATAGCTCACGAACATTATGTGAATACCATGTAAAGGTAACAATTTTTTGCGTATTCTGTTTTTTATTCAGGAAATTGGATAAATTTGCTTTTCCTAATTGATGGCCTAACAATGTTTCTATGAAGAAAACGATACTCGATCTTTTCGAACAATCCGTCGGGCGTTACGGCGAAAACAATTTCCTGCTCGAAAAAACCAACGGAGCCTTCCATCCCACCACCTACCGCCAGGCCTACGACCGTGCCCTGGCCCTGGGCGCCGGGCTTACTGCGTTGGGTGTGGCGCCGGGCGACAACCTCTCGATCCTCTCCGAGGGCCGCAACGCGTGGATCCTGTCGGAGCTGGCGATCTTCTACGCCGGGGGTGTGAGCGTGCCCCTGTCGATCAAACTCGAGGAGAGCAACGACCTGATGTTCCGCCTGGTGCATGCCGAGGTGAAGTATGTGCTGGTTTCGGGCCAGCAGCTGGGCAAGGTACGCAAACTGCGCGGACAGCTGCCGCTGCTCAAAAAGGTGATCGTTTTCGACGCCGAGGCCGCCGACGGTCCCGACGAGATCCCGCTCGCTGCGGTCGAGCAGTTGGGGCGCGAATACCTCGAAACCAACCGCGAGAGTTTCCTGGCCATAGGCCGTGCGATACAGAACGACGATTACGCTACGATCACCTACACCTCGGGCACCACGGCCGACCCCAAAGGCGTCGTACTCACCCACCGCAACTACACGGCCAACGTCGAACAGTCGCTCTCGCGCATCGACATCCCCGAGTGGTACCGTACGCTGATCATCCTGCCGCTGGACCACTGCTTCGCCCACGTGGTGGGGTTCTACATCATCATCGCCTGCGGAGCCTCGGTGGCCACGGTGCAGGTGGGCCGCACACCGATCGAAACGCTTAAGAATATTCCGCTGAATATCAATGAAGTGAAGCCCCATTTCCTGTTGTCAGTACCGGCGCTGGCCAAGAGTTTCCGCAAGAACATCGAAACGTCGATCGCCGCCAAGGGCAAACTGACCGAAGGGTTGTTCAATTTCGCCCTGAAGGTCGCCTACGCCTACAACAAGGACGGTTACAGCAAGGGTACGGGCTGGGCCGGGTTGCTCGCGCCCGTGAACTGGTTCTTCAAAAAGATACTTTTCGACAAGATCGGCGAGGCTTTCGGCGGAGAGCTGAAGTTCTTCGTCGGGGGCGGGGCGTTGCTCGATGCCGAGCTGCAGCGCTTTTTCTACGCCATCGGCATCCCGATGTTCCAGGGCTACGGCCTCTCGGAGGCCACGCCCGTGATCTCGACCAACGGCGTGAAACCCCGCACGCACCGCTTCGGTTCCTCGGGCCTGCCGCTTATCCCGATGGATATCAAGATCATCGGCTTCGACGGCGAGGAGATGCCTGCGGGCGAGCGCGGCGAGATCGTGATCCGCGGCGAGAACGTGATGGCGGGTTACTGGAAAAACCCCGTGGCGACGGCCGAAACCGTGCGCGACGGATGGCTCTACACGGGCGATATGGGCTACCTCGCCCCCGACGGTTTCCTCTACGTGCTGGGGCGCTTCAAGAGCCTGCTGATCTCGTCCGACGGCGAGAAATACAGCCCAGAGGGGCTCGAAGAGGGCATCTCGGAGCAGTCGCACTACATCGACCAGATGATCCTCTACAACAACCAGAGCCCCTATACCGTGGCGCTTGTCGTGCCCAACTACGAGGCTGTGAAGCGCCACCTGGCCGAACACCACCACCATCACGAAACGCCCGATGTCCCGCGCGCCGCGGTCGAGCTGATCGCCGCCGAACTGGCGCGCTACAAGGCTGGAGGCGACCTGGCCGGGCAGTTCCCCGAACGGTGGCTCCCGGCGGCCTTCGCCTTGTTAGACGAACCGTTTACCGAACAGAACGGGTTGGTCAACAGCACGATGAAGGTCGTGCGCGGCAAGGTCGAGGAGCGCTATCGCGACCGGATCGAGGCACTCTACACGCCCGAAGGCAAGGACCCCTTCAATGCCGATAACCTGAAGGTCTTTGCGTAGAATAAACGAACCCGCCCCTGTAAAGAGGCGGGTTCGTTTTTAAAGCGTTCCGTTAAAATATAAATCGGGAGCTGATCTCGCGGTAGTTGTGGACACGCTCGGCCACGTCGGCAAAGAGGTCGGCCACGGAGAGTACGGTGAATTTCGAGAGGTCCTGGGTGCTGCACAGGGGGATGGTGTCCGTGACGATCACCTCGCACAGCGAGCTGGCGTTGATTTTGTCGTAGGCCGGGCCCGAGAGCACGGCGTGGGTCGCTGCGGCGCGCACACTGGCCGCTCCGCGCTCGATCATCATGTCGGCCGCCTTGGTGATCGTGCCCGCCGTGTCGATCATGTCGTCGACGACGATCACGTTGCGTCCCTCCACGTCGCCGATGGCCGACATTTCGGCCACGACATTGGCCTTTTCGCGCTGCTTGTGGCAGATGATCATCGGTGCCTCGAGGAATTTCGAGTAGGCGTTGGCGCGCTTGGCGCCGCCCACGTCGGGTGCGGCGATCGACAGGTCGACCAGCCCGAGGCTGTTGATATAGGGAATGAAGATGCCGCTGGCGTAAAGGTGGTCGACCGGCACGTCGAAAAATCCCTGGATCTGGTCGGCGTGGAGGTCCATCGTGATGATGCGGTCGACACCGGCGGCTTTCAGCAGGTTGGCCGCCAGTTTGGCGCCGATCGACACCCGCGGGCGATCCTTGCGGTCCTGGCGCGCCCAACCGAAGTAGGGGATCACGGCGATCACCGTGTGCGCCGAAGCGCGGCGGGCGGCATCGACCATCAGCAGCAGTTCCATCAGGTTGTCCGTGGGCGGGAAAGTCGACTGGATCACGAAAACGGTGCATCCGCGGATGCTTTCGTTGTAGGCGGGTTGGAACTCGCCGTCGCTGAATTCGAGCACCGACGAGTCGCCGAGTTCGGTTCCGTAGCTTTGAGCGATCTTTTCGGCGAGGTAGCGCGAGCCCCTGCCGGAGAAAAATTTGAGTTTATGAACGGCCATTGCGAAGTTAGGTTAGAAAGCGACACAAAAATAGTCGTTTTTCGCGATAAAAAATCGTCCGGACAAATAAAAATGTACTAAATGTTTGATCGTGTATTTCTTGCCCGGGAAGCAGGTTTTTACCCCAGCGCCTTTTCGATGAAATCCAGGATCCCGTCGCGTCCCGTGCGCTTGGCCGACGAAGTGGCGAACATCGGCGGGAGCTCTTCCCACTCTTCGCTCAGCGTGCGTTTGTAATGCGCTATGTTCGAATCGGTTTGGTTGCCCGATTGTTTGTCGCACTTCGTGAAGACGATCCCGAACGGCACCCCCGCCGCGCCCAGCATCCGGATGAATTCGAGGTCGATGCGCTGGGGCTCGAGCCGCGAGTCGACGAGCACGAACAGGAAGTGCAGCCGGGGGCTTTTGGCGATGTAACCGGTGATGAGTTTCGAGAACGCCCCGCGTGCGCCCTTCGACACCCGCGCGTAGCCGTAGCCGGGCAGGTCGACCAGGTACCACCGGCCGTTGATCGTAAAGTGGTTGATCAGCCGCGTTTTTCCCGGCTGCCCCGACACCTTGGCCAGGCCCGGACGGTCGGCCAGCAGGTTGATCAGCGACGATTTGCCCACGTTGCTGCGCCCGATGAACGCGAATTCGGGCAGGTCCTCGGGGATCTGGCTCACCTTTTCGCTGCTGCATTTAAACTCTGCCGAGGTTATTTTCATCCGGGTTGGTTTGGGATCGAATTACACGACAAAGATAGCCCTTCTTTTTTGTTTGGCCAACCCTATTGTTTCTCGGGGAGGTATTTCCAGAAACGGCGGGGCAGGTGCTGGCGGTGGAGCTTGGGGTTGATGCGCTCGCGGATGGCCAGGGCCTTGAAGTAGCTTTTCCACATTTGCTGAAACAGCTTTTCGTCCTCGGCCAGCAGGTGGGCGTCGAGCTTGCCGCCGAGCAGGTGGGCGTCGTCCTCGATGGTCACCTCGACCGCCTTTTCGAGGTCGTAGTAGTAGCCGTAGCGGCGGCGGGTGTCGTAGATCAGCCAGCGCTGGTCGGCAAAGCGGTCGGTGAAGTGGTCGATGGCCAGCGGCAAGGCGTTGTACCGCGGGGCGATGGGGGCGAAGAACGTGCCGTCGCCGCCCTTCTGGAAACGCACGAACTGGACGATGGCCAGCCGTTCCTTGGCCACTTTCTGGGCGATCTGCTTCACTTCCAGCACATCGGGGTCGGCGAAATTCGTATAAACCCCCTCCGGCGAGTCGAACACCTTGCGCAGGTAACGCAGGATCAGGCTGTCGCTCCCCTCGACCTCCGACAACCAGGTGTGGACCAGCATGGTGCGCGCCTCGGCGGGCAGTTTGCGCTCCAGGCCGCTCCACACGCGGTCGGCTTTGGCGCGGTCGGTCGCCACGTCCCAGGTTTCGGTCGTGAACATGGGCAACGGCTCGCCCTCGCCCGCCACCGCGTCGGGAAACGTCCGCCGCGCGTAGGCGTCGAAAAGGGCCGTCAGCAGTCCCTCGAACGATTTATCATAGCGGAAGACCAGCATTAGCCTTTACCTCGCTCCACAGCATCCGGGTCAGTTCCTCGTTGAATTCCCGGAGTTTTTCGTTGATATTTCCGTAAACACAGTGCCCGTAAGCGTCGGCTGCGAATTTGCCCTCGTATTCCTTTTTGAAATTGCCTATGTGGGCGATCTGGCGGTCGTTCTTATCGCGGACCGTAATGTCGGTCAACTCGATGATGATGCGCCCCTCGGATTTGGCCCCGGAACTGGCTATGGCCCCGATCAATCCGAACTGGGACCCGATCACTGCGCCCACGTGTTGCTTTTGCTCGGCGTAGAAGTGGGCCAGGTTGGCCGTGACGTAATAGTCCGACGCCTCTTTTATATCCAGGCCTACGGTTTGGAAATAACCTTTTTTCAACAGGTGCCAGACGAATATCTCGGCCATCTGCTTGCCGGGAGTTTCCTTGTATTGCAGGTCGGCGTTGATGTACATCGCCATGCCCGAACTGTTGTTTTTTGTATTCAGTACCTTGGCGTTATCTTCGTATTCGGCGCGTATGTCGTTGAACGTCTGGATCGACAGCGCGACGGGCAGGGGTGCCGGGGCCTCGGGGTCCGTGGTCAGGGCATCGGTGTTGTAGGTGATCAGGCGCTGCGGCCCGCAGGCCGTCGCAGCGAACAACAAAAAAAGGAAGTAGAGTTTTTTCATAGGGTCGATTATTTTTTAGATCCGAAAGCAATGTAGGCGGTCAGCGTCAACGATGTAAGCGATACTGAGTAGTTGTCCCCGGTGTCGTACTGCTTGCCGAATTCGTCCTTGAACCGGGTGAGTTTACCGCCGGTCATGCTCAAGGATGCTCCCAGTGCGCTTGTCGGGGAGATCTTTCGCTCGATGCCGACTCCCATACTCGTACCGAATGCCGTTCCTTTACATTTTACAACCTGCCCGTAGGGCCCCAGATCAGCATTCATAAAAACGGCTCCGAGGCCCAAGTGGGCGGTTCCCACCCACGTCCTGCCGTAGCGGACGATCCAGGTGGGGCCGACGTATAGGATATTTTGTTTTTCGTCCATTTTGTCACCGTAGACCGAATAAGAAAAGCTATGAGAAATGTAGTTGACCGTCAGCGCCAGGCCGTTGAATTCATCGAAATACCCTCCGATCTCACCGCCGAGCGTATAGCCCAGGCGCCAGTTGCTTGCCATCCCGGGGTCGGCCTTCCCCATCTTGATGGCGGGCCCGCCGCCGAGCGCCATACGGAAACCGCCCTTTTTCACCGGCGCCGCCACTCCCGGCGCGGCTTCGTAGCCTTTCATATACGAGGTGACGTACTTGCGCGCAAGGGTTTGGCGCAAGGTGATCCCGCCTTCCTGGGTCTGGTAGGTGACCTGCTCATCATTCAGGTCGAGGATCTTGCAGCGGATGGTGTCGGTGCCGTTTTTGACAAGGATGTCCTGCGCAAAGGCGTGGGATGCCACCAGGACGAACAACAGGGTAAACAATTTTCGCATAGGCTGTAGGGTTTAATGTTTCATTAGGGCTGAATACTATTCGTTTCGGCCTTGAAAAATAAAACAAAAAATCCAATCATCCAAATCTTCAGGCGATTTCCTCGCTCTCCGGGGTGAAGAGCGAGAGCTGGCCCTCGTTGCGGTCGCGTTTGGCGGGTTTGCGGACGAGGATGCGGCGTAGGTGGTCGGGGTGGAGTTCGTTGATGGTCAGTGCCGGGCCCAGCTCGCCGCAGGTGATGAAATACTGCGCTTTTTTCATCACCACGCCCATCTTTTTGAGCGCGTAGGAGGTGACGCGGCCGTGGCGGCGCGAGGCGACGATCAGTTGCGCCGACTTCACCCCGATGCCCGGCACGCGCAGGATGAGGTTGTAGTCCGCGCGGTTGATGTCCACGGGGAACGCCTCGGGGTGGCGCAGCGCCCAGGCCAGCTTGGGGTCGATCTCCAGGTCGAGGTTGGGGTAGGCGTCGTCGACGATCTCGCCGGCCGCGAAGCCGTAGAAGCGCATCAGCCAGTCGGCCTGGTAGAGGCGGTTCTCGCGCACCAGGGGGGCGGATTTGAGCACGGGCAGGCGCGTGTCGTAGGCGTTCACGGGCACGTAGCCCGAGTAGTAGACGCGCTTCATGCTGGGGCGGGCGTAGAGGGCGGTGGAGAGTTGCAGGATCGTCTGGTCGCTCTCCGGGGTGGCGCCCACGATCATCTGGGTGCTCTGGCCGGCGGGGGCGAAACGGGGCGCGTAACGGAAACGGCGGCGCTCTTCGGCGCTCTCGAGCACGCCCTGCTGGATGTAGGACATGGGGCCGTAGACGCTGGCGTGATCCTTGTCGGGGGCGATCAGCCGCAGGTTGTTCTCCTCGGCGATCTCGATGTTGACGCTCAGGCGGTCGGCCCATTTGCCCGCCTCGGCCACCAGTTCGCGGCTGGCGCCGGGGATGCTTTTCATGTGGATGTAGCCGTTATAACGGTGGGTGGTGCGCAGTTCGCGCACGACGCGCACCATGCGTTCCATCGTGTAGTCGGGGTTGTTGAGCACGCCCGAGCTCAGGAACAGGCCCTCGATGTAGTTGCGGCGGTAGAACTCGACGGTCAGCTCGACCAGTTCGTCGACGGTGAACGTGGCGCGGCGGATGTCGTTGCTGCGGCGGTTGATGCAGTAGGCGCAGTCGTAGATGCAGTGGTTGGTGAGCATGATCTTCAGCAGCGCCACGCAGCGCCCGTCCTCGGTGAAGCTGTGGCAGATGCCCCACCCGGCGGTGCTGCCCAGCGTGCCGGGCGCATTTTTGCGCGTCGTGCCGCTCGAGGCGCACGAAACGTCGTATTTGGCCGATTCGGCCAGGGTGGTGAGCTTTTCGAGCACGCTCTCTTTCATGGCTGCAAATTAACGAAATTTTATATGGATTCCAATCCCTTTTCGCCGCAAAATTTTGCACTTTGGCACCAAACGTGTAACCCACATCGTGATAGTCATACCCTAACTCGAAACCTATGTCCGAAAACACTGCCCAACCTCTTTTCCGCGGAAAACCCGCGGTGCGCATGCACGCGATGATCAAGGCCACCGGCCCCGTGTGCAACCTCGGCTGCGACTACTGTTACTACCTCAGCAAGGCCGACCTCCTTAGCACCGACAGCCGTTGGCGCATCTCCGACGACACGCTCGAAAACTTCATCAGCCAATACATCAGCCAGCAAAACGCCCGCGAGGTGGTCTTCTCGTGGCAGGGCGGCGAACCTTCGCTGCTCGGCCTGGAATTTTTCGAGAAGGTGATCGCGCTCCAGAAAAAATACGCGCCTCCCTACGTGCGCTGCGAAAACGACCTGCAGACCAACGGCACGCTGCTCGACGACCGCTGGTGCGAGTTCCTGGCGGCCAACAATTTCCTCGTGGGACTGAGCGTCGACGGGCCCCAGCGCCTCCACGACGCCTACCGCACCCACCGCGACGGGAGCGGGTCGTTCGCCCAGGTGTTGCGCGCGAGCAAACTCCTGCGCAAGCACGGCGTGCGTTTCGCCACGCTCACGGTGGTCAACGACCTCAACTCGCGCTACCCGCTGGAGGTCTACCGTTTCCTGCGCGACGAGATCGGCAGCCGCCAGATGCAGTTCATCCCCATCGTCGAACCGCGCAACTTCGCCACCACCGCACCGCAACACTGGGACCCGCACGACCTTCCCCTGGAGGGCTCACCCGAGGCCGATCCCGCGCACCCCGATTCATTCCTTTCGCGGTGGTGCGTCGGGGCCGAAGCCTACGGCGATTTCCTGATCCGCATCTTCGACGAGTGGTACGCCCACGACCTGGGGGTGGTGTACGTGCCCTTTTTCGACAGCGCGGTCGAGCAGTGGATGGGGCGCCCCTCGCCGCTGTGCATCTTCGCCCCCGTGTGCGGCAAGGGCCTGGCGATGGAGCACAACGGCGACGTGTACGCCTGCGACCACTACGTCTACCCCGAATACCTGCTGGGCAACATCAGCAGCACCGACCTTTCGGCCATGGCGCTCTCCCAGGGGCAGGAGCGCTTCGGTTTTGCCAAAGACTCGGCCCTGCCGGTCAAGTGCCGCGAGTGCCGTTACCTGTTCGCCTGCTCGGGCGAGTGCCCCAAAAACCGCCTGCTGCGCACCCGCCAGGGCGACGCCGGACTGAACTACCTGTGCAGGGGACTGTATAAATACTTCTCCCACATCGACCCCTACATCACGCGCATCGTGCACCGGATGGGGTACGAGGTGAATAAAAATTAAGGATTATGAGAGCCGAACTCATACACATCGACCGTTTCGAAAAGCAGCTCGCCATAACGCTCCCCTGGGAGAGCGTCGGGGAGGAGTACGACCGCCTGGTGGAGCGCTACGCGCGCGTTCCGGTCCGGGGATTCCGCGCGGGCAAAACTCCCGCGGGCGTGGTCGAATCGCTGTTCCGCAACCAGTTGCGCGACGACCTGGCCGCCGTGTGCTCGAAACGCTTCTGCCGCCAGGCGCTCGAGGAGCACGGCATCGAAGCCTCCTCGCCGCTCGAAATTACGGAGATCACCCTCGACAAGGAGCGCAGCCTGGCCTTCGTCGCCTCGTTCGCCTGCGTGCCCGCGTTCGAAGTGCCTGATTACGCGAACCTGGCCCTCGGAGAGAGCGAGGAGGGGATGCTCGACGAAATTTCGGAACAATTGTTGTCGCTCACCGCCCTGGAACTGCCCCCGCGCCTGGTGGAGGACGAACTCCGTTTTTCGGAGGACAAGGATACCGGCGCCGCGGCCCAGAGAGTGAAATTGATGCTGATAATCAAAAAAATAGCGGCCGCAGAGGGCGTTTCGGTCGATGCCCGCGACATGGATGCGCGCATCGGCGTCCTGGCCCGCGACAACGCGATGAAACCCGCCGAGGTGCGGTCGTTCCTGGCCTCGAACGGCGGCCTCGACCGCCTGGCTGACACGCTGCTGGCCGAACAGGTGCTACACTATTTAATCGATAAAAACCGCAAATCATGAAACGTCTACTCATCCTGGCAGTGGTGGTCTTTGCCGCCTCCTGCGCCCCCAAAACCCCGAAGCCCGAGATCGCGATCGGCGATCCCCTGCCTTCGTGGAACGAAACGGCCTCCAAAAAACTGATCGTGGACTTCGTCCGGTCGGTCACCTCGCCCGACAGCGAGCAGTTCATTCCCGTCGAGGAGCGCATCGCCGTGTTCGACAACGACGGCACCCTGTGGTGCGAGCAGCCCCTCTATTTCGAGATGCTCTATTCGATCGAAGCCACCGCCGCGATCGCCCGTGAGAATCTCGAACTGCAGAAAACCCCCGAGATCAAAGCCATCGCCACCGGCGACAAGGAAGCTTTCCTGAAGAGCGGCGAAAAGGGGATACTCGAAGCGTTCGCCCTCTCGCACACGGCCGTCGGCATCGACCGTTTCGACGAAATGGCCCGCCAGTGGCTCGACACGGCCCGCCATCCCCGCTTCAAACAACGCTACATCGACCTGACCTACAAGCCGATGGTCGAACTGCTGGGCCTGCTGCGCGCCAACGATTTCAAGACCTACATCGTTTCGGGCGGAAGCACGGTATTCATGCGCAACTTCACGGCCCGCACCTACGGCATACCCCCCGAAAACGTGATCGGGACGATGTTCAAGGCCAAGTACTCCGAAGCCGACCGCTCGATCGCCCTTTCGCCCGAGGTGTGGCACATGGACGACGGTCCCGGCAAACCCGAGGCGATCTTCCAGATCATCGGGCGCAAGCCCATCCTGGCGTTCGGTAATTCCGACGGCGACCTGCAGATGCTCCAGTGGACCGGCACCAACACGCGCCGCAACCTGAAGTTGATCCTGCGCCACACCGACGCCGACCGCGAATACGCCTACGACCGCACCTCGAAGATCGGCACCCTGAACCGCGCCCTGGACGAAGGCGAGGCCGAAGGGTGGGTGATCGTGGATATGAAGGAAGATTTCAAGAAGGTGTTTTCCTACGAATAATTATCCCTTCGTCCGCCTCGACGAGGCCCATACCCCGGCGAGGCACAGCGCCACGAAGACGATCATCGTGATCCGCAGGCTCTCCATGAACTGGGGGTGCAGGTCGGGAGTGATCTTGCGGCTGCCTATTTGCAGCGAGATCGCCATACCCGCGATACCCATGCTGAAGGCCTGGCCCGTGAGGCGCATGGTACCCATGGCTGCCGAGGCCTGGCCGTAGTGGCGCGCGTCGACCGAGCTCATGACCACATTGGTGTTGGGCGAGGAGAAGATCCCGAAACCCGCACCCAGCAGCACCAGCAGCGAAACCAGTATCCAGACGGGGGTCGCGGGCGACAGGAAGACCAGCCCCGCGAGCCCCGCGACGATGATCGCCATCCCCGTGGTGGCCAGCATGGCCGGCGAACGGCGGTCGGACATCCTGCCCGCCGCGAGCGAAAAGAGCGCCTGCACCACCGCCTGCGAGATGAGGATCATCCCGGCGTGGCTCGCCTCGAACCCGCGCACGTATTGCAGGTAGAGGCTCAGCATGAAGGCTATGGCTGCCGTGGCGGCGTAATTGACCAGCGCCGCGAGCGACGAGAGGGCGAAGATGCGGTTGCCGCTGAAGAGTTTCACGTCGAAAACGGGGGATTCCGACCGGTTTTCGACGTAGACGAACAGCACCATCGCGCCGATCCCCGCCGCCAGCCACACGAAGCCCCACACCGAGGGCAACTCCGAAAAACCGTAGATCATCCCGAACAGCGCCAGGGCGTAGACCACCGAGCCCCGCAGGTCGAACTTCTGCCCGCGCGCCTCGATCCATTCGCCTTTCAGGAAGGCCGACCCGAGGGTGAAGGCCACCAGGCCCGCGCCCGCGCAGACGAAAAAAATGCTCTGCCAGCCCAGGTAACGGGTGAGCATGCCGCCCACGAAAGGCCCCGCGGCCAGCGACGCGTAGACCACCGCCGTGTTGATCCCCATGGCGCGTCCGCGGTGGGGCGGGGGAAACAGCGAGGTGAGGATCGCCATGCTCGTGCCGAACATCATCGCGCTGCCGATCCCCGACAGGAAGCGGCAGGCGATGAGCATCGTCCCCGAAACGGAGAATCCGCACAGCAGTGTGAAGAGAGAGAAAATCAGTATACCGGCCAGAAACACGCGTTTGCGCCCCACGATGTCGGCCACACGCGCCAGGGGGACCTGGAAGATCGCCGTCGAGATCAGATAGGCCGTCGCCATCCAGGTGAGCGTCACGGCGTCCAGCCCGAAGGCGTCGCTGATCTGCGGCAGCGCCAGGTTGAGCGACGAACCCATGAAGGGAACCAGGAACGCGGCGATGCAGATCACCAGAAGGCCCCTGGAGGGGTTGGTGGCGTTATTTGTCATTGGATGGGTGGCAGGGGCAGGTGGTGAGGTGGTCGTTGACGTAGCCCGTGGCCTGCAGGTGGGCGTAGCAGATCGTGGTGCCGAAAAACCGGAACCCCCGCCGCTTCATGTCGCGGCTGATGGCGTCGGACAGGGGCGTCGAGGCGGGGACCTGGCCGAGCGTTTCGTAACGGTTCACCACCGGGCGGCCTTCGGGCAGGAAACCGCGCAGGTAGGCGTCGAACGAACCGAATTCTTCGCGCACGGCGATGAACCGACGGGCGTTCGAGATGGCGGCCCCGATCTTCAGGCGGTTGCGGATGATGCCCGCGTCCTGCATCAGGCGCTCGACGTCGGCCGGGGTGAAAGCGGCCACCTTCTCGAAGTCGAAACCGGCGAAGGCGCGCCGGTAATGCTCGCGGCGGCGCAGGATCGTGATCCAACTCAGGCCCGCCTGGGCGCTCTCGAGGGTGAGGAATTCGAACAGGGTGCGGTCGTCGTCGACTTTGCGCCCCCATTCGTGGTCGTGGTAGGCCACGTAGAGGGGGTCGGTTCCACACCAGGCACAACGTGTAAGGGTCATATCGCGGTTGATTTAACTCTACAAAGATACGGTTTTTTGTCAAAAAAGGTGCCGGCCATACAGCCGGCACCCACCCAACGAATAGGGGAGAAGAAACGCGGGTCCGGCCAAACACTTCGGATCATCCAAACGGCTGGAGTAGGAGAGACTCCGGCCCCGGACCCGCGTCGATCGGATCAGGTTCTTATTTGAAGAACCGCTTGTAGAGCCCTTCGAATACCTGGCCGTGGCGTGCTTCGTCCTTGCACATCTCGTGGACGGTGTCGTGGATGGCGTCGAGGTTCAGCTCCTTGGCGCGCGTGGCGATGCGTTTCTTGTCGGCGCAGGCGCCGCTTTCGGCGTCGATGCGCGCCTTGAGGTTGGTCTTGGTGTCCCACACCACTTCGCCCAGCAGCTCGGCGAACCGGGAGGCGTGCTCGGCCTCTTCCCAGGCGATGCGCTTGTAGGCCTCGGCCACTTCGGGGTAGCCCTCGCGGTCGGCCTGCCGGCTCATGGCCAGGTACATACCCACCTCGCAGCACTCGCCGTTGAAGTGCGCCTTGAGTCCTTCGAGGACTTCGGCGTCGACGCCTTTGGCTACGCCGATCCGGTGCTCATCGGCCCACATGATGCCTTCGGACGATTCGACCATCTCTTCGAATTTCGAAGCGGGAGCTTTGCAAATGGGGCAAAAATCGGGGGCGGAATCTCCGGTGTGGATGTAGCCGCAAACAGTACATCTGAACTTTTTCATGGTTTTAGTAGTTTTTAATTATTAATGTGATCGGTTGCAATTTTTACATATTCCTTTGTGCACGACCTCCGTGGACGACACCGTGAATCCTTCGGGAGAGCTGCCCGGCGGGAGGTCCTGCAGCGCCGCGTCGAATATCGCGCCGCAGCGGGTGCACACGTAGTGGGTGTGCGGGGCGGGGTTGCCGTCGAAATGCGCCTGCCGCGGATCGAGGTCCAGGCGCAGGATCGCGCCGCGTTCGGCCAGCAGCGAGAGGGTGTTGTAAACCGTTGTGCGCGAGAGGGTGGGCATCGACGGCAGGAGCGCTTCGTAGATATGCTCCGCCGTGGGGTGAACGGGGTTGAGGAGCAAGTATTTCATCACAGCGAGCCGTTGCACCGAAGGTTTTATGCCGTAGCTGGCAAGGTATTGCGCAGTTTCTATATTCATTTCATATTTGTAATAATTACAAAATTAGGTTTTATTTCCCGAACGTCCAAATTTTTTGCGAAAAATCGTAACTTTGTTCTCCGACATCCGAACCGACATGACCGAACCCGTTGCGATCCCGCTCGTCCGACTCCAGGAGCTCATCAAAGAGCGCCTGGGCGACGCTTTCCCGTTGCTCTACTGGGTCACGGCCGAGATCAGCGAGCTGAAAGTCAACTACTCGGGCCATTGCTACCTCGAACTGATCGACAAGGAGGACCGCGCGAAGAGTCCCCGCGCACGGGTTGCGGCGGTCATCTGGCGCAGCAGCTACGGGGTGATCGCCTCGTATTTCCGTTCGGCGACGGGCAGCGACCTGGCCGTGGGGATGAAGGTGATGCTCAAGGTGGCGGTCAACTACCACGAGCTCTACGGCCTGTCGCTGGTGGTCAGCGACGTGGATCCGACCTACACGCTGGGTGACATGGAGCGCCAGCGCCAGCAGACCATCGCCCGCCTGCGCGAGGAGGGGGTGTACGATATGAACCGCAGCCTCGAGTTTCCGGCCGTGGCGCAGCGCCTGGCCGTCGTTTCGTCGCGCAATGCGGCGGGTTACCAGGATTTTATGGATGAATTACTCGGTTCGCCCTTTCGTTTCGAGGTGACGCTTTTCGACGCCTTTATGCAGGGCGCCGAGGCCGAAGGGTCGATCGTTGCGGCGCTGGAGGGGGTGATGGAGCGCGAGGAGGAGTTCGATGCGGTGGTGGTGATCCGCGGCGGCGGGTCGACCAGCGACCTGTCGTGCTTCGACAGCTACCGCCTTTGCAGCCACCTGGCGCAGTTTCCGCTCCCCGTGGTGACGGGCATCGGGCACGACAAGGACCAGAGCGTCGCCGACCTCGTGGCTGCCGTGTCGTTGAAAACCCCCACGGCCGTGGCCGGTTTTTTCATCGACGCCCTGGCCGAATTCGACGCCTGGCTCGAAGGGATGGGCGAGCAGGCGGTGCGGCAGGCGAAAGAGACACGGAGTGCCGACATACAGCGTGTCAACCGGCTGGCAAGCGAGGTCTCGCTGCGGGCCGCCGGGGTTACGCGCACGATGGAGGTGCGGCTCGCCC
>JAVBRR010000151.1:0-24802 GCA_031547705.1 Rikenellaceae bacterium | reverse complement strand
ATCATGATGCGCGCCACGCCCCGGGCGGCCTGTTTCGCCTCGCCGCGCGCGTCGGCGCGCTGTTTGCGCTCGGCGGCCTGGCGGGCCACGCCCCGGGCTGCCCGCAAAGCCTTCTGTTTTTCGTGCAGGTCGCCGGCGAGGGCCTCCAGGCGGGCATCGCGCTGCTGCTCGTAGAAATCGTAATTGCCCCCGTAGGCGACAAGCCCCGCCGGGGTCAGCTCGCAGGTGGTGTCGAGCAGGTTGAGCAGCGTGCGGTCGTGGCTGACGACCACCATCGCCGCGCGACTGTCGCGCACCCAGGCGTAGAGGCGTTCGCGGGCGTCGGTGTCGAGGTGGTTCGAAGGCTCGTCGAGCAGGACGATCTGCGGATCGTGCAACGCCGCACCCGCCAGGAAAACCCGCGTCTTCTCGCCCCCGCTCAGCGACGACATCGCCCGGTCGAGGGCGAAACCCTCCAGGTCCCACGCGGCCAACGCCGCCAGGGCGCGTTCCTCGATAGCCCAGTCGTCGCCCAGGACGTTGTAATGTTCCGGCGAAACGTCGCCGCCGAGGATGGCGTGCAGGGCCTGCAGCTTCGCCCCGATGCCCAGGGCACCGGCGACGGTCGTGTGGTCGTATTGCCCGAAATGCTGGGGGATGTAATAAGGTGCCGACGCCAGGGCCACCTCGCCCGAGGCGGATCGCAGTTCACCGGCCAGGATGCGCAGCAGGGTCGACTTGCCCGAGCCGTTGTCGCCGACCAGCGCCATTTTCTCGCCGCGGCCCACGGAAAAACTTACGTTGCGGAACAAAAATTCGCGATCGGGAAGAAGCCACGAGGCTTCGTTGACAAGTATGTAATTCATTTTAATCCAGGTATTTTCCCGGCCTGCCGGACCGGAACGATTGAGAAAATTGTCTTTGCGCGCTCCCGGGCGGGAGCGAAACGGATGCGACTATTTTACCTGGATCCTCATTGGTTTACGAATTCGTACGGGACAAAGATAGTAAATTTATTTCTGTCCAGCCTCTTCGAGCACCACCTGTGCGGCGCGCTGCGAGGGCAGGACGTCGGGCAGGCGCAGCGTGGCGAGCACCTCGCGGGCGGCGGCAACCTGCTGGCGGGCGGCTTCGGGCGAGCAGAGCAACCCGAGGGCACTGGCGGCGATCCGGTCGGGACGGCACTCGTAGAGCACGAACTCGGGAATGATCTCGCGCTGAGAGAGTATGTTGATCAGGTTCGCAAAGGGGATCCTGACAAACACCTTGGCGGCCAGGGTGGTCAGCGCGTTGAACTTGTAGGCGATCAGGTGGGGCACGCCCAGCGCGGTCAGTTCCAGGGAGACGGTACCGGAAGCAGCCAGCGCTATTTCGCTTATACTAAAAGCATTGTACCGCTCGTCGGCCCCCGTGACCACGCGCACCGGGAACTCGGCCCCGGCAAAAGCCTCGCGTACGGCCTCCTCCTGGGCGGCGACCGTGGGCACAACCGCCACGAAATCGCCCCACTCGCGGCGGATCGTCGCCAACGACTCGCGGAACACCGGCACCAGCCTGTCGATCTCGCCGCGGCGGCTGCCGGGCAACACGCAGATCACCCGCGCACCGGGGGCAATATCGTGCCGGCGGCGGAATCCTTCGCCGTCAGGCACCACGGACGACATCCGCTCGATGACCGGGTGCCCCACGAAATCGCAGCGCAGGCCGTATTTTTCGAAATAGCGTCCCTCGTGGGGCATGAGCGTCATCAGGCGGTCGACGAGGCGGGCGACGTTGCGCGCGCGGCCCTTTTTCCACGCCCACACCTGGGGCGCAACATAATGCACCACAGGCGTTTTAACCCCATCCTTGCGCAGCCGGCCCACCAGCGAGCTCACGAATCCCCAGCTGTCGACCGTCACCACCACATCGGGCTGCCATTGTTCTATATCGCTGATAGTTTGTTTGATAAGCCTGTTAATCACCAGTAGGCGCGGGATCACCTCGAAGATCCCCATCACCGAGATCTCGGCGATGTCGAACAGGCTCCGCAGCCCCAGCGCCGCCATGCTCTCGCCGCCCACACCCCGGAATTCGGTCTGCGGATCGGCTTCGAGCAGCGCAGCCATCAATCCCGAGGCGAGCAGATCGCCCGACGGTTCGCCGGCAACAAGGTAGATCTTCATATATGAAAATTAATGATTTTGCATCTAACCCGCCTACTCCACCTCGACGCCGATGACGAAAATACCCGACTCGTCGGCCAGGCGGATCGCTTCCTCCTGCTCGATCACCAGGATCCCTCCCGATTCGACGGCGATACCGCCCATGCCGTATTTTTTGAGTTGCTCGATGGTCTGGATCCCCATGGCGGGCATGTCGGTGCGCGTGTCCTGTCCCGGTTTTTTGATCTTCACCATGATGGGGGCCTTGCCCTGTTTCTTGACCGTGGCGGCGCGCGAAAGCATCATATCGGTCCCCTCGACCGCCTCGACCGCCAGCACCATACCCTCCTGTACCACAACGGCCTGGCCCACGTCGACCGCACCGAGCGCCTTGGCCACCTCGATGCCGCGGCGGATGTCGTCCATATCTTCCGACGAAGGTTTGACCTTGCCGTAGACCCCCTTGTGGAACATCATCTCGGGGACCACCTCCTCGATGCCGCGGACACGGAAACCGCGCGACTCCAACTCTCCGATCACGGCCCGGAAAAGCCCGTCGTCGCCCAGTTTTTTCATGGCCAGCCTGGCGATTATCTTGGTGCCCTCCCAGTCGGGGATCAACTCCTTGAGCGACGGGCGCTTGATGCCGCCGGCCATCACGATATCGACCACATCGTGGTCGCGCAGCCACTTGAGTATCTTGCCCACCTCGCCCATCCGGGCCATCGTGTGGGGCAGGGTTTCGAAATCCGCCTCGACGGCAAAAGGTTCGAGCCCCACGACACACACCTCGATCCCGCGTGCGCGGCAACTCTCGATGATCCGCACAGGCATCTTGCCGCTACCGGCAAGTAATCCCAATTTTTTGATCTCACTCATATCTTTTCACGTTTATCTCCCCAAAAGTACGGGTTTTTCCACGAAATTGTATCCCGCACGGGGATTTTTTAGTACCGTACGGGGACTTATTCACTACTTATCGGTATTTCGGTAATCGCAGGGCGCCCCTACCTTTGTCGAAAATAAAACACATACGACCATGACCGCAATCTTCTACGGTAGCACCACGGGAACAACCGAAGCCCTGGCCCGCCGGATAGCCGAAAAACTGGGGGTCCCCTCCTCCGACCTGTATAATGTGGCCGATACGCCGGCCGGAAAGAGCGCCGGTTACGACCTGCTGCTGCTCGGCTCCTCGACCTGGGGCGACGGCGAACTGCAGGACGACTGGTACGATTTCCTCGACCAACTCAAGAAATGCGACCTGGCGGGCAAGCGTGTGGCGCTGTTCGGATGCGGCGATGCGGAATCCTATCCCGACACCTTCTGCGACGCCCTGGGGCTGATCCGTGAAGGGCTCGCCGGCAGCGGATGCACCTTCACGGGCGCCTACCCCGCCGCAGGGTATCCGGTGAAGGATTCACGGGCGTTCGACGGCGACCGTGTGATCGGGCTCGCCGCAGATCAGGACAACGACGCGGGAGCGACCGCCGCAAGGATCGACCAATGGATAAAAGCAATCGGATGAGCGCCGAAGATTACACCCGTTTCGGAGAGATCCGCATGGTGATGCACCACATCTACGAATTCAAAAAAGGAATCCGCAGCCTGGTGTTGTGTACGATGTGCCACACATGCGCCAAGATCGTGATAGAGCGGCTCAACAACCAGGGCATCGGCCACCGGCTGCAGGAGGTGAGCGGCCAAGGCAAGGTCAACCTCTATTTCGGCAAGCAGGCCTGCCTGGATGCGATCGGAAGTTTCATCCACAAACCCCTCAACCGCCTCTCTCCCGAAGAGGATTTCATGCTGGGCGCCATGCTCGGCTACGACATTCCAATGCAATGCGAGCGATTCTGCAACCGCAAAATGAAAACGGGCTAGATATGTGAAAGGTGTAGTTTTTAGTGATAGCCATTTTGGCGAGAGCCGGAGCCGCCCCATCGTGCTTCGGCTTTTTTTGTTGCGTCTGTTTTTTTGTATCTTTGTAGGGTATGGGAAGATTTCTGACGCTGGTGTTTTTGCTGGCTGCCGTGGCGGCGCAGGGGCAGGAGGGGTTCTACCGCCGCCTGGCCGACTCGGCACTCACGCTTACCTCGTACCGGGTCACTTACGATCCCGCCTACTACACCATCCCCTACCCCGGCGGCGACCTGCCCCGCGACCGCGGGGTGTGCACCGACGTGGTGGTGCGCGCCTACCGCAAGGTGGGCATCGACCTCCAGCGCGAAGTACACGAGGACATGAAGGCCCATTTCGACCTCTATCCCCGGAACTGGGGGCTGCGGTCCACCGACCGCAACATCGACCACCGCCGCGTGCCCAACCTGATGACTTTTTTTTCGCGTCGCGGGCAGGTGCTCGAAAAATCGACCCGTCCCGAAGAGTACGCCCCCGGGGATATCGTGTGCTGGAACCTGGGCGGGGGCGTGACACACATCGGGCTGGTCGCGGCGCGCAAGTCGAGCGCCGAACACCCCCTGGTGATCCACAACATCGGCGGCGGGCAGGTGGTGGAAGATTGCCTGTTCGCCCACCGCATCATCGGGCATTACCGCTATAAAAAATAAAAAATATAGTATGGAAAAATTATCGGATATGCCCAACATAGGCCGGGTGTTGGAAGAACAATTGACCGCCGTGGGGATCGAAACCCCGCAGCAACTGCGCGACGCGGGCAGCGAGGCGGCCTTTATACGCCTGCGGACGCTCGACCCGGAGGCGTGCACCAGCAAACTCAATGCGCTGGAAGGCGCTATCCAGGGAGTGCGCTGGCACTCGCTCGACGCGCAGCGCAGGGCGGAATTGAAGGAATTCTCTAAATCATTCCGGCGGTAGTGGTCCTGCTCGCACTCTTCTACCTGCTGGTCCCGGCAGCCGTGATCCAGCTGTGCCGCAAGGTGCCCTTCTTCGGCCGCATCGGCCCCGTGCTGGTGCTCTACGCGCTGGGGATCGTCGTGGGGAACCTGCCCCTGATGCCCGGCTCGGCATACAAATTACAGGAAATACTCTCCTCGGCGATGATTCCCCTGGCCATCCCGATGCTGCTGTTCAACTCGGACTTCGCGCGGTTTTCGTGGCGCAGCCTGCTCACCACGCTGATGTGCGGGGTGGTGGGCGTCGTTGTCGCCGTGATCGCGGGATTCCTGATCTTCCGCGAAGGACTGGGTCCGGAAGGCTACAAGATCGGCGGGATGCTCACGGGCGTCTACACGGGCGGCACGCCCAACCTGGCCGCGCTCAAGCTGATGCTCGGGGTGCGCGAGGAGACCTACATCCTGCTGAATTCCTACGACATGATCGTCAGCTTCCTCTACATGGTTTTCCTGATGAGCGTCGGTATCCGGATGTTCCGCCGTTTCCTGCCCGCGACTGCCGCTACCGGTTCGGGGGCCGGTGCTTCGGGACACGAGGCATACCTCGAAGAAGACCCCTACCGCGGGATTTTCCAAAAGAAATACCTCGTCTCGATCGCCAAGGCGCTCGGGTTGTCGCTGGTGATTTTCGGTATTTCGGCGGGGGCGGCGATGCTGGTCGACGAGAAGTATTTTATGGTCGTGATCATCCTCTCGCTCACTACGCTGGGGATCGCCGCGTCGTTCGTCCGTCCGGTGCGCAGGCTCGAGAAGAGCTACGACGCGGGGATGTACCTGGTTTATGTCTTCAGCGTGGTGGTGGCTTCGATGGCCAACCTCTCGAACCTCGACCTGCGCAACGGGATCTACCTGCTGGTCTACATCGTCTTCGCCATCTTCGTTTCGCTGACGATCCAGACGCTGCTGTCGAAACTGTTCAGGGTCGACGCCGACACGATGGTCATCTCGTCGGTGGCGCTGATCAACTCGGCCCCTTTCGTGCCCATGATGGCCGCCACGATGAAGAACAAGGATGTGATCCTGCCCGGACTGAGCGTGGGGATCATCGGCTACGCCGTGGGCAACTACCTGGGGTTCGTTATTTCGGAATTCCTGCGGATCATCTGACCTTTTTTTGCATGTTTTCGGCTATTTTCGATACAAGCAATCAAAGTTTTCCTATATTTGAACGCTCGTTCATTATTAATGTTTAGCGTTACATGAAAATCAGGCTCGATCCCGCATACGCCCACCTCGAAACGCTGATCCGCAGCATCCCCGAGGGAGGGTACTCCTGTGCCGAAACATTCCGCCGGGAGCGCAACACGGTCGAGAAGATCGTGGCCGAAGACGGCACCGTCCTGGTCGTGAAACGCTACAAAAGGCCCACGCGTATCAACCAGGTGGTCTATTCGGGGCTGAGGTGGAGCAAACCGCGCCGTTCGTACAAATTCGCCGGACGCCTGCGGGAGATGGGGGTGGACACGGCCGACCGGGTGGCCTACATCGAGGTGCGCAAATACGGTTTCTACCACACGGGCTACTACATCAGCCGGTTTGTCGACGACCCCATGCTCAGTTCGATACAGGACTGGCCGGGTGCCGAGCGGGAAAAAGTACTCGCGGAATTCGCCCGCTTTACCGTCATGCTGCACACCAAGGGCATCCGCCACAACGACTACAACCCCGGCAACATCTTCTTCCGCCGCGAAGGGGACGCATACCGCTTCTCGATCATCGATATCAACCGGATACAATTCGGGCGGCTTTCGCGCAAAGCCTGCGCCAAGGAGTTCCGGCGGATGGGACTTAGCAGCGCCGAAACGGCCTATGTGGCCGAGTGTTACGCCAACCTGCGCGGATGGAAGGCCGACCTGTTCTGCGGCGGCGTGCTCCTGGGCCGCGGCCTCGATCCCCACTGGACGATCAAACGGATACTGCACGCCATCGCCCGGCCGTTCGGCGGGAAAAAATAATTCGGGTAATATGTCCTATTTTACGTTGTCGGCGGCCTGTTTGGCGCGTGTGGCGCGGGCCTGGGTGTCGGGGTGCGAGGAGAAGAGCGCCGACACCTGGTCGGAGGTGGCGCCTGCCGAGAGGGTGAGCAGTTTGTTGAGGGCGTTGTACATCGAATATTTGTTGTAGCCGTTGCGCACGAGGAATGCCAGGGCGTAGTCGTCGGCGGCATACTCCTGTTTCTGGGAGTATTGCGACTGCGAGAGGGAGGTGGCCAGTTCGCCCAGTTGCGAGCGAGAGAGGGCGCCGATGGTGGTGTTGGTGGCCCCGATGGCGGTGCGGGCGGCGATGCCGAGGTAGGCGTTCTTCATGGCGTTTCGGGTGTCGGCGTTGCGCACGTGGCCGATCTCGTGGCCCAGCACGGCGCGGATCTCGTCGTCGGTCATGAGCTTCATCAGCCCTTCGTAGACGCGGATGCTGCCGTCGGCGCAGGCGAAGGCGTTGACTTCGGTGGTTTTGTAGACTTTGTAGTTGAGCGTCAGGCCGTCCTCGGTGGTGTGCTTGCCCATGATCTTGTTGAGGCGTACGGTGAGGGCGTCGTTGGCGGGGGCGATCTTGTTCTGGGCGTCGAGCTCGGCCACGGCTGCGCGCGCCATTTCGGCCACGTCGGCATCGGAGATCATCAGGGCCTGGGTGGCGGTTCCGGCGGCCTGGAGCAGTGAGGTGCTGTCGACGTTCTGGCTCAGGGTGGAGCAGGACCAGAGCGCGGCGGCCAGGATGCAGAGGGTTGCGATTTTCTTCATAATAATATTGTCGTTTGGTTTAGTTTCCTATCGGGTATGCCACCAGGGTGCATCCGCCCCACTGGTTGACTTCGAGCGTCTTGCGCTCGAGGATTTCGTCGCCGGACGAGATTTCGAGCGTGGCCTCGAAGGGCGGCGAGTCGCGGATGACGGGCGAGGCGGGGAAGGTGTTGGCCACGGCGTAGAAATAGAATTCGCAGTGGTCGCACGGGGAGGTCCGTATTTCGGCGATGCGCGGCGAGGGGTAGTCGGCGGGGCGCTGGCGCGTGAGGTCCTCGGAAGGTTCGTAGACGCGGTCGGTGAAGCTGTGGTAGTCGATCCGCTCGCCTTTTTCGTCGAAGGCCACGGCGATCATATAGAGGTTGTACCTCCACCACTGGGGGTAATCACACGTTACGCGTATCAGAAATTCTCTCATTGTGTTCCCGGGGTCGTTTCGCTCCGGCAGGGTTCCGGCAAAACGGCAATTTGCAAAGGTACGTATTTTATCGGTTATTCAAATCCTGTACCACAAACCCGCACCCCGTAAAACCAGAGTGTGGGGATGTTCGTCTATCCACCCGCAGGGATCTGACACCCTTTGCTCCGATAGAACAAAACTTATACCCCACACCTATACGCATTGCTAAACAACAAGCGTACAAGATGATGAAGTAGTTTGCTTTTTCGGAGCTGTGTAAATGTCAGATTTTGCTGGTGAAAAACAGCCAACACTGTCATCAATATGTCCGTCATCCCGGGGGATGACACGGCAAAGATAGAAAAAAATATTATAAAGTAATTGCGGTTTCGTAGAAACCGCCGCGCCCGCCCCGAGGGGGGGCGGGACGGGCGCGACTCAGGCAGAGCCAAAAAAGAAAGCGGAAGAGCTATAAACTCTTCCGCTTTGTTGACCCACCTGGACTCGAACCAAGAAAGGCAGAACCAGAATCTGCAGTGTTGCCATTACACCATGGGTCAATTCGGACTACAAAAGTAGAACATTTTTCGATTCGCACCAAATTTTTCGAAAAATTATCTATTGCCCCACCATCATGCCGGCCAGGTAAAGCAGGTTGATCTCCGAGAGTTTGGCCTGGTAGAGGGCGCTGAGTTTGCGCTCGACCGCCTCGAGGTAGCTGCGCTGTATCTCGCGGAATTCAACGCCCGAGATCGTCCCCAGGCGGTTCATCTCCATGGCCGCCTGGACGTTGGCCAGCGCCACGTCGGCCGACTCGGCCTCGAAGTCGATCATCAGGAAGTTTTTCTGGTAGGTGTTCCACTCGCGGTCGATGGCGCTCTCGACGGCCAGCCTCACCTGGTCGGCGGTCAGGGTGCTGTTGTCGGCCTCGATGCGCGCGTTGCGGATGCGGCGGTTCACGTCGCCCCCGTTGAACAACGTCCCCGAGAGGGTGAAACCCCAGGTGGGCCCGGCGACCTGCGAGAATTTGGTGGTCTGGCGTTCGTCCGAGCGGTTGAAGCGGTAGGTCGAGGTGAAATCCAACGACGGGTAGCGCATGGCCTGCGCCGTGCGGATGGCCAGCTCGGAAACCTTCACCCCGCTGGCCGCCAGCAGGATCGAGGTGTTGTTGCGCGCGGCGCTCGCTTTCAGGGTGGCCAGCTCGAGCCGCGGGCCCGGCGCCACCGAGTCGCTCAGCTCGAAACGCGAGTCGAGCGGCAGGTTGATCGCCTCGTAGAGGGCGATGTAGGCGTTGCGCAACACCTCCTGCTGCTGCACCAGGCGCGAACTGTCGGCGTTGAAGTCGATCTTGGCCTGTTTCATTTCGAGGCCCGAGATCGTCTGGAGCAGGTATTTTTCGAGCGCCTGGTTGTAGCGCAGGGTCGAGATTTCGAGGTAGAGCTTCGAGGCGTTCAGGCGGTGGGCCTGGGTGACGATGTCGTAGTAGCGGCTGCTCACGTCGGCCACCAGCGACTCGATGCGGTCGCGCAACTGCAACTCGCCCTCCTGCATCAGCTGGCGCGTGGTGGCGTAGTCGGCGAACATGGCCATCCCGTCGAAAAGGCGCCATTTCAGCGTGGCGTCGGCGTTGTAGGTGTTGTAGGTGTAGTCGCGTTTGACCGTCCCCTCGCCCGAGTCCGAGCGCGAGTCGTTGATCTCCTGGTTCTGGCGCAGGGTGGCGCCCAGTGAGGGCAGGAACGGGTAAGACGTGTGGTTGTTGGTGGCGATCCGAGCCTGGCCGCGGGCGATCTTGATGCCGTAGTTCGACTCCAGCCCCTGCGACAGCGCCTCGTCGAGCGACAGGGCCGGCTGGGCCGAAACGCCCGCGGCGGCCGCGCACAGCAGGATGGTTATAAAAAGACGTTTATTCATTTTCGGAAATAGTATCTGTTTGGTCACTCTTCCTGCCCGCCGTGAGGTAGGTGTAGATCGCCGGGATCACGAAAAGCGTGAAGAACGTGGCGACGATCAACCCGCCCACCACGGCGATCCCCATCGACACGCGGCTCTCGGCCCCCGCACCCGTGGCCAGCGCCATCGGCAGGATACCCAGCACGGTCGACAGGCTGGTCATCAGGATCGGGCGCAGGCGCGAGGCAGAAGCGTCGACAATGGCTTCGCGCACGCCCAGCCCGTCGGTTTTGCGCTGGTTGGCGAACTCGACGATCAGGATCCCGTTCTTGGTCACCAGCCCGATGAGCATGATGAGACCGATCTGGCTGAAGATGTTCATCGTCTGCGAGAAGACCCACATCGACAGCAGCGCCCCGATCAGCGCCAGGGGCACCGTGAGCATGATGATCAGCGGGTCGCGGAAGCTCTCGAACTGCGCCGACAGCACCAGGTAGATCAGCACCAGCGCCAGCGCGAAGGCGAATACCAGGCTCGACGAACTTTCGACGAAGTCGCGCGAGGTACCCGTGAGGGCCGTGCTGAAGCGGTCGTCCAACACGCGGTCGGCGATGCGGTCCATCTCGGCGATGCCGTCGCCCAGGGTCTTGCCCTTGGTCAGGCCGGCCGAAACGGTGGCCGAAACGAAACGGTTGTAGCGGTACAGGCGCGGCGGGGTGCTGCTCTCGCGCAGCGTCACCAGGTTGTCCAGCTGGATCAACTCGCCCTTGTTGTTGCGCACGTAGACGTTCGACAGGTCGGTGGGCATGCTGCGGTTCGGGCGGTCGAACATGCTCAGTATCTGGTATTGTTTGCCGTTGAGCACGTAGTAGCCTATGCGTTGCTCGCTCATGGCCAGCTGCAGGGTCTGGGCGATGTTCTGCACCGTCACCCCCAGGGCAGAAGCGCGGTCGCGGTCGATGTTCACCGTCAGCTCGGGCTTGGTGAAGCGCAGGTTCTGGTCCGAGGCCGAGAAGACGGGGCTCTGCGCCACTTCGTTCATGAACTTGGGCAGGATCTCGCGCATGTCGTCGAGGTTGCGCCCCTGGATCACGTAGCGCACCGGCAGCCCCCCGCCGCGCGACTCGAAGGTCGCCAGCTGCGAAACGATGGTCTTGGCGCCGGTCATCCTGGCCATCACGGGCGTGAGCTCGTCGACGATCTCCTGCTGGGTGCGTTCGCGCTGGTCGGCATCGACCAGCATGACGTTGAAATAGGCGCTGTTGGCGTTGCCGCGGAACCCCACCATCTCGAGGTGGCCGTCGGGCACCTGCTCGGGGACCTGTTGGTCGATCACCGCCGAGATCTGGTCGGAGTAGGCCAGCGTGTAGTCGTAGGACGACCCTTCGGGGGCGGTGGACGACACGGTGAACATCGAGCGGTCCTCGAGCGGGGCCATTTCGGCCGGGATGCTCGTCCACAGCCACCAGATGCCCCCCAACGACAGCAGCAGCACGATAACGGCCCAGTAGCGCCGTTTCAGGAAGGTTTGCAGCGCGCCGCGGTACCAGGCGATCATCCCCGTGAAGAAAGGTTCGGTCACGCGGTAAAGCTTGCCGCTCGTGGTGGCCGGGCGCAGGAGTTTCGTGGAGAGCATCGGGGTGAAGGTCAAAGCCACGAAGGCCGAGATCAGCACCGCCCCGGCGATCACCAGGCTGAATTCGCGGAACAGCCGCCCCGTGACCCCCTGCAGGAAGACGATCGGGAAGAACACCGCCACCAGGGTCACCGTGGTCGACACCACGGCGAAGAAAATTTCGTCCGTACCTTTTATCCCCGCCTCGATGGGGCTCATGCCCTGCTCGATCTTGGAGTAGATGTTCTCCATCACCACAATGGCGTCGTCGACCACCAGCCCGATCGAGAGTACCACGGCCAGCAGCGTGAGGATGTTGATCGTGAAACCGCACAGGTACATGATAAAGAAAGCCCCGATCAGCGAAATGGGGATCGCCACCACCGGAATAAGTGTCGTGCGCCAGTTGCGCAGGAACAGGAAAATGATCAGCACCACCAGGAAGAAAGCCTCGTAGATGGTCGTCTGCACCTCTTTGATCGACTGGCGGATGTAGACCGTGTTGTCGAACCCGGTGCGGATCACCAGGTCGTCGGGCAGGTCCTTTTTGATCTGCTCGATCGCCTTTTTGGCGTTGTCGACGATGTTGATGTAGTTGGCCCCGGGTTGCGGGACGATCATACACGATACCATCGTCACCCCGTTGCGTTTGAGGATCGAGCGCGTGCTGAGCGCCTCGACCACGGCGGTCCCCACGTCCGAGAAGCGCACGATGCGCCCCTCTTTCTGCGAGATGATCAGGTCGTTGAAGTCGTCGATCGTGCGCAGGCGCCCCATCGTACGGATAGTCAGTTCGGTGTTGGCGCCCTCGATGCGTCCCGAGGGGAGCTCGATGTTCTCGCGCGTCACGGCGTCGCGGACGTCCATCGGCGTGAGGCCGTAGGCGGCCAGCAGCATCGGGTCCATCTTCATGCGGATCGACATGCGGCGCGAACCGCGCACGTCGACCGACGAAACCCCCGTCACGGTCTGCAGGCGCTCCTTGAAGTTCACCTCGGCGTATTCGCTCAGGTCGACCAGCGAACGGCTGTTGCTTTCGAGCGTGACGCTGTAGATGGGCTGGGCATCGGCGTCGGCTTTCGACACCGCCGGGGGGTCGGCATCGGCAGGCAGGCGGCGCAGGGCCTCCGAAACCTTGTTGCGCACGTCGTTGGCGGCCGTTTCGAGGTCGATCTCGATGTTGAACTCAACGGTGATGTAACTGTTGCCGTCGCTGCTCACGCTGGTGATCGAGCGGATGCCCGGGATGCCGTTGATGGCCTCCTCCAGGGGCTCGGTGATCTGGGTTTCGATCACGTCGGCGTTGGCGCCCGAAAACGATGTGCGCACCGAGATCACCGGCGGGTCGACGCTCGGGTAGTCCCGCACGCCCAGGTAGGTAAACCCGATGAATCCGATGATCACGATCAGCAGGCTCAACACCGTGGACAGCACGGGGCGTTTGATAAACAGGGAAGATACGCTCACTGGTATACGATTTACAACTTACGGTAACTATTCTTAATTATTTATCTGCAGCAGCGCTCCGTCGCGCACCTGCAACAGGCCCGTGACCACCACCGAGTCGCCGGATTTGAGCCCGCGCACCACTTCGACGCGCTCCTCGGTGCGTTGTCCCGTCACCACGGGGATCATCTCGGCCCGTCCGCCGCGCACCACCCACACGCTCATGTGGTCGGCATCGGGCACCACGGCCTGCGAGGGGATCTGGATCGACTCGCCCACCTTCTGGCCCACGCTCACCATGGCCGACATCCCCGGCAGGAGCTTCATGCCGCGGTTCTCGTAGAGGGCGCGCACGGTCATCGTGCGGGTCTGGATGTCGATCCTCGGGTCGATCACGTAGATGGGAGCGGTGTAGGTGGCGGCGCTGCCCTCGACGGTGAAACTGACAGGTGCGCCCACGCGGACACTCTGGAAATATTTCTCGGGGACGGCGAATTCCACCTTGAGCTTCGAATAGTCCACCAGGCGGGCGATCTGCGAGCCGGGCTGGATGTAACCCCCGGGGCTGACGTAGCGCACGCCCACCGCCCCGTCGAACGGAGCCTTGATCTCGGTCTTGTCGATGCGCACGTTCAGCAGTTGGATGTCGGCCTCGATCATGTTGTAGTCCGTTTCGATCTGGTCGAAGGCCTCGCGGCTGATGGCGTCCTTATCGAGCAGGATGCGGTTGCGGTCCAGTTTATCTTTCAGCAGGTTGCGCTGGAAAATGGCGCGCCGCAGCTGCGACTGCAGGTCGTCGTCGTTGACCTTCACCAACACGCTGCCTTTCCGCACCGGGGCCCCCTCGGTGAAGCTGATCTGCTCGACCTTGCCGTTCACCTCGCTGGCGATATCGACCTCTTCGTTGGGCAGCAGCGTCCCGATCATCCGGATACCCTCTTCGATGCGCATGTAATCCGCCACGTAGACGCTCACGGGGATCGTCCTGTCCGAACGCTTGCCGCCGCCCTTGGGGGCTTCGGCGGGGGCGTCGGGTTTGCGGCTCAATTGGTTATAAAGCAATACCGAGCCTATGGCGGCTACGGGGATGGCGATCCAAAGGATCGTTTTCAAGGAGTTCTTCATTTGGGTTAATTCGTAAAAACCCTGCAAAGTACAATAAAAATCAGAAATCCGTAAGCCAAAAAAGGTGAAACGGCAGAATTAGGAGGCGAAATTTTATTACTTTTGTCAAAGCAACTACTAAAACCTAAAAATATGGTACTCGACACACTGAAAAACTCGGCGCTCTACAACGCACTGAACCCCAGGCTCCAGAAAGCCTTCGCACACCTGGCCAAACTCGACCTCGCCTCGCTTTCCGAAGGACGGTACGAGATCGACGGCGACGACCTGTTCTTCATGATCCAGGAGCGCGTCCTGAAAACGCCGGAGGCCGCCTCGCTCGAGGTGCACGACAAATACATCGACATCCAGATCGTGGTCGAAGGCCAGGAAACCATCGGCTGGAAGGCGCGCGAGGCGTGCACTTCGCCCAAGGGCGAAATGTCGGTGGAGAAGGATATCCAGCACTTCAACGACAAATCCACGACCTACGTCACCCTCAGCCCCGGCCAGTTCGGCATCTTCTTCCCTTCGGACGGCCACGCGCCCCTGATCGGCGAAGGCAACGTCAAGAAAGCCGTGGTGAAAGTGCTGGCGTAACCGCCGCGATTTCCTCAAACTGCAAAACCCGGGCGCTCACGTGTCCGGGTTTTGTCGTTGCGGAGGGTTATGTATTAGATTTTTTATTATATTTGCAGTGTCGATCCGGTTGGATTCGGCAAAGAGTGTTTATTAGCCCAACCATAGAATCCTGGAGAAATTCAAAATTGGGCCCTGTAATTGTGAACGCCTCACGCTTTTGCGTGTGGGTCGTTCTCGTTACAGGGCCGGGCCCCTCCAGGAGCCTTATGGTTGGACGAGTAATGGCCCCACGCTTTTTTTATTAAAATCTCCGCGCGGGGTCGGCGAAACGAAAATCTACCGCGATGCCTTCTTACGATCCCCGATGCATGGGCCCCTACGACCGTTTCTGCTATGTTTTCGAGTACGTCCTCCAGATCGACTTCGAGGATTTTCTCGACAACACAGGCCTGAAGTGCGACGACCTGCTGGAAATAAAGATAACCGAAGACCCCAGGGTCGAATTGCCCGACTGGGTGGTTCATCGCATCGTAAAGACCTACCCCTTTATCTGTTACAACTGGCTGAAATACGGCAGATGCCGCATCCCCGGAGAAACGACCGCGCCCATCCGGTTGTACGGGCGCGGCGGTTTACGTCGCTCTGCTCCGTGAGCTCGCCCGCCTTCGGCGACCTCGGTTGTGAACAAACGGCAATTCTTCAAAAATTGCGTATCTTTGCCCCGTCTTAGTGGGGTGTCCCGCCGCCGGTGGGGCTGAGATCAAACCCGTTGAACCTGTCGGATCATGCCGTCGTAGGGAAATTTTCAACGCAACATATTGTAGAACAGCGAATAGCCGCACCCCGTGGTCGCCCCAAAACGAACGACTATGGATTATACGGTTTTTGACCTGGCGCAGTACGGTTCGCGCAAAACGCACACGCGCGGCGAGCTTCACCCGATCGACGTGGCGATGCGCACGGTTGCGCTCGCGAACGGAGAGGAGATCGCCCTCTACGACACCACCGGCCCCTATACCGACCCCGCTTACGTCCACAACATCGCCGCGGGCCTACCCCGCCTGCGCGAGGGATGGCGGCAAACAGGCGAGGAGTTCCACCCCCAGATGTGGTACGCCCGCCGCGGGATCGTCACCCCCGAAATGGAATACGCCGCCATTCGCGAAAACGCAGGTTACGCGGGTGTTACGCCCCAACAAGTAATGCGCGACATCGCCGCCGGACGCGCCGCGATCCCCGCCAACCGCCGCCACCCCGAGGCCGAACCGATGGTCATCGGCCGGGGCTACCGGGTGAAGATCAACGCCAACATCGGCGCCTCGGCGCTCGACGCCGACGCCGCAGCCGAGCTCGAAAAGGCGCTCTGGGCCGTGCGCTGGGGCTCGGACACGGTGATGGACCTCTCGACCGGCGGCGATATCGCCACCATCCGCGAAACCATCCTGCGCAACATGCCCGTGCCGCTGGGGACGGTGCCGATGTACCAGGCGCTGGAACGCGCGGGCGGGCGGGTCGAAAACCTGTCGTGGGAGCTCTACCGCGAGGTGCTCGTCGAGCAGGCCGAGCAGGGGGTCGACTACTTCACCATCCACGCCGGATTGCTGGCCGAACACCTGCCCCTGGCGCGCCGGCGTACCACGGGGATCGTGTCGCGCGGCGGGTCGATCCTGGCCAAGTGGATGAGCATCACGGGGCAGGAGAATTTCCTCTACACCCATTTCGACGAGATATGCGAATTGCTGGCGCGTTACGACGTGGCCGTTTCGCTGGGCGACGGCCTGCGCCCGGGCTCGATCGCCGACGCCAACGACGCGGCCCAGATGGGCGAGCTGGCCGCGCTGGGCGAGCTGACCCGCATCGCCCGCAGCCACGACGTGCAGGTGATCATCGAAGGTCCCGGCCATGTACCGATGGACAAGATCGCCGAGAACGCCGTGCGCGAGGAGGAGCTTTGCGACGGCGCCCCGTTCTACACCCTGGGGCCCCTGGTGACCGACATCGGCGCCGGTTACGACCACATCACCGCCGCCATCGGGGGCGCCGTGATCGCCTCGCAGGGGGCTTCGATGCTCTGCTATGTGACCACCAAGGAGCACCTCGCCCTGCCCAACCGCGACGACGTACGCGAGGCGGTGGTGACCTTCAAGATCGCCGCCCACGCCGCCGACCTGGCGCGCGGGAACGCCGCCGCCCACGCCCGCGACCTGGCCATGAGCCGCGCACGTTACGAATTCCGCTGGCGCGACCAGTTCAACCTCTCGTTCGATCCCGCACGCGCGGCCCGCATGCACCGCGAACTGGTGGGCGACGAAGGCTCGGACCACTGCTCGATGTGCGGTCCCGACTTCTGCGCCATGCGCATCACGCGGTCGATCTGAGCGGGGTAATTTTATTTTTCGATTCCGGCAGCGCGGTCCAGCCTGCGCAGCACCTTGCGTGCGTGGTTGGCCAGCCCCGGCGAGGCTGCGGGGATCTGCGCCAGCAGCGTGTGGCGCAGTTCGTCGGCGATCCAATCGTGCGCCGGGGCCAGGTCGACGAGGATCTCCATGACCCACACCTTGACCGCCACCAGCGTGCGCTCATCGATCAGCAGCGAGAAGCAGACCTCCACCACCGCCTCGGTGTCGGCTGCCGCGAGGCGGTAACCGCGCCGGCGGAGCAGGTCCGAAAGCATCTTGGCGTAGTGGCGGCGGGCGCTGGGGTTTGCGGTCGCCGCAAAACGGCGCACCAGTTCGCCGGCATGGGGAAGAAAAGCTTCCGGCTCGAGGAAATAGGCGCACTCCAGGCCCCACGAGGCGCGGAAGGCGATCCGGGGGTCGGGGTCCGCACCGAGCGCCAGGGCCTCGCGGTAGTACCGTCCCGAGTGGATGAAAGCCCCCGCCGTCGTTCTCATACCGCCTTCCAGTTCTCCGCCAAGCATTTCCCGCAACCGGGCGCAAACTTCACTGTCAACCATTTGAAATCGAAATTTGTTACAAATTTATGGTTTTTCGACATTAAATAGTACCTTTGTTCGCCAATTACCTGAACCGCTATGACACGCAGTGAATTATTTCGTCACCTGGCCAATCCGATCATCCCCAATTACGGCCAACGGGAAGCGTATTCGATCGCTTACCTCGTTGCACGCGAACTCTTCGGACTGGAGCGCATCGACTTCCTGATGGACCCCGACGCCGAGGTGGATGTGAGCGGCGTGAACCTGGCGCATGTGATCCAGAGCCTGGTGAAATGGCGTCCCGTGCAGTACGTGTTGGGACACACGACGTTTTGTGACATCCGGTTCAACGTGCGCGAAGGCGTGCTCATCCCGCGTCCCGAAACCGAGGAACTGGTGTCGCTGATAGCCGCAGAGAACCCCGGCGCGAAATCCGGCACGATTCTCGACGTGGGCACCGGAAGCGGATGCATCGCCATCGCCCTGGAACGCCATTTCCCCGAAGCGAAGATCACGGGGATCGACGTTTCGGCCGATGCGCTCAAGATCGCGCGGGAGAACGGCGCGCTCAACGGCTCGAAGGTGGAATTCGTCGAATTCGACGCCCTGGCCGGGCCCGGGGAGTGGGAAAAGAAGTTCGGGGCGGGAAGTTTCGACATGATCGTTTCGAACCCTCCCTACGTGCCCCTCTCGGACAAAGAGCAGATACATTACAACATAACCGGCTACGAGCCCATCATCGCGGTCTTCGTCCCCGACGACAACCCGCTGGTATACTACAAATCGATCGCTCCCGCGGCCTCGCGGCTGCTGCGGTCGGGCGGCAAACTCTACTTCGAGATCTACCGCACGATGGGCGACGAACTCGTGCAATTGCTTGCCGATAACGGATTTACAGATATCGTCGTAGAAAAAGACCTCAACGACAACCCGCGCATGGTACGATGCGTCAAAAAGTAGAACAGCGGAATAAAACCGCCCAGGAAGCCCTCTCGAGGCTGATGGCCCTGTGCAGCAAGGCCGAAAAGAGCAGCGGCGACGCACGCAGGCTGCTCTGGAAGTGGGGGGTGCCCATCGCCGAGCACGACGCGGTGGTCGCGGAACTCGTGCGCCAGCGCTTCATCGACGACGAGCGTTACGCAGGGGCTTTCGTGCACGAGAAACTGCGCCTGAGCGGCTGGGGCCCGTTCAAGATCCGCGCCGCCCTGGCAGCCAAAGGGATCGATCCCGCGACGATCGGCTGCGCCATGGAGCAGGCCGCCCCCGAAACGAAACAGGGAAGGCTCCGGGCCCTGCTGGAACGCAAAATGAAAACAACCAAAGCCACCTCGGCCTGGGACCTGCGCGGCAAGCTGGCCCGCTACGCCCAGTCGCAGGGGTACGGATACGACGAAATAAAGGATGCTATCGACTCTCTCGACATTGAAGAATAGGTTTCTGATCATATTGTTACTGGCGGCAGCCTGCGGCGCCAGGGCGCAGGAGGCGACGGGCTATTACCGCCTGCCGCTGGACGGCGCCCCGCAGTTGTCGTCCAACTTCGGCGAGATGCGCCCCGGGCATTTCCATTCGGGTGTGGATTTCCGCACCGACGGACGCGAAGGGTTGAAGGTCTACGCCGTGGCCGATGGCTACGTGTCGCGCGTGGGGGTCGTGCCCAGGGGGTACGGGCGCGTGCTGTATGTCACCCACCCCAACGGTACCGTTTCGGTCTACGGCCACCTGAGCCGCTTCGCCCCCGCCATCGAACAATACGCCGCTAACCAGCGCTACAACGCCCGCAAGCACACCCTCGACGCCGAGCTGCATTCGAACCAGTTCCGGGTCCGGAAGGGCGATGTGATCGGTTATTCGGGCAATTCGGGGATATCCTACGGGCCCCACCTCCACTTCGAGATCCGCGACCGCGCGGGGCGACCGACCGACCCCCTGAAAACTGCCGGCTACCACGTCCCGGACACCATTCCGCCCACGGTGGCGCGGATGTGGTTCGTCGAAACCGACACGGTGATGAACATGGTGCGTTACGGCCAGCCCCGCGAAATACCCCTGCGCAACGCAGGGAAGGCGGTCTACACCCTGCGTAACGAACTGGTGTGCGAGATCGGGGGCAAGGGTTACTTTGTCGTCGAGGCATTCGACCTGCGCAACGCCACGGCCAACAACGTGATGGGAATTCCCCACGTGACCGAATCGCTCGACGGAGTGAAGATACTGGAATACCGGCTCGCCAACTTTGCCTTTGCCGACACGCGCATGGTCGACCTGGTGTCGTATTACCCCTTCCAGCGCAATTCGCGCTACGAGATCTTCCGCCTGGCGGTAGCCGGCGGCAACAAACTGGAGGTCTATCCGCGGATGGTGAACCGGGGGATCGTGAACATCACCGACTCGCTGATCCACAAACTGCGCATAGAATTGGAGGACGACTCGGGCAACGCCTCGCGCGTGGAGTTCGACCTGGTGCGCAAGGGCGAGGGGTTGATGAAGATCCACACCGGCATCAACGGCAACGGCGAAAAAGTCACTTACGACCGCTTTTCGCCGCCCAACGCCACCTCCGAAGGCATCCCGGTGTCCCACAACACGGAATTCGTCTGCCGCCGGGGGAGTATGCGGGTGCTGATCCCCGTGGGGGCACTCTACGAATCGACCTTCCTGAAGATACGCGAAGCCGAGGGCGTGGTACCCGACACCCTCGCAACGAAGGTTTCCTTAGCCTCGCCGATCTACACGGTCGGCAACCCCGACATTCCGCTTAAATCGTCCTTCAAGATCGAAATAACGCCCGGCAATTCCTCGCCGCACACGGTACTGGCCCACATCGACGACAAGGGGGGTATGTCGTGGGCGGGCAGCGACATAAAGAACGGCTCGGTCACGGCCCCGGTGCGCAATTTCGGCCACTACGCCGCCGTGGTGGACTCCATTCCGCCGCGGATCACGCCCCGGTTCGCCGAAGGGCAGCCATTCGGTGCGGGGAAAGAACTGTCGTTCAAAATAGAGGACAACTTTTCGGGGATCGACTCGTTTTACGGGACGATCGACGGCAAGTGGATTCTCTTCGAGCAGGACGTCGTGCGGGGAACGATCGCCCACACGCTCACCGAGCGCACACCCTCCACCGGAGCGTCGCACACCCTGATCCTCACGGTACTCGATCGCGCGGCCAACGCCACGACCGTCACGATGCGGTTCGTGCATTAATTCCGATTACAAGCAAAGTAATTGCGATCCTGCGGATCGCCGCGCCCGCCCCGAGGCGGGGCGGGGGCGACTAAGGCGGAGCAAAGGAAATATAAGTTCTCAGAAAAGTTTCCCCTGGACGGGTGCGGCAGGCGTTTCTTCGGAATGATCCGCCGGCATCGCGTCGTCGAGCAGCGCAAAGAATTCGGGCGCGCCGATGATCTTCACACCCAGTTTTTCGGCTTTGGAGCGCTTGGCGGGCCCCATGTTGTCGCCCGCGACCAGGTAGTCGGCATGGGACGATACGGCGGCCAGGTTGCGGCCCCCGTTCTCCTCGATGATCCCTTTGAGGCGGTCGCGGCTCAGGCCGTCGAACGTGCCCGAAATCACGAAACTCAGCCCCGCGAGGCGCTCCGAAACCGTCGTGCGCGCCACGGCCTCGAATTGCAGCCCCGCCGCGCGCAGGCGCTCGATGATGGCCCGGTTGTCCGGGTCGGCGAAATATTCGAGGATGCTGTCGGCGATGCGGTCGCCCACCTCGTCGGCTTCCATCAACTCCTCGCGCGAGGCGCGGGCCACGGCGTCGAGCGAGGCGAAATGGGCGGCGATGTTCTTGGCCGTGGTTTCGCCCACGAAGCGGATCCCCAGCGCAAAGAGCACCCGGGCGAAAGGCACTTCGGCCGAGCCGCGGATCGAGGCGATGATGTTGGCGGCCGATTTCTCGCCCAGGCGCGGCAGCACCGCAAGCTGTTCGGTGCGCAGCGCGTAGAGGTCGGCCACGTCGCGCACCAGCCCCGCGTCGTTGAGCAACAACACCGTCTCCTCGCCCAGCCCCTCGATGTCCATCGCCCGGCGGCCGATGAAATGCACGATCCGGCCGCGGATCTGGGGCGGACAGTGGCTCTGGTTGGGGCAGTAGTGCTTGGCCTCGCCCTCGTAGCGCACCAGGGGCGTCCCGCAGGCGGGGCAACGGTCGATGTATTGCAGCGGCACGGCGGTAGCGGGGCGTTTCGACAGCTCGACGGCGGTGATCTTGGGGATGATCTCCCCACCCTTTTCGACCCACACCCAGTCGCCCACGCGGATATCGAGCAGGGCGATCTGGTCGGCGTTGTGCAGCGAGGCGCGCTTGACGACCGTCCCGGCCAAGTGCACCGGCCGCAGGTTGGCCACGGGCGTAATGGCCCCCGTGCGCCCCACCTGGAAGTCGACCGACAGCAGCTCGGTGCAGGCGCTCTCGGCCTTGAACTTGTAGGCCACGGCCCAGCGGGGTGCCTTGGCCGTGTACCCCAGGCGCTCCTGGAGCGCGTAGTCGTTGACCTTGACCACCACCCCGTCGATGTTATAGGGCAGCGACCCGCGCAGTTCCCCGATCTTTTTTATATACTTTTCGACGCACTCCACCCCGCGGCACAGCTCCATGCGGTCCGACACCTTGAAACCCCACGCGCGGGCGCGCTCCAGGCTTTCGTAGTGGGTCTTGAAGGGCAGATCCCGGCCCACCAGCGTGTAGAGGAACGTGTCGAGCCCGCGGCGGGCCACGACGGACGGGTCCTGGAGTTTCAGCGTCCCCGAAGCGGCGTTGCGGGGGTTGGCGAAGAGCGGCTCGCCGGCGTCCTCGCGCTCGGCGTTGAGGCGCTCGAACGAAGCGTGGGGCATGAACACCTCGCCCCGTATCTCGAAATGCGCGGGCCAATCCTTGCCCATCAGGCGCAAGGGCACGCTGCGGATGGTGCGCACGTTGGATGTCACGTCGTCGCCGAAGGTGCCGTCGCCGCGCGTAACGGCCTGGACCAGTATGCCGTCCTGGTAAGTCAGGCTGATGGCCGTTCCGTCGAACTTCAGCTCGCACACGTACTCGACCCCGCCGCCGGCGTCGCGTTCGACGCGTTCGCAAAAGTCGCGCAACTCCTCGTCGGAATAGGTGTTGGCGAGCGAAAGCATGGGATAGGCGTGGCGGACGGTGCGAAACTCCTTGGTCAGGTCGCTGCCCACGCGCAGGGTCGGCGAGGCCGGGTCGGCAAACTCGGGATGGGCGGCTTCGAGGTCGGCCAGGCGGCGCAGTTTGGCATCGAAATCGTAGTCGCTTATGGTGGGAGCGCTCAGTACGTAATAGTTGTAGTTGTGCCTGTCGATCTCCTCGCGCAGGGCGGTTATCTCGTCGCGGACGCTCTTCATTTTTGCAATATATTTACGGGTAAAGGTATCAAATTTGCCGCAAATTTGTAAGAAAAATTGCATTTGTTGACGGATTAATGAATTTTTGTTATCATTGCACAAAATTTTCGCGTCTATATGACCAAAGATACAGCACCTAAAATGCGCAAGATAGTCAGCTTCAACAACCTGTCGTTGGAGCTGCAGGAGGAGTTGAAACACAAGTATCCCTACGGCTTCACGGAGGCGATGATGCGGATCGATCGCGGCCCGGGCGATTTTTTCTACGCCGTGGTGCTCGAAACCGAAGAGGTGAACTACCTGGTAAAAATCGACGTGAAGATCGACGGCCAGCTCGACGAGGAGGAAGACAAAGGCTACGTCGACTACGACATCAAGGGCGCCGACGACCTGGCCGACGAGGAAGACGAGGAAGAGGATCGCCGCAGCTCATCCGCTGCCGACGACGAAAGTGATGACGAATAGTTTTTAATGTACCATAAAATGCAAACCGAGGCGCCCTGCACAGGACGCCTCGGTTTTGTCGTATCTGCAAATTATCGTCTGTAGTTGCCGATCAGATTTCCGTATGCTTCAGCATCCAATAAACTTACTATTCCGCCCCTAAACTCAAATATCCAGCTAGCGTAAGGATCCGAATTGATATTCCCCGGACTATCATCAAGTGCTTCATTAATTTCAGTAACGGTACCGTAGAATCCATCAGCCGTGAGATCTATGACACATTTAATACTTTCAATCGATCCAACACTTTCTCCAGATTCAAAAGTGTCATCGACTGCGGGTAGATCAACAAATACAACATCACCTACTATGTCTTCTTGACCAAAATCAGTAAGTCCCACCCGGTATAGATCTCCACCTATACTCATTACCCAGAAATGGGTTGTGGTATACATCAGGTCAGAGGGAATGTTGTAAGTAGAGCGAATGTGAGAAAAGACGGCGGAAGAGGACGTGTTGTCGGAGGTGGCTTCCGAAGCGTTGGAAACGGCGGTTGCAAGCAGGGCGAGGACTCCCGCGGCCACCACAAGCTTTGTGATGTTCTGTTTCTTCATAATTTTATAATTTAAGTTGGTGAAAGAAGCCGGCGGCGGAAAACACAACCCAAATTTAAAATAAATTTAATAGAATTCCAAATAAAACAGGTGATTTTTTACCAGCGCGTGTGCCAGCCGCGGAGCTCGCGGCGCAGTTCGGCGTGGCGGCCACCGCAATGGCGGTCGAGCAACTCGTGGAAGCGGGGACCGTGGTTTTTGTGCACGGTGTGGCAGAGCTCGTGCAGGATGATGTAGTCGATCAGGTGGTCGGGCAGGCGCACCAGGTGGATGCTCAGCGAAAGATCGTTGCGGGGCGAGCAGCTGCCCCATTTGCTGCGGGTATTGCGCGGCGTGACGCTGCGGTAGGTGAATCCGTGGTCGGCGGCAAGCTGTGCGACACGGGCGGGAAGTATCTCGCGCGCCTCGATGCGCATCGCCTCGACGGCGCCCCGGCGGATGGCTTGCTGCACCAGGTCGTCAGCGTAATGCATCTCCGCCGGATAGGTCACCACGATCTGCTCCCCGGCGATCCTGGTCGCGATTTTCTCGGTAGCCGAAGGGCGGAGAAGCAGGTAGTGGCTGCGCGTGGAAAAGGGCATTCCCAACACCTGCTGCGGGTATTTTTCGGCCAGGCGGACGCGGGTTTTCTCGACCCACTCGGCCTTCTGGTCGAGGAAATCGAGGGC
>JAVBRR010000060.1:0-12170 GCA_031547705.1 Rikenellaceae bacterium | reverse complement strand
CGCCGGGCTGCTTTGGTGGGGGATCATAAAAACATTTCTTCACCGCACCCCGACCATTCCGCTCGTGGGGATCATGGGGTTTGCCTTGGCGGGGTTCCTTATTTTTCATAACGCATGACAGAGCACATCGCCACCGAAATACTCCAACGGCTCACCGCCGCACAGGCGTGGGAATACCGCCTGGTGCCTTTCGCAGTAGATGGCGGCAGGCTGGTCTGCTACGGCGAGCGGGAGTGCGACTATAGCCCGGCGCTGCAGGAACTGGAGGTGCTCTACGGCATTCCGGCTGCGGTCGAAGGCGTCGGGGCGGACGAACTCGAAAAGCTGCTCAAAAAGCATTACCGCGGCGAGAACGGCCGCGCTTCGCAGGCGCGTTCCATCACCGAGATCAGCGCCGGGCAGGGTTTCCTGGTGGGGCTGATCGAAGAGGCGTTCGATTGCTACGCCAGCGACATCCACATCGAAGCCTACGAGCAGCGCTGCCGCGTCCGCTTCCGCATGGACGGCAAGCTGATCGAGCGTTACGTCGTCGAGCGGGGAAACTACGCCTCGCTGATCAACCAGATCAAGATCCTGGCCAACCTCGACATCGCCGAGCGGCGGTTGCCCCAGGACGGGCGCATCCTCTTCGACCAGGGCGACAAGAAATTCGACGTGCGCGTGTCGTGCCTGCCCACGATCTACGGAGAGAAAGTGGTGCTGCGCCTGCTCACCCGCCACGTCGAGCTGCTCGAACTGGCCAACCTGGGGTTCAACGCCCGGCAACTGGAGGACTATTGCCGCCAGATAGGCCGCGCCCACGGCATGGTGTTGATCTGCGGACCCACGGGCTCGGGCAAGAGCACCACGCTTTACGCCACGCTGCGCCGGCTCAACAACGAAACCGGCAACATCCTCACCATCGAGGACCCCATCGAGTACACGCTCGAAGGGGTCAACCAGGTGCAACTCAAGGAGGAGATCGGTCTGACGTTCACCAGCGCCCTGCGGACGTTCCTGCGCCAGGACCCCGACATCATCATGCTGGGCGAGATCCGCGACGGCGACACGGCGGGCATGGCCATCCGCAGCTCGCTCACGGGCCACCTGATCTTTTCGACCATCCACACCAACAGCGCCTGGGGCGCCGTGGCCCGCCTGACCGACATGGGTGTGCATCCCTACCTGGTCGCCGACACGCTCGTCCTGTGCGTGGCGCAGCGCCTGATCCGCCTGCTGTGCCCCCACTGCAAGCAGGAAGAGCAGGCCACGGACGAAATCCGCGCCGTCGTTCCGCTCGAGCGGCATTATACGGCCACGGGCTGCGCAAAATGCTATTATACGGGCTACAGCGGCCGCAAAGCTATCTACGAGGTGATCCCGATGGATGCCGAGCTCGCCCAGGCGGCCCGCAGCAACCAAACGGACATCGGCGACTTGCTTGCCGGGCGCGGGATTGTGACCCTGCGGGAAGCCGCGACCGCCCTGTTCGCCGCCGGCGAGACCTCGTTCGGCGAGATCATCCCGATGCTTGCCAACTGACAACAGAAAACCACGACCATGAAAAAATACCTACTCGCGATCCTGATCTTCACACTTCCCGTCCTGGCTGCTGCACAGACCGGCGCGGACAGCCTGCGCCTGGCCCGGGTGCGCACCCAACTCGATGCCGTGGCCGCCGCCGATGCGGTCTACGACGAGGCGGTGGATATTTCGGTGGGCAAGATGCCGCTGGCGGACATGCTGCGCAACGTGGCGAAGGTCAGCGGGGTGAACCTGAGTGTGAAAGGCGCCGAGTCGATGAACGTGACGGTCAACTTTTCGCGGGCGAAGATCACCGACCTGCTCTATTTCCTGTGCAAGGAGTACAACCTCGACATCGACGTGGTGGGCAACATCATCGCCATCCGGCCCGTGCCCGCCGCCGTGGTTCCGCCCAAAGTACCCAACGTGGAGTTCGCCGCAAACCGCGGGTTGAGTTACGACCTGAGCGGCGACAAACTGATCGACGTGGTCAAGCGCATCACCGCGCTCACGGGCGTGAACATCGTCGTCCCGCAGGGCATCTACGCCAAGCAGGTGTCGGGCTACGTGAGCCGCATGCCCCTCGACGAGGCCGTCGCCACGCTCGCCTCGGTCAACGGCCTCGACGTGCAGAAAGCCAAAAACGGGGTGTGGGAACTCTCCGAATTACCGGCCGCAGCGGCAGGGCAACCCGCGCGTCCCGCCCCGGCCTATTCGCGCACGAGCACCTTTGCCACCAACCAGCTGAGCGTGGACAGCCTCGGGCTGATCACGGCGCAGATCGGTCGCGGGAACATCCAGGACATCGTTACCGACCTGTGCGAGAAACAAAAGTACAACTACTTTTTCGTCAGCCCCATCGCCGGCCAGACGAGCGTTTACGTGCGGGAGGTGTCGTTCGAAACCCTGCTGGGGGTGCTGTTCGCCGGGACCCAGTTTTCGTATTACGTCGAGAACGGCATCTACATGTTCGGCACCCAGCAGTCGGGGCAAAAGAGCCCGGGCGACCTCAGCGCCGTGCGCGTCATCCCGCTCGTGAACCGCTCGGTGGCCAAACTCGACGAGGTGATCCCCGACGCACTGAAGCAGGGGTTGCAGATCAAACTTTTTCACGACCTGAACAGCGTCATCGCCGCGGGCGACGGGAGGCAGGCCCTGCGCGTGGAGTCGTTCCTGCGTTCGATCGACAAACGGGTGCCGCTGGTGACCATCGAGATCATCATCGCCGACATCACCAAGTCCGACATCATGGAGGCGGGGATCAACATGGGCCTGGGCGAGAAACCGGTCGCCAAAACCACCGGGACGCTCTCGCCGGGGGTGAACATGACCCTCAACGCGGCGTCGGTCAACAAGCTGATCAACACGTTCAACGGCTTCGGCTCGGTAAACCTCGGCAAGGTGACGCCCGACTTCTACATGACCCTCAAGTTCCTCGAAGACCGGGGGACCATCACGCTCCACTCGACCCCCAAACTCTCGACCCTCAACGGGCACGAGGCGACGCTCAAGAGCGGCGAAAAAGAGTACTACAAGGAGATCATAAACTCCTATTTCGGCTCGCAGACCCCCATCCAGAACGAGTCCTACGTCTGGAAAGAGGTCGAAGCCAACCTCAACGTCAAGATCACGCCGTTCGTGGGCGAAGACCGCAACATCACCCTCGAGATCGAGATCGAGCAAAGCGAGTTCACCGGGCGTGTCGAAACGGAAGGGCCCCCGGGCACGGCCACCCGCAGTTTCAAGTCGCTGATCCGCGTCCAGAACGAGGAGATGGTGCTCCTGGGGGGCATCGACCGCAATTCGCTGACCAGAACCTCGTCGGGACTGCCCTTCATCGCCCGTGTGCCGGTGTTGAAATGGATCTTCGGCAGCGCGAAGGACAACAAGGTAGACCACAAACTCAGCGTGTTCATCAAACCGACCATAATAGACTGATGGGACTCGTTGCCAACATATTGGGCCGCCCCCGCGTGCTGGTGGTGTCGTTCGCCTCGGCCGACACCTGGTCGCTGCAATTCGACGGCGAGCCGGAAAGCGTGCCCGACCTCGCCGCCGTGCAGGCCCGCGCGGGCAAGGCGCCCCTGCTCGTGGCGGTGTGCGGCTACGGGGTAATCGCCAAGGATGCGGCCTCGGATGCGACGGCCAAAGTGACCGCCCCGGGGAGCGGGTTCCTGTGGCAGCGCGACGCCGGGCAGGTTGTCTTCGTGCGGGAAGCGCAGGTGGAGTCTTTCGCCGCCCTGAAACCGCTGGCCATCGTTTGCGGCGCATCGGCGGCGGACGCCGGGCGCATCGCGGCACACCACTACGACGAACACACCAGGCTGCGCGACCTGCTGCGCCCGACGCCGGAAAGTTCGACGCTCGCTTCGCTGCTCGCCCGGCGGATACAGATGCCGGTGCTGTGCGTGCTCCTGGCGCTGCTCGCCGCCAACGCCTTTGTCGGGGCGCGCGTGCTCGATCGCTGGCAGGCGGCGCAGGCGGAGAGAACGGCGCTGGAGAAACGGCTCGGCCAGGCGGACAACACCTCGCGCAACCGGGCGCAGACCCTGGCCGAGTGGGGGCGCATCCCCCCACATGGTTTCGCGTGGCTGTGCGACCGGGCGGCATCGGCCGTGCCGCGCGACGTGACGCTCGCCTCGCTCACCATCCAACCCCTGCTCAAAGCCATCGAAGAGGGACGCCAGCCGCGGTTTTCGGAGAACGAAATGGTGGTCACGGGCCACACCCGCCGCTCGGAGAGCGTGTCGGAATACGCCGCCGCCCTCGGGACGCTCGGCCTGGCCGGGCAGGTGAGGCTCTCGTCGGTGGAATACGACCGCGAAAAAGGAACGTACACTTTCCGCATCAACCTCGAATTATGAGCGCACTCGAAAAATACCGGGGATTGGCGCATTTGCTCGGCGTAGCGGTCGTACTGCCCCTGCTGGCCTGGCGGCTTGCACTGGCCGACACGGCAGGCAAATGGCGCGAGGCCCGGCGGACGGAGAAGCAGCTCACCGCACTGCGCACCCAGGACGCCGCCCCCGCCGCCCCGCTCCTTGTCGTCGGGGAGCACATCCGCGACGGGGAGTTGCTGGGCGAGATCCTCTGCGGCCCGGGGTGTTGCGAAGTGGTCAAATACACGCCTTATGTCGCCAATGCGGCCGACGGCCTGGCGATCCATACCGCCGAGGTCGTCCTGAACACCGATTGCCTGAGTTTTGTGCGCATTGTGGACCACATCGAGCGCACAATGCCCGCCTCGCGCCTGCGGAGCGTGTCGCTGCGCGCCATGGTGCCGCGCGGAAGCACCCGGCCGCAACTCTACGGCATGCTCATCATCCAACAGATCGCCGAAACCAAATAATATGCGCTATATGAAACCATTTATACGGATCCTGTACCCGGTCGTCGTGCTGGCTGCCGTTGCCTGCGACGACATTTTCGAAAAGGATATCTCGGGGAGCACCGTCACCGTGGTCGCCCCGGTCGACGGAGTGACCGCCCCGGCGGGCGAAGTGACCTTCCTGTGGCGGCAGACCGGGGGTGCGAACGCCTACCGCGTGACGGTGGTCAGCCCTTCGTTCGCCGCCGCCTCGGCGGTCGCGGCCGACACGCTGCTGCGCAACGACTCGCTGGCCGTGCGGCTCTCCCTGCGCCTGACGCTCGCCGCGGGCAGCTACCAATGGAGCATCCGCGCCCAAAACGACGCCTACGCCACCGCCGAACAGTTCTACACCCTGCTGGTAGCGGCGCCAGAGCCAGAACCTGAACCTGAACCCGAACCCGAACCCGAACCCGAGCCGTGAAGTTCAAAACCACGACATACCTGCTGATCGTCGCCGTGGTAGCGGTGTGGGGCGTCGTTGTGTGGAAGGTGCTGCACCCCGCCCCGCCCGATACCCCGCAGCGGACCGCGTCCCAGCGCTCCGCCGCCGCAACCACGGCGCCCGACACCCTGCTGCTCGACTACCGCGATCCGTTCCTGGACGGTTACCGGACGGCACCGGTAGCACCCGCCCCGGGACCGGTGCTCCGCCCGTTGCCCCCGGCGCCGGCGCCCAAAAAAGCGGTGAAGCACAACGTGCTCTACCGGGGCCGCATCCGGCGGCAGGGGGTCGAATATTCGCTCGTCGAGATCAACGGCGCCCAACACACGATGAAGGTGGGCGAAACCACCGACGACTACCGCCTCGAACGCATCTTCCCCGATTCGCTGCACCTGGTCTTCGACGGGGACCGGTGCTGCATAAAACTCGCGCAGTGATGGCCGGCCGGTTGCGCGCAGGGGTGCTCGCCACGGCCGTCGTGGTCTCGGTGTTGCTGTTGCTGCTGCTCGCCGGGGTGATGTGGCTGTGGGAAGCCGACTTCCTGCTCTTCTCGCGCACCAACTACCTGCGGATCCAACTGGCCAACATCGAATCGACTTTTACGCTTTACCGCACCGACCCCTCGATCGCGCAGGACAGCATCTATCAGCTCTACGATTCATTGCCCGCTTCGCGCATGCGCATCACCGCCACGCCCTGGGGGCTTTATGAACTGGTGAGCGTCGCCTCCCCCGACGGGCGGGTGCACGCAACCCGTCTGATGGCGGCCGCCGCACCGGGAAAAGAGACGGGGACCTTCTGGTACCGCGACAACAAAAGCTCGCTCACCCTCTCGGGCCGCACCGATATCACCGGAGCGGCGTTCATGCCCCGCAACGGCGTGGTCTACGGCCAGATGCAATCCGTGTTTTTCAGCGGCGAAAAACTCCCGCCCGCCAACATCAAACGCAGCGGCGAACAGTTCCCGCAACCCACCGCCGAAGCCCGCGGGATCGTCGAAGCCCTGTTCAAAACGACCGGCACGGAGCTCGCCACGGACAGCCTGCACACAGATTTTTACCGCACTCCCACGACCATCGTCCGCCTCGGCAGCGGAACGCTGGCGGAGTGTTCGCTCACGGGCAACATCATCCTGCTCGGGGAGCGGTTGCATTTCGACGCCTCGTGCCGCCTGCGCGACATCGTGGTGGTCGCCCGGACGGTATCTTTCGGCGAGGGGTTCCGGGGGCGCCTGCAGGTGTTCGCCTCGGACAGCGTGACCGTAGGCAAGCATGCCGTGCTCGATTTCCCTTCGGGCGTCTACGCGGGCCGTTACGCCGAAACGGGCGACGGCAGCCGGGTGAACGGCTACCTGGTAGTCGATCCCGCGGGCGTGGAAGCCGACGTCAAGAAACCGAACCTGCGCAAATCGCGCACCTCGCGCCTGCGCGGCCTGCTGTGGGTCGACGGCATCGCCGCGCTGCAGGGCATCGTCACCGGAGCGGCCGTGGTCGGCGAATCGGTCTACTATTCGCCCCAGGGTTACTACCGCCACATGCTCTACGAAGCCTCGGTACTGGAGTGCGGCGGGGTCCATTATCCATTGTGGCTCGACACGTCGCCGGGCAGAAAGGAGGCCGCATGGGTCGAATAAACCGCCGCCGGATGTTGCGGGCCAGCACGCTGATGGAGGTGATCGTGGCGTCGGCGATCTTCCTGGTCGTCTTCGCCATCTCGTTGCACACCGTCACCCGCCTGGCCGTCAGCCCCCGCGAGGACGAAGACTTCACCGAGGCCGACAGCCGCCTGCGCAGCGCCTTCCGCCAGTATGCCGACGGGCGGCACGAAGCGGGCGAGTACACCCGCCCCTGGAGCCGCGGCGAAATTGTGATCACCATTGCCCCCTACCGGGATTACGACGCGTTGCAGGAGATCACCCTGTCGACCGTGGTGAACCGCAAGCGGATCGAATACAAACACATCATCGAACGAAGGGATGACTAACCTGCGCGCCTCGACACTTGCCGAAATGTTGTTCGTTATCGTCATAACGGGCATCGTCCTGGCGTGCGTCATCGACGGACTGGGGCTTTTCGGGCGCACGGCTTCGTCGCTCTCGGGCCGCCTGGTCGAAAACGGGCGGTTCCGCGAAAGCTACACCCGCCTCGAGGAGCTGGTCGCCTCGTCCGACAGCCTGACCGACCACGAGGGCCGCGTCACAGCCTGGCGGGGCGGGAATCCCGGCGTGGTTCTCTACCAGCGCGATTCGCTGCTGCTGGCACTCGTGGCGCGGCAGACCGACACGCTCTTTTCCGGCGTGGTTTCCCTGGCGCTCTTTCCTGCGGACAGCCTCTCGCTGGTGCTGGCCCGGCGGGGGGAGGCGGTGCGGATCACCTTTCCGATCGCAGCGCCCGATCACATACAAAACCTATTAACCATCGGGCAAACCGAAGACGGCTATGAATACGATTGATTTTTCCCGGCAGATGAAAGAGGCGAAGAAGGAGCTGCTCTTTTCGGAACTGCTCTCGCTGCTCTCCTCGGGGCTCGATTTTTCGCACGCCTTCAGGCTGTTGATCGGCCAGGAGGAGAACGTACCCACCAGGCGTCTGCTGGAAAGCCTCTACGCCGAGGTGGTTTCGGGTTCACCGCTTTGGCAGGCGCTCGAGCGGAGCGGCCGTTTCCCGACGCTCGACTGCGGGGTGGTACGCATCGGCGAGGAGACGGGACGGCTGGCCGAAGCCCTCGAATTCCTGGCCGACTACTACCGCAAACGCATCGCCCAGAAGCGCATCGTCAGTTCGGCGGTCAGCTACCCGGTCATCGTCCTGTGCACGGCGGTCGTCGTGGTGGCCTTCATGCTGGCCGTCGTGGTACCGATGTTCGAGCAGGTTTACGCGCGCATGGGGGGCGAACTGCCGGCTATGACGCGCACGATCATCTCCCTGTCGCGGAATTTCCCCCTGTACGCCCTGGCGGGTACCGCGGTGATCGGCGCATTTGCCCTGGCGCTCTACTCCATGCGCCACCGGGAGGATGTGCGCCGCGCGACGGCGACCGTGTTGCTGGCCCTGCCCCTGGTCGGTCCGGCGCTGCGCAAGAACCACCAGGCCAATTTCTGCAAACTGCTCTGGCTGCTCACCTCGTCGGGGGTCCCGTTGCTGCACGGCATCACGATGCTGCAGACGATCATCACTTTCTACCCCTACCGGCAATCGCTCGGCAGCGTAGCCGAAAGCCTGGCCCGGGGCGAACTCTTCTCCGCAGGGCTGGAGCGTTATCCGCACCTGTACGACCGCCGCCTGGTGATCCTGCTGCGCGTGGGCGAGGAGACCAACCGCCTGCCGCAGATGCTGGGCAAACAGGGCGAAGACCTCACGCGCGAACTCGAACACCGCCTCAAAGGGCTCGGCTCGATGCTCGAACCGCTGCTGATCCTCTTTGTCGGCGCCCTGGTGGCCGTGATCCTCGTGGCGATGTACCTCCCCATGTTCCGCCTCGGGGGCGTAGTGGGCGGCTGATCCGAAAGCCTGCCTAACTGCCCTTTCTCCTCCCGAAACCACCCTGTTTTGAGAGTTTCGGCTATATAATTTCTTCCGCTTTCAGGACTTCATAGACGTAAACGGAAATGAATACGAAAAACTCAAAACCGCCCGATCCACTCCTCGAAGCTGGCGAGGAATCTTTGCAGGTACTTAACGGAATCTTCCGTGAGCCCCTCCTCTCCCATCCCTGTGGTGGCGTTGAAGTAGAATTCCGGCTGGCTCATCAGGTGCATATTCAGGAAAGAGCATACATTACGCAGATGTTGCTGTGCCCCGAACGTGCCGATGGGGCCGATGGAAGCCCCCATGATGGCGGCCGGCTTGTCGTTCCAGCAGTTCTCGCCGTAGGGACGGGAACACCAGTCTATGGCGTTCTTCAACACGCCCGGCATCGAGCGGTTGTATTCGGGAGTGATCAAAAGCACGGCATCGGCGGCTTTGGCCATGTCCCGTAGAGCTTTGACCTGTGGCGCGGGGTCGTACTCATTGTCCTGCGTGAAAAACGGCAGCGTGGCGATGTCGAATGTCTGAAAAGTGAGGCCGGAGTTGTTGTGGCGCACCAATTCGTGGTAGAGCCTTTTATTGATGGAGGCAGAACTGATCCCTCCGACGAGAGTCAAAACATTGATTGTTTTCATGGCAGCGTATTTTAATGGTTCTACGGATGGCGGATCTTAACAAAGATAGTGAAAGGTGAGCGCAATCGTGCGGGTTTGCACATTAAACGCAACATGCGCAGCGCGATTTGCGTTTTATTTACATTATGAAACATGTCCGATATATGACCGCAATGCTGGCAGCCGTTTTGCTGTCGGTAACGTATTCAAACGCACAGACCATGAAAAAGCCGCTGACCGATTTCGAAAAATTCGTGATCATCGACAAGGGGGCCGAGCGCCCGTTTACCGGGGAATACACCGATTTCAAGGGCCAGGGAACCTACACCTGCCGCCAGTGCGGTGCACCGCTCTACCGCTCGGACGATAAGTTCGACTCGGGTTGCGGCTGGCCCTCGTTCAACGATGAAATACCGGGTGCAGTGAAACGCACGGTCGATGCGGACGGACGGCGCACCGAGATCACCTGTGCTAAATGCGGCGGCCACCTGGGGCACGTCTTCACAGGCGAAGGCCTTACTTCGAAGAACACGCGCCACTGCGTCAATTCGGTGTCGATGACTTTTGTGCCGGCGGATGAAAAGAAAGAGAAACAACCTGCCGCCGACGCGAAAACCGAAACGGCTATCTTCGCCGGGGGTTGCTTCTGGGGCGTGGAATACCTGATGCAGAAAACGCCGGGCGTACTCTCGACCGACGTAGGCTACATTGGCGGACGCACCGGAAAACCGACCTACCGCGACGTTTGCTCAGGTGCTACCGGCCATGCCGAGGCGGTGCGCGTCACGTTCGATCCGGCGGTGGTGTCATACGAAACACTGGCCAAACTCTTTTTCGAAATCCACGACCCCACGCAGGTCGGCCGCCAGGGCCCCGACGTGGGTAACCAATACCGTTCCGAGGTATTTTACACCACCCCGGAGCAAAAGGCTACGGCCGAGAAACTGAGCGCGACCCTGCGCGGCAAAGGTTACAAGGTCGCCACGGAAGTGACCCCAGCCACTACGTTTTACATGGCCGAAAATTACCACCAGGACTATTACGACCACAAAGGCACCCGGCCCTACTGCCATGCCCGCGTGAAGCGGTTCTGACGGGCATGTCGCCCTCCGGGGGCGCCGAAAACCTTTATTATTCTAATTTTTCGGCTTCGACAGCCTCCCTGACGCAGGCTTTAATGGTTGCTTCCATCCGGGCGATCTGCGCCGTGTCGGCAAAACGCATCTGGCGGCCGACGTGTGTATGCTCGCCCATCTTGACCAGCACTCCCTCGGGGTCTTTGAGCAGGTAGCCTTTGAAGAACAGCAGCGCGAAATAGGCTTTGAAGGCCTGGATTATCACGATGTTCTTCCCGCCATGGGTGTAGCAGGGCTTTCCCCATTTCAACTCTTCGGTCAACCCGCAGTCAAGAAGAATTTTCCGTAATGCCCTGATCTCTTCCTGCCATCTTGAGGCTTTGCCGATATATTCATCGACTTTCGGATTCATGCCGCTCATCGCTCCCGGTTATTTCAGGTATTCCGCAATCACGATCCTGGTTTGTTTCATCAGTATCTCAAAAGCATGGGGCCTGCCCATCAACTCTTCCATATTTTCAGGCACCACCTGCCACCGAAGCCCGTATTTGTCTATGCACCAACCGCATTGCGATTCTTCCCCTTCACGGGTAAAATAGTCCCAATATTTGTCGATCTCGTACTGGTCTTTGCAATTGATTATAAATGATACGGCATCGTTCAGCGGATGATGTGCCTGCGCCGAACTCATCAGGGTATACTTCTGCCCGAAGATTTGCACCTCGCACATTTCGGAATATCCGTCGGGCGTTTGACCGAGGGGAATGACAGGCCCTGATTTGAAATTGTCGTTGAAAATCGCTGCATAGTATTCGACGACTTTTGAAATTTTGCCGCCATCGGCTTTAAACCAGAGGCACGGAATGATCTTATTGGTATTCATCTTTTTGTCGTTCTAAAAATGATTATGTCACTGACCCATATCAAAATGCGTTCCATTTCACGGAAAGAATAAAGGCTGCCAAATTGGAACGGAAATTGAATATAAACCATCATGCTTAAAATTAAACCGTTATGTTCACATCGATGTTATTCCCCAACCTGGCGGTCAAAGACCTGAAAAAGACGATGGATTTTTTCGGCGCGCTGGGTTTCACGTTCGAACCGAAATTCACGGACGACAAGGCCGCCTGCCTGAAGATCAACGACCAGGCCTATGTCATGCTGCTCACCGAACCGTTCTTCCTGTCGTTCTATAAAAAGCCCATCGCGGATGCCGCTAAAAGCAACGAAGTGCTGCTTGCCGTTTCGCTGGAGAGCAAAGCCAAAGTCGACGAGGTGGCGGACAAAGCCGTGTCGATGGGTGCTGCAGAAGCCCGTAAGGAAGACCTCGGTTTTATGTATACCCGTGCCATCAGCGACCTGGACGGGCACATCTGGGAATTCTTTTGGATGGATCCCAAAACCGTCTGACAAACGACAGTTGTGACCCCACAACGAATGATCCCGGCTTACAGAGCCGGGATCATTCCTTTTTTGCCGTACATTTTGCAGGATTTCTGGGGAATGGGAATGTTGTCCTGATGAAGTTCAAGAAGTAATCTCAAAAATATTTATCTACCTTTGGCTGCCAATTTTAAAGTGTGTAAAACAGGGAGAAGAAAGTAGTAATAGCAAAAATCCAAATCATTGAAGGGA
>JAVBRR010000090.1:0-13501 GCA_031547705.1 Rikenellaceae bacterium | reverse complement strand
GAGGTAGGCGCGTTTGATCTCCTCGGCGTTGTAGAGGTAGTTGGGCTGGAGCCCGATGGCCTGGGCCAGGATGTAGGGACGCACCCCGGGGCGGTCGTTGCACACGATGTCCAATCCGTGGTAATGCACCGTGTCGGTCTGCGGGGGGGCGTCGGCGGAGGGGTTGTAGTCGGGGCAGACGGTGATCGTGCGCAGACGGTAGATCGAGTTGTTCTCGAGTTGGGCTTCGCCGCGCTCGTTGTAGCTGGCCACGTGCTGCTTGACCACCACGGTCAGGTCGATGCGGCGCCCGCCGGCGAGCGAGTCGGCCAGGTAGCTGATGTTGTTGACCGAGAAGTCGTAGTATCCGCGCGCCTTGAGGTCTTCGGCGATCCGGAAACGCTCGCGGTCGAGCAGCCCGATATCGAACACTTCGCCGCGGTGCAGCAACGTCGATATGCTGTCCTGCAGGATCATAGCTCCCACAAAACGGTCACGGAAGTCGTATGTGACCCGGCCGATGCGGTAGGGTTCGCCCTGGGTTACGCTGTAGGTGACGCGGGCGCGGCGGCGGGCGCTGTCGATGGCGTAGTCGGCGTGGGCGTTGTAGTAGCCCTTGTTGTGGAGGTAGGTTTTGATGTTGCCGGCCGAGCGCACCACCAGGGAGGTGTCGAGCAGCACGGGCTGCTCGCCGACGCGGCGCTTGAAGTTATTCCAGTTGTTGTCCTTGGCGGGGTTGGCCGCGTTGTAGACCCACAGGTAGAACGGCACCCCCAACAGGCGCTTGTTGGGGCTTTGGCGCACGTATTTCTTCACCTCCTCCTGGGTCACGCGCTCCGGTTTGGGCACCGCGGGATCTTCGGCGATGTGCACCCGGGTGAGCAGGTACTCACCCTGCGGGACGCGCCGCGTGACGCTGCACCCCGCCAGGAGCACAGCCACAACCAACAAAACGATCCCGCGCCCTTTCATCGCCCTCTACTGGTTAAAAAAGCCCTGTTCGCGCAGCGCCTCGAAGTACGAGCGCGAAAAGGCGAGGTTGTCGTCGCCCTTGTAGCGGCGTTCGGTGAAGATCCGGGCCAGGTTGGGCAGCGCGTTTATTTCCAATAACTTGACCGTTTCGTCGCTCGCCTCGCGCTCGCTCCACAGGCGGTCGAGGTCGGCATCCGTATAATTGCGGTAGGTCTGGTCGTGCACCACGGCTTCGAGCGGGAGGCGCGGCGTGAGCGGCGGGGCCTCGTCGGGATAGCCCACCGTGAGCGCCGTCACGGGGATCACACCGCGGGGCAGGTCGAGTATTTCGGCGATTTTCGGGGCGTTGTAGGCCGTCGTGCCGAGGTAGCAGATCCCCAGGCCGTTGGCTTCGGCTTCGAGCGCCACGTTCTGCGAGGCGAGCACCGCGTCGGTCATCGCGTTGACGAACCAGATGAAGTTGTCGTACGCCGGCTCGGCCCCGCGGGCGCGGCACCAGAGCGAAAAACGGTTGACGTCGGCGCAGAATGTGAGCAGCGCGGGGGCCTGCACGGCGCACGGCTGGTTGAAATGGCAGGGGGCGAGGCGCTCGCGCAAGGCTGCGTCGGTCGTCACGATAATGCTGTAAACCTGCATGTTGCCCGTGTTCGAAGCACGCACACCGGCTTCCAGCACCCGGCGCATCACCTCGGCGGGCACGGGTGTATCTTTGTATCTGCGGATGGAGCGGTGCTCCGCGATCTCTTTGATCATAGTAAGCATGGGTTTGGAGCTAACAAAAATAGTAATTTTTCCGGGGATTTTGCAACATAACATCCCTTCGAAGAATTATCGCTATCTTTGTTATGCAAACCCACTAATTATTAACCTATCGATTAAAAGCGGATCACATATCAGTTAAAAGGGTTCCCTCTCTTTTTTGTTGCACACAAAATTAGGACCCCCTCGTTCCGCGAGGGGTTTTTGAAGCGGTAAGAAAGTGTTGCGGGCCAAGTCTTGTCTTGTTTACTCAGGGCAAGCTTGGGCGCAGTACAATCAATAGCTTCACGGTCGTCCTAATACCGGTGTGCAGAAGATTGTGTCTGCGTCCTCTGTTTTTATGGAAACCGACAACATTTTTATGGCCTACATCGGGTGTGATTCCCCGCTTTGGAAACGATTCGAGGTGTGTGCCGATGTGTGGGGCTTCGATGTCCGGGGCCGGCAGCTCGGCCTGCGCCGGACCGGAAAGCGCGCCGGCGATCCGGACCCGCTTCTGGCGGTGCAAAGCGTCCCATGCCACCGGGCCCGCCTGACGGTGGAGATCGTCCCCGTGAAATTCCCCTTGCCGCCACACGTCGACCTGCCCGACCTGGAGGTCGATATCGATCTTTGGTGCAACAGCCGCGAACATCTGGGGCGAAAGCAATGCCCTGTCACCCAACTCGAAGGGGCCCGGATCGAGATGGACCTGATCCCCCCGGACGCCGGCTTCGAAAACTGACAAAGTATGATTATCTTTGCGGTTGCTTATGAAGAGAATAATGCGTGTTGCGGCGTGGATCGTCGCGGGCTTTGCGGCTTTTGCCGCGCTCTATTTCGGGATCGGGTGGTGCTGCTCGCGCATCGCCGTACCGGCCGAAAAAGGGCAGCCGCAGGAGATCGCCATCTTCATCAAAACCAACGGCGCGCACACCGACATCGTCGTTCCCGTGTGCAACGAGGTCATGGACTGGGGCCGCGCGCTCCCCTACAGCAACAACATTTCACAGGACAGCCTCTACACCTACCTGGCGCTGGGCTGGGGCGACAAGGGCTTCTTCCTCGATATGCCCACCTGGGACGACCTCACGTTCCGGCTCGCTTTCCGCGCCGCTTTCTGGCTGAGTACCACCGCCATGCACGCCACCTATTACAAATACCTGCCGGAAGACGAAAACTGCCGCCGGATCACGATCAGCCGCGAACAATACGCGCGGTTGGTAGCTTTCATCACCGGGCGCTTCCGTAAAGACGCCGACGGCGGGTTTATCAACATCCCCACCGACGCAGCCTACGGCACAACCGACGCTTTTTACGAGGCGCGCGGCCGCTACAACCTGTTCTACGGCTGCAACACCTGGGCAAACGACGCCCTGGCCGCTTGCGGCCAGCGGCATTGCCTGTGGACCTTTTTTGACAAAGGTATTTTCCTGAAGTATCAGTAAAACAGTCCTCTTAGATCGAGAGGATCTTGATCGTGTTGAGCAGGCTGCGGTTGATGGGCTTGTCCTTGCGCACGGCGCGCGAGAAGGGAACGTAGACGATTTCGTCGTTCTGGGTGCCGATCATCACGTTGCGCTGGCCTTCGATCAGGGCGTTGATGGCCGCTTCGCCCATGCGGCTCGCCAGGATGCGGTCGCTGGCCGAGGGCGAGCCCCCGCGCTGGATATGCCCCAGGATCGTGACGCGCACGTCGTATTGCGGGAACTCCTTCTTCACACGGTCCGCCAGGCCCATGGCCCCGCCCGTGAGTTCGCTTTCGGCCACCAGCACGATGCTGCTGTTCTTCGACTTGCGGAAGCCGTTCTGGATCAGCTCGGCCAACTGGTCGACCTCGGTGGCGATCTCGGGAATGATGGCCGCTTCGGCGCCGGTGGCGATGGCGCCGTTCAGGGCCAGGAAGCCGGCGTTGCGTCCCATCACTTCGATGAAGAAGAGGCGTTCGTGCGACGAGGCGGTGTCGCGGATCTTGTCCACGGCCTGCATGATGGTGTTGAGCGCCGTGTCGTAGCCGATCGTGGTGTCGGTTCCCGAGAGGTCGTTGTCGATCGTCCCGGGCAGGCCCACGATGGGGATGTCGTATTCCGAAGCGAAGATGCGCGCCCCGGACAGCGAGCCGTCGCCGCCGATCACCACCAGGGCGTCGATCTGTTCGCGCTGCATGGTTTCGTAGGCTGTTTTGCGGCCTTCGACGGTGGTGAACTCTTCGCAGCGGGCGGTTTTGAGGATCGTGCCGCCCTGCTGTATGATGTTGCTGACGTTCTGTGTTTTGAATTCCGCTATTTCGCCCGTTATCAGGCCCTTGTAGCCGCGCATAATGGCTTTGACCCCGAATCCGTTGTATATAGCCGCACGGGTTATGGCGCGTATGGCGGCGTTCATCGCCGGGGCATCGCCCCCCGAAGTCAATACGCCGATACATTTGATCTCACTCATTGGTTCCATTGGTTAAATCCGCCGCAAAATTAAGAAAAACTTGCCAACCCGGCAAAAAAGATACCATTATCTTTTGCGTCGGGCAATAAAAAACCGGCACCCGTATTTCGCGGATGCCGGTTTTGTGTAAGGTATGTTTTATTACGGTTGCTGCGGGTCGAGGTACCAGTCGGTGTTGAGGGTTCCGCGCGAGATCGCCCACGAGTTGTAGCGCGTAAAGCTCTGGTCGATCCGGCGTCCTTCCTTGGGCGGAGCGATCTGCACGGGCAGGTGCAGCGCGAAGGGATAGTCGTAGTCCGAAACGTAGAAATATCCTTCGGGACCCATCGATTTGTCGTTGCCCGTGCCCAGCAGGTTGGGGTTGACCAGCGACGAGGGTTTGAAGTTGGGCAGGTGCACCTCTTTGCGTCCCCTGGGGCCGCTGACCGAATTCACTTCGGCCACAATGAAGGGATTGTAAGGCGGGAAGCCGATGTTGTCCACATAGAGCCACTGGTTCTTGAAGGTGGTGGTGACCGTGAAGGTGTATTTGCCCGAGTTCACGTTCCACGTTTCCCAGCTCACACCTTTCGGGATCACGGTAACATCCTGGCCGCTCGATATTTCATGCGAACTTTCGAACAGCAGCACCGTGGCTTTGGTCTGGGACAGTTCCATGCCCCAGGTGTTTTTCTGGAGGTACTTCCAGGTGGGTGTGTAACCACCCGACACCTCGATGTTCACCGAGTTCACATCCGTGGAATTTACCAGGTACTGGTAACCGAAGGCGTTCTGCATGGCGCCGCCGTTCCACACGGGGGTGAATTTATCCACGACTTTGGTGACGAAATTATACTTGTTGCGGTAGATGCGGCAATGGTAGGTGAGCATCACGTCGTTGATGTCGTAGTCGCCCTGCCACGGCCAGAGGTCTTCGAACATGATCGAACCCTTGTATTCCAGTACGTTGCCTTCGGGATCGGGACCCGGATCGGGATTGTCGTCGATCTCGTCCATTCCGTCGTCGTCGATGTTGCCGGCTTCGGTGGTCACGTAGAACACGGCGTCGTTGAAGTCGTTGTCCATCCAGTAGTTACCGCTCGCGCGGCCGATGTCCTCGAACGAGATCACCACCACTTTACGCTCCCTGTCCCACAGGGCCACGTTCTGCTGGTATGTTCCGGGATTGAACTTGATGTCGGAATAGAAGGTATAGTAGCCGTTGGTCACGGCGTTGTTGCGGTAAGCGTCGGCGATGATGAAGAATCCGATCGAAGTGCCCGCGGGGAAGCTGTCCACCAGGGCGCCCTGTCCGCCGTTGGCCGCTTTATCCCAGTATTTGAGGTTCACCTGGTCGCCGCTGGCCAGCCCGCCGTCGTTGGGGGCGTACGAGGCGTTGGGGAAGGCGATGATGGGCACGATGTCGGCCATCTTCAGCGTCGCCGAGTCGGCCGTGAGGTAGCTGTAGTAGCCGATGGCGTTCTTGAACGTCCCGCCCTGGTGCACGAACACAAGGTTTACCGAGGATTTCTTGGTTAGGCGCACGTTGGTGATGTGCGGCGCATTGAGGTAATTCGGGTGGGTGAAGTCGATGGCCACCTCGTTGGGCAGCGTGTACATGATGTCGTCCATCAGGAACGCCGGCAGGTTGGCGCGAGGAAGCAGGTTGTTGGGCTTGCCCTTGGCGTCGTAGTCGCTACACAGCAGTTTGAAGCCGGCCGGCACGCTTGTGGCGCGGGTTTCGATCGCCCGGGTCGTGCGGGTCGAGAGGTCCATGGTGGCCTTGCCGTCGGCGATGGGGATCTCCAGCAGGGTCGGGACGCCTATGTAAGGAGAGTAGACGTAGAGTTTCTTCTTTTTGGCCGACACGTAGGTGGGCACGTTGATCTTGCCTTCGAATCCGCCGTTTTCGTCCGTGATGGCTACGAAAAGCGTGTCGGGAAGGGTCGCCTTGAGCGCCCGGCGCGAGAGGGTCTGACCCCCGATGGAGGTCGTCTGCGTTTCGAAGGGATCCTCGCCGTAGACCACGAAGTTGACGGCGATCTTGCCTTTGGCGGCATCGACGCCGTCGTAGTCGGCCGTAAGGTCGTACTGGACCTTCAGCGTCAGGGTGGCGGTCGTACTGAAATCGAAGTACTTGTCCCCGGGCGTTACGTCGGGGAAGTCGTAGGGGCCGGTGTGTATCTCACCGAATTTGTGACAACTCGGGGCGAAGATTACCAGGGAGAGGAGAGCAAGAATGCTTAGTAATTTTCTCATAAATTTATGGTTGTTTGACTTTCTTTACTGCATAATAAACGCAAATACGCTGCCGATAGTGTACTAACTTTTTACAGGCGGGGACATTATGCCTGCGCAAAGGTATGTATATTTTTTTATTCGCACATAAGGAAAGTATAAAATAAACTCCCCAGCGTCCAACCACTCTGCGGTATGCGCCTCTGCCGGTCAGCGCACCTCGAACGCCACGGAAATCGCGTCGCCCCGGTTGTCGACCACCGTCAGGCGGTGCCTGCCTGCCGGGGGCGAGAGGGTCGCCTGGTGGAAATCGGTCGTTTCGCCCGCGTACTCCCCGTCGAGGTGCCAGAAGAGCTTGGCGCCGGGGTAGTCGTGGGCCACTTTGCAGGTCACCGCGCCCGGGCTGCCGTCCAGTTGGCGCGGCAGGGTGATCACGGCCCCCGGTTGCGGGTAGAGGAACTGCATGGGGACGATCCCGCCGCTGCCGTGCTTCATGGGGGGCAGGGGACGGTATTCGGGGTGGCTGCGGCGGTAGTACCACGCCCACGAGGGGGGTAGCACGAACCAGTTGCGCTGCACGCAGGGCTCGTCGCCGGTGGCGTAGGTGCGGTAGCGCTCGTCGGGGGTGACGGTGACGGCGATATGGTAGGGACAGGGATCGCTTTGCAGGCCCGCCGGGATGACGAGCACCGTGTCCGCGTCGTCGCAGAACCGGCCGGCCAGGTGCCCCGACTGGCGGCACACGGCCGCCTGGGTCATCTCGTCGGTGGGTGCCGCGAACCACCGCGCGGCGGGCAGCAGGTTGAGTATATCGAACATCACGGGGCCCGCGGTCGTTGCGCCCGTGAGCGAGGGGCTCGCTTCGCCCGACGAGTTGCCCGCCCACACGGCCACCACCCACCGCCGCGTGGCGCCCACGGCCCAGCCGTCGCGCAGCCCGTAGCTCGTGCCGGTTTTCCACGCCACACGCTGCATCGAGGGGATGTCGCGCCAGTCGATCTCCTCGGGGCGGTTCACCTCCTTGATGGCGTCGAAGGTCTGCCACACCCCGGCGCGCGTGAAGGGGGTTTTGATGCGTGCCGGTTCCTCGGGGCGGCCGTCGCGGTACAACACGATTTGGGGGGCGGTCGCCGGGTCGCCGCGCAGGGTGCGCGCCATCGAGGCGTAGGCCGCCGCAACGTCCCACAACGTGGCCTCGGCGCCGCCCAGGATCAGCGAGAGGCCGTAGTGCGACGCCGGGCGCGTGAGGGTGGTCAGGTGCGCCTGTCGCAGGAAGGCGTGGAATTTGGGGACCCCGTATTCGCGCAGCATGTTGACCGAAGGGACGTTGAGCGACCGGGCGATCGCCTCGCCGGCCGGCACCGCGCCGTCGAACTGCATGTTGAAATTCGAGGGGGCGAAACCGTTGATGTTGACCGGCACGTCGGGTTCGAGCGTGCGCGGAAGGATCGTCCCCTCCTGCAAGGCGGCGCAGTAGAGCAACGGTTTGAGGATACTGCCCGTGCTGCGGGGTGCGCGCAGGATATCGACCTGGTTGGCCGAGGTGCCGCTGTCGAAACCGATGTTGCCGCAGTAGGCCGCCACCTGGTTGGTTTCCAGGTCGATCACCACGGCCGCCAGGTTGCGGACCCCGCGCCGCGACAGCTCTTCGCCCCGGCGCTCGAGCAGGTTTTCGACGCGCGTCTGCACCCCGCGGTCGATCGTGGTCACGCAACGGCGGCCTGGGTCGGTTTTATTGAGCCACGCCACCAGGTGGGGTGCCACCCGGGGCAATGCCTGCGGACGGTCGGGCAAGGGTTCGGAAATGGCCGATTGGTAGGTCGTAAAGTCGATGATGCCGCGATCGGACAGCCTCTTGAGCAGGCGGTTGCGTTTGGCTTCGAGGGCTTCGCGCCCTTTTGCGGGGTTGAGCGTCGAGGGGGCGTTGGGCAGCACGGCCAGCGTGGCCGCCTCGGCCCACGACAACTCGGCGGGCGAGTGCCCGAAATAGCGCCAGGCCGCCGCCTCGATCCCCACCACGTTGCCGCCGAAGGGCGCCGCCGAGGCGTAGAGCGCCAGGATCCGCTCCTTGGAATACTGCAGCTCGAGGCGCGTGGCCAGGACCGTCTCAGCCATCTTTTCCCACACCGTGCGCCGTTTGCCGCGCGCCAGGCGCACGGTTTGCATCGTGATCGTGCTTCCCCCGCTCACTACGCGCCCGGCCCGCAGGTTTTGCCGCGCCGCGCGCACCATCGCCACGGGGTTGACCCCCGGATGGTAGTAGAACCAACGGTCCTCGAACTCCACCAGGCATGCCTTGAACTTCGCCGGCAAGGTGTCCGACGCCGGGAAACGCCACTGTCCGTCGGCGGCGATGCGTGCGCCCAGCAGGTGCCCCTCGCGGTCGGTCACCACGGTCGAAAGGGGACGGTCGAACAGGCGGCGCGGCAGGGAGAAAAAGTACAGAATAAGAAGCATGGCGGCCGCTGCTGCGATCGCCATCCTCCGTTTTGTAAATTTCTGTCTGTTCGGGTGTTTCACCTTGCTTCGGCGGTTCGCGCAGAACCGCAATCACGCTTAATTTTTAATTACCTTCGCCACTCCGGCCGTCGTGCGGGCGTTGGTGGCGGGTTCGTACATCGACTCGCAGATCACCGCCGGAAGGATGAACGTCCCTTCGTAGCTGGCCTGCAGGCGCACGGTAAACGCTTTGGTCTCGCCCCGCGCCAGGGTGAAATAGGTCATCACGCGGTCGTCGCGGATATCCTGGTAGTTGTAGTGTTTCCCGCGCGAAACATCTTCGACCACCGAGGCCATCCGCTCGTTGAACACCTCCCATCCCGAGGGGAATATCTGGGTAAGGGCCAGGTCGTTGTAGTCGGCGTAGCCGCTCGTGTTGGTCACGCGCACGGCGACGGTGAAGTCGCTGCCCTGGGCGATCGAGCCGGGATCGATCGCCGCACCTGCGGTGTTGCGGTAGGCGACTTCGATCTTCAGGTTGTTGGCCCTGGCCGGCTGGTTGTCCACCAGGGGCACGATCTTCGAGGTGAGCGTCACGTAGAGGTCGGCCGCACCCGTGTTACGGAGCGCGATGCTCTCGCCGCGCCCTTTGGTGGGCACATCCGCCTGGGCCGAACTTTTCGATGTCTGGATCGTCTTCTGGCCCTTGCCGTCGACCTTCCATTCCATTTCTATCGATCCGCCGGCGAGTTTCGACGCCAGGCGTCCCATGGCGATCAGCGAGAAGGCCGTGGACTGGGTGCTGAAATAGGATTGGTGGGTGAGGTTGTAGGAAACCTGCTTGGCCAGCTTCATCGCCCCCTGCATATCGCCCGTGAGCACGAGGGCTTCGAGGATCATCGCCTGGTCGCGGTCGGGCGAGCCGTAGATGTAGTTGACCGTGTTGTAGGCCTTGGGATCGAGGCCCGTGTCGGTCTTGATGTTCCACACCATTTCCGAGGCCATCTTGGCTTTGCCGCCGATGGCGTAGGCGGCCGCCAGGCGCCATTTGGCCCCGACGGTCAGGTCGGAACTCTCGCGCATGCGGTTCATCGCCCCCTGTTCGGGGCTTCCGGCCAGGGCGAGGGTGTAGAGGCGGTAGGCCTGTTCGAGGTCGTCGAAATAGTAACGGTAGCCGCTCGAATTTTCGGCACTGCGGCGCCACTCGCGCGCGGCCTTCGACTGGAACGACTTCCAGCGGTCGATCACTGCCTGGTTCACCTCGTAGCCGCGTTCTTTGGCCTCGACCAGGAAGCTGCCCGCGTAGGAGGTGACCCACATATCGGGTTGCGACCAGCCCGGCCAGTAGACGAACCCGCCGCTGGGCAACTGCCGTGCGTAGAGCATCGAGATGGCCTCCTTGACGTTCTTCTTGACCATTTCGCTCTCGGTGGCCGTGAGTTCGCGCACCAGCGGAGCGAACAGGAGCGGGTAGCCTTTCGAGGTGAGTTGCTCGGTGCAGCAATGCGTGTAGTCTTCGAGGTAGTTGAACCGGCGGCTGATGTCCATCGAGGGCATCCGCGTCGCATCGAGCCGCGCCCATCCCCCGCGCATGTCGCCCGTGGGAGCCGTGAGGGTCACTTCCCCGCCCGAGCGGATCAGCGTGTCGACCAGGCCGTAGACCGGCGGGTTGGGGTTGCGCACGGCGATGTCGATCACCTCCGAGGCGCTGTGGCCGCCTCCCGAAGCGGTGATCGTGATCTTTTCGACGCCCACCACATCGCCCACCTTGAGGGCGAAGTAGGCCATCTTGTCGCCCACGGCGGCGAACGAGAGCGATTGGCTGCTGCTGCCGGCGACCTTTGCCAGGCCCGACGCGGCGACCTTCACGGTCACGTTCCTGACCGACGCTTCCATCGCGAAGACGTTGACCGGCAGCACGATATCTTCACCCACGCTCAGCACGCGGGGCAACGTCGGCAGGATCATCAGCGGATTGCGCACCGGGACGGTCTTCTCGGCGCATCCGTAGGCGCCCTCGCCCCCGGCCACCACCATCACACGCACCGAGCCGACGTACATCGGCAGGGTGACCTTGTGCGACTGGCTCCCTCCTTTACCGATCGTGAAGGGCCCGAGGTACATCACCACCGGTTTGAACCGGTTGGCTTTCTGGCCGTCGGGCTTGAGGTCCTCGTCGCCGCCGATTCCCAGCAGCGATCCGAAACGTCCTCCGAAAGCGCCTATCACCTCGTCGTACATATCCCATGTCCGGACTCCCAACGCCTCACGGGCGTAGAACTCCTTCCAGGGGTCGGGGGTTTTGAAGTTGGTCAGGTCCAGCAGGCCGTCGTCGACGATGGCCAGCGTGTAGGTCATCGGCCGTCCGCCCTCCTCGCGCACCTTGACCGTAAAGGGTTGCTGGGGACGCAGCACGTCCTCCATTTCGATCGTCGGCGTCAGGTGCGAGCGCTTGCTGTTCACCGCCACCGGCACCACGCCGTACATCCGGATGGGCAGGTTGTTCGAGGTCTGGGCGTGGGGTTGCAACAGGCTCACGTGGATGTAGAAATTGGGCGCCATGTCGTCCGTGATGCGGAATTTATACTTCGTGTCGCCCTTCTTTTCGCACTCGACCCAATGTTGCGCCAGCACTTTCGAGCCGTTCTCCAGCGAGATCAGCGCACGCGCGCCGCTGCCGCCGCTCGAGGGGATGATCACCGTCGCCTCGTCGCCCGATTCGTAGTCGGTGCGGTCGGTCGAGAAGGTGAGCATGGTGGCTCCGCTGGGGTCGGCCTTGTCCGAGCGGCCGTACCAGCTCGGCCAGTCGATGTAGACGATCTGGCCCGTGGCGTGTCCGCCCGCGGGGTCCTTGACGTAGACCAGGTAGCGTCCCCAGCCCGGGTATTCGAGTTTGAAGTCGATGGTGGCCTTGCCGCCGCGGGTGTTGAGCTTGCCCGTTTTGACGGGTTGCACGCGTCCGCTGCCCACATACGAATCGAGCGATTCGTCGTTGCGCTCCCACCACCAGCTCCAGCTCAGGCGGTATATTTTGTATTCCAATCCGTTGCGGTCCACAGTCTTGCCGTCGGCATCGACCGTCACGACCGAGAATTTGTTGTCGACGCCCGTTTCGAAATATTCGTTGCTCTTCTTGCCCACGTTGAGCCCCACGTAGGTGTCGTAGGGCGAGAAGGGCACGCTCTGGGTCGAGATGCTGGCGTCGCCGCCCGGTTCGAACACGCGGCACACCACATCGGCGCGCAGCATGCCCGGGGCGCCCTTGGCCTCGGGTACGCGGATCGCGATGTCGGCGTTGCCGTTGTCGTCGAGTTTGCCGCTGTAGACCCCCATTTCGGTCGACGAGAAGTCGCTCGCGGGGTTGCTGAACACGTAGCCCTTCCAGGCGTCGAAAGCCGTGTTGACCTGTTTGAGGAGCATATCGACCTTCACGTCCAGGCCGTGCGCCGTGGCCCCCGTGAGCCATGCCGAAGAGAGCTTGGCCTGTACCGAGCCTTTCGATGCGTCGATGCGTTTGGGAAGCGTAAGATTGATTTTCAACCGGTTGGGTTTCACCGTTTCGACCCGCAGCGATTTGTGGAACGACGCCCCGCCCACCTTGACATAGGCGTTCCACAGGCCCGTTTCGTCGTCGGGCGAGGTGGCCACGTCGAAGCGGTAGAAGCCGCCCTGGCCCGAAGTGGAGGTCATTTTCACGGCGAACTGCCCGCGCGGGTTGTAGACCTCGAGCGTCACGGGGTGGTCGGCCGGGATCTTGCGCTCGCGGTCCTCGAGGATGAAGCCCAGGTGGATCGTGTCGCCCGGGCGCCACACGCCGCGCTCGCCGTAGATGAAGCCCTTCAATCCTTTGGCAATCTCCTTGCCGCCCACGTCGAAGCGCGTGGTCGATTTTTCCTCGCCCGCCGGAACCCGCAGGTAGGTCTTCTGCGCGCCGTGCTGGGCGGTCACCAGGAAGGGGATCCCTTTGGTGGCGATGTAGGCGAAGCCGTCCTTGTCGGTGGTCGCGCTGCCGATCTCCTGCAACTGGAAGTTGTAGGCTTTCACCTGGGCCTCCTTGACCGGGGCGGTCGTGAGCAGGTCGTTGACCACCGTCCACAGCTGTTTGTCGTCGCTGCGCTTGACGATCAGCCCCAGGTTCGAGGCCACCGCGTTGCACGAAGCCTTGCGGTCGGAAACCATATAATAGGAGGGCGTGCAGGGGTCGTCGCGGTCGCGCCAGCGGTAAAGGTCCCAGTCCATGTCGCCGTAATCGTCGTCGTAGTAATAGTAGCGGGGTTCGTCCCACGAAGTATCTTCGTCGTCGTCGGCGGGTTTGGCCATCCGCTGCATTCCCTCGCCCGGGTTGCTTTCACCGCCCTCATTCGTACCGCAATCGTAGAGCGAGTACTCCTTTTTGAACGACATTTCGATGCGGTAGATCGCCCCCGGTTCCTGGGCGATCAACTCGCCGATGTCGAGCGAGTAGTCGTTCCACGAGTTGAGCTTGCGGGTGGGGTCGGCGTCGAGGCGGACGGTCTTTTTAAGCACGGGGCGTCCCGCGCGGCGGAGCTCCTGGCTGCCCGCGAGCTGGTTGACCTGCAGGAACATCATGACGTTACTTTCGTAGATGCGGATCACCCGCACGTCGACCGCCGAGAGATTCACCGCCCGGAAGGGGATCGTCAGGTTCTTCGAGTCGGGCAGGATGCTCCCGCTGGAGAGCATCTTGACCTGCGGC
>JAVBRR010000054.1:0-6432 GCA_031547705.1 Rikenellaceae bacterium | reverse complement strand
GCCCTTGCTGAAATTCAGCGGCAGGTATTCGACATACACCCGGCTGCCGGCAACCCCACGGAGGTCGACGGTGATCGTCGCCGTATCGTCGCGGCCGCACGCAACGGCAACACAGGCAAACAGGAGGGCGAAAAACGATTGTACAAATTTCATAAGGCTCAGAATTGAAAATAGATAAAGGGCTGGATGCCCGAAGATTTGATTTGCATAACACCCCAGATCAGCGCGGCGGCAACGGCGGCCTTGGCCACCAGGGGCAGGCGGATCGTCCACTTTTCGCCCGCGATCTCGGTGCGGCGCGGCAGGAAGTGCAGCGCATACCCCACCCCTAACAGCGCGAAAACAAAGGCGTAGCCTTCGATCACCTGCGGGATGATCCGGGCGTTGAAATGTCCGAAGATCCGGGTCGCGATTCCCCACGCCTTGGCAAGCGAGTCGGCGCGGAACAGGATCCATCCCGCGCAAACGACGTGGAAAGTGACGAGGATCCCCGCCACGCGGCGCCAACGGGGCATTTCGCCGCCCGTGGCCTTCATCGATGGAAAGACGCCCATCAGGAATTTGTGTACCGCCAGCGCCGCGCCGTGCAGTCCGCCCCAGAGGACAAAGCGCAGCGACGCCCCGTGCCACAGCCCTCCTAATAACATGGTGATCATCAGGTTGAGGTAGGTTCGTGCGCGGCCCTTGCGGTTGCCGCCGAGCGAAATGTAGAGGTAGTCCTTCAGCCAGCTCGACAGCGAAATGTGCCAGCGGCGCCAGAACTCGGTGATCGTGGCCGATTTGTAGGGCGAATCGAAGTTGCGGTTGAAACGGAAACCCAGCAGCAGCGCGATCCCGATGGCCATATCGGAGTAGCCCGAAAAGTCGCAATAGATCTGCAGGGCGTAGCCGTAGACGCCCATCAGGTTTTCGAAACCGCTGTAAAGCGCCGGATCGTCGAAGATGCGGTCGACGAAATTGAGGCTGATGTAGTCCGAAATGATCGCCTTTTTGAACAGTCCGGAAACGATCAGGAAGACCCCCGTGCCGAACATTTCGCGCGTGACGACCACCGGGTTGCGGCGGATCTGGGGCAGGAAATCGCGCGCACGGACAATGGGGCCCGCGACCAGTTGCGGGAAGAACGAGAGGTAGAACAGGTAGTCGAGCCAACCACGCAGGGGTTCGATGCGGCGGCGGTAGATGTCGATCGTGTAGCTCAGCGACTGGAAAACGAAGAACGAGATCCCCACCGGCAGGAAGATATTCCCGAAATCGAGCAGGTGCTTGCCCGACAGGCCGTTGATCGCGTCGGCAAAAAAGCCGGCATACTTGAAATAGCCCAGCATCGCCAGGTTGATCCCCACACTCAGCGCCACGAGCCACCGCCGGGCTCGGTCGGCCGCCACGCGCGCCATAGCCCGGCCGATCAGGAAGTCGCTCGTGGCGGTAACGATCAGCAACGCAAAGTAGAAACCGCTGCTCTTGTAGTAGAAATAGAGCGAAAACAGGATCACGTAGACGATCCTCAGGCGCGGGGTGCGGCGCATCAGGCCGTAAAACAACGAGAAGCCCAGAAAGAGGAAGAGGAAAAGTCCGCTGCTGAAGATCAGGGGCGCGGCCGGGTCATAGGTGAGCAATTCGCCCAGCCGGCACAGCAGATCGGAGAATTTTGCGGCCACGGCGTCCATCATTCAGGCGTGTTTGCGTTATCGGCGGCGCGTTTGGCGGCGATCAGGGCCGAGGCCAGTTTGCGCCCCAGGATGCGTCCCCCGCCGTAGCTGAGGTGGGTGTAGTCCTTGGCCGCCAACCCCCGGTCGACGTACTCGACCATGCTGCCGCGGCCTCCCATGGCGCGGTAGGTGTTCCAGAAAGCGACACCGGCTCGCTGGGCTGCGCGGCGTTGCGCCTCGACCATCCCCTCGACGGCGGGCATGGTCGTAAACTCGCCTTCGACCAAAGTCCCCCTGTCACCGATACCCATCAGCAGGATGTCGCTGCGGGGAAAAAGCGTGCGCACGCGGGCGATCACCTCGACCAGTTTGTCGCCGTAGGCACGGTAGCCCACCACCCCGTCGGAGATGGCGTTCTGGCCGTATTCGAGGATGATCAACCGGTAATCGAGCGTTGAGGCGAGCTGCGAGTCGAGTTCGGCCGAGGTGGTCAACAGGCCGCCGCCGTTGTTGCCGCGCACGGGGAAGGCATCGACGCTCACCCCGCCCGTGCCGTCCAACAGCACGCCCAGCCCGGCGAACCGGCCGGGGTCCCCGATGCGGATGTCGACCGACGAAGCCTGTCCGGGAATCGCAAGCGCGTTCAGGTGCGGCGCGCCTTCGAAGATAAAGGTGTGGTCGACCGAGTCGTTGACCGTCACCGAGATCCGGGCGCCGTCGTGATCGACCAGCAGCAGGGTCGTGCGTTGCCACACGGCCAGCCCCCGGCGGAAATCGGTGCCCCGCACCGTGGTGCGCGCACCGTCGGAAGGCACGCTGAAAGTCCCGATCGACGAGAAACAACCGCGCAGCGCCTCGGGGGCAGCGCGTTGCTGCATAAGGTTGTAGACCTGCCAGCCGGAGAAGGTGTGGCGCACGGTTTCGCGCACCCGGGGTACCGGCAGGGCGAAAGGCACAAAACCGACGCCCGCGCCCCCGTACTCCTCCTGCAAGCTCTCGCGCAGGTCGCACGTAAAGATGTCGCCCTCGATGAACGAATCGCCGAAAACCGCGACGCGCACCGCAGGCTCCGTGTTGAGGGCGGCAAAAAAACGGCCCAGGGCGTCGCCGCCCGGGCTGTAATCCTCTACCGGCACCCCGCGCCACAACGTGCCGGCGGATCGCCGGAGCGTGTCGGCCACAACCGATAGGGCGACGAAATTGCGGCGCGACCCCCGGTCGGCAACGTGTCCGATGCGGGGAATCTCGGCGCCCGCGGCCGAAACGCGCAGCGAGGCCAACGTATCGAAACCCGTGCGGTCCGTTCCCGCGGTCCGCAGGTCGGAAAAAATGTCGATACGCTTGATCCGCACTCCCCAAACCTTCCCGGCCGGGATACGTCCCAGCGCCACGAGCGCCAGCACGACCAACGCCGTAATGAGAAAGGTTTGGGTGAGGTAGTTGCGCCGCATACCGCAAGCTACGAAATTAATTGATCAAAAGGAACGCGAGGGCCGCGACGACGAAACCACAGAAAAAACCTGCCGTGACCTGTGCCGCCGTGTGGCATCCCAGGTAGAGGCGCGCCGAAGCCACCAGGCCCGAAATGAGGATGCACGCCACCAACGCACCGGTCAGGTGCCCGAAACCCGAGAAATTCAATAACATAATCACCGCCGTGATGCCGCCCATGGCGGTCGTGTGCATGCTGATCTTCCAGAACTGGGTGACGATCAGGCAGACCGTAATGGCGCTCAATCCCGCCCAGAGCATCTTGCGGATCAGGAACGCCACGCTCACATTCCACAGCATCGACAGGCAAACCCCGTAACAGAGTGCCGTGACCAGCATCGGGAAAAGACGCTCGCGGCGGTCGTTGAGCATCAGTTTGACATAGCCGAAATGATTCAATACCAGCACTGTCATCGCCGGGACCACGCAGATGCACAACGCCACCACCGCCACGAAGTACCACTTCAGTTGGGTCGGGATACCCGCCATCACCGTGTCGCCGAACAGGACGAGCAACACCCCGTAAAACGGCACGACGAAAGGCAGAAAAACTGCGGAAATAATTTTACAAAACTGGGTGTATCCGGCGCTCATAATCGTTTGGGTTGGTAGTTTCGGGGGTTACGGGAGTGTCTTACAACTGCTTGCGGAGCCGGGCGACGGGAATGCCCAGCATCTCGCGGTATTTGGCCACCGTGCGGCGGGCGATGTGGTATCCCTTGGCGTTGAGGATATCCATCAGCACCTCGTCGGTGAGGGGTTTGCGTTTGTCCTCGGCGTCGATGCACTCGGTGAGGATGTTCTTGATCTCGTAGGACGACACCTCCTCGCCGCTGTCGGTCTGCATCGCTTCCGAAAAGAGCTGCTTCAGGGGGATGATCCCGAAATGGGTCTGGATGTATTTGCTGTTCACCACGCGCGAGATGGTCGACACGTCGAGGCCCGTACGCTGGGCCATGTCCTTGAGGATCATGGGGCGGAGTTTGCTGCTGTCGCCGTCGACGAAGTATTCGCTCTGGTAGTCGAGGATCTCCTGCATGGTATGCATCAGCGTGTCGTGGCGCTGCTTGATGGCCGAAATGAACCACTTGGCCGAATCCAGCTTGTTCTTGACGAACTGGATCGCCTCCCTGTCGCTTTCGTTCACGCTCTTGCCGCCGCCGGCCATCTGGCGGATCATCTCCACGTAACGGCGGTTGACCTTCACGTCGGGCACGTTGTAGGAGTTGAGGCTCAACTCGAAATCACCGTTCTGGAAATCGAGCATAAAGTCGGGGATCACGTAGGGCATGATCTCGCCGCCGCCCTCGCTGTAGAGGTTGCCGGGCTTGGGCGACAGGCGGGTGATCTCCTCGATGGCGTCGCGGAAATCGTCCTCCGAAACCCCCAGGCGGCTCATCAGCTTCTCGTAGTGCTTCTTGGTGACCTCCTCGAAGTAGTTCGACAGGATCCTCCGGGCGAGTTTGCGCGCTTTGGTCGTGCACCCCGTAGCCTCCATCTGCAACTGCAGGCACTCCTTGAGTGTGCGCGACCCCACCCCCACCGGTTCGAGCGTGTGGATCACCTCCAACAGCCCCTCCAGCTCCTCGGCCGAGGTCTCGATGCCCAGGCTGAAGGCGATGTCGTCGGCCACCGACTCGAGGTCGCGGCGCAGGTAACCGTCCTTGTCGATGCTGCCGACCAGGTATTTGGCCAGGGTCATCTGGCGCTGGGTGAGCGTTTTGAACCCCAGTTGCTCTTCGAGGTACTCGTGGAACGAACGCCCTCCCGAAAGGTAGACCGGACGGTGCTGGTCGTCTTTCGAGAAGTTGTTGGTATAGTATTTATAGGCAGGGGTGTCGTCTTCGCGCAGGTATTCCTCGACCGAGATCTCCTTGGGGGGCTTCTCGTCGGTGGGTTCTTCCTGCTCCTCTTCGAGGACGGGATTTTCTTCGATCTCCTGCTTGATCCGCTGCTCGAGCTGCATGGCGGGCAGTTCAAGCAATTTGATCATCTGGATCTGCTGCGGCGAGAGCTTCTGCTGCAACGCCTGCACCTGCCTTTGGTTGATGTTGGACATAGTCGGATTTTATAAGTTATTGAATAAATTGATAATATACTATAAATATGTTCTATAGGGCGTATCTAACTAAAATTCCGCGTTGTTGGGCGTGCGCGGGAAGGGGATCACGTCGCGGATGTTGGCCATGCCGGTCACAAACAGCAGCAGGCGTTCGAATCCCAGCCCGAAACCGCTGTGGGGGGCGGTGCCGAAACGGCGCGTGTCGAGGTACCACCACACGTCCTTCTCGGGGATGTCCAGTTCGCGGATGCGGCCCACCAGTTTGTCGTAGTCCTCCTCGCGCTGCGATCCGCCGATGATCTCGCCGATCTTCGGGAAGAGCACGTCCATGGCGCGCACCGTGCGGCCGTCGTCGTTGAGTTTCATATAGAAAGCCTTGATATCCTTGGGGTAGTTGATCAGGATGACCGGCTTGTTGAAATGTTTTTCGACCAGGTAGCGCTCGTGTTCGCTCTGCAGGTCGAGGCCCCACTCCACGGGAAACTCGAACTTCACGCCGCTCTTCTTCAAGATGTCGATCGCCAGGGTGTAATCCAGGCGCTCGAAATCGTTTCCGACCACGAATTTCAGGCGGTCGACCAGCTCCTCGTCGTACATCTTGGCCAGGAATTCGAGGTCGTCGGCGCAGTTGTCGAGCGCGTACTGCGTGAGGTATTTCAAAAAGTCCTCGGCCAGGTCCATGTTGTCCTCCAACTCATAGAAAGCGATCTCGGGCTCGATCATCCAGAACTCGGCCAGGTGGCGCGGGGTGTTGGAGTTCTCGGCGCGGAACGTGGGTCCGAAGGTGTAGATCTGCGAGAGGGCCATAGCGCCCAGTTCACCCTCCAACTGCCCCGAAACGGTAAGGCTGCAGCGCTTGCCGAAGAAGTCCTGCGAATAGTCGACGCTGCCGTCCTCGCTGCGGGGAGGGTTCCCCACGTCGAGCGTGGTCACTTCGAACATCGCACCGGCCCCCTCGGCATCCGAGGCGGTGATGACGGGGGTATGGAGGTAGTAAAAGCCGTTGTCGTTGAAATATTTGTGAATGGCATAGGCCATAGCGTGGCGAATCCTCAGAACGGCCCCGAAAGTGTTGGTGCGCGGACGCAGATAGGCTATCTCGCGAAGAAATTCCAGCGAGTGGCCCTTCTTCTGTAAGGGGTAGCTCTCGGGATCGGCCCCGCCGTAAAGCTCGATTGCGCGCGCCTGAACCTCCACGCCCTGGCCCGAGCCCTGCGACTCGACCAA
>JAVBRR010000111.1:0-2768 GCA_031547705.1 Rikenellaceae bacterium | reverse complement strand
TGCAGGATGTGGCCACGATCTCCTACCACCAGGCGAGCTACAAGCAAACCCGTTACATGGCCAACGTGGCGGGCGTGGGTTTCGACGCCTTTGTCAACCGCCGCTACAACCACCTCAAGGAGGAGGGCAAACGCAGCAAATGGCTCTATATATGGAGTACGTTCAAGTCGGTGCTACGCTACTCGTCCACAGGGGTTAAGATGTGGGTCGACAACGAACTGGTGGTCAACGACCTGGTTTACAGCGGCACGGTGGGTATCGGGAAATACAACGGCGGCGGGATGATCCAGACGCCCGACGCCATCGCGGACGACGGCCTGCTGGATCTCACGATCATCCGCAAAATCAGTAAGATAGGAGTAATAGCACGGTTCAAGTCGCTCTACAACGGCAAGATCTACCAGCTCCGTTCGGTGTCGATGTGCCGTGGGCGCCGGATCCGTATCGAGTCCTCGCCCGAGATCGCCGTGGAAGTCGACGGCGAAGCGCTGGGCTATTCGCCTTTCGAGTTCGAAGTGATCGACCGCGCCATCCGCGTGGTGGTCGCCGAACGGTTTCTGCAGGCGAACTGATTATTTTATCACCATTTCGTTGATGAGGTAGCCCGCGCCGCCCAGTTTTTCGATCACGAAGAGCAGGTAGCGCGCGTCGAGCGTGATGTTGCGGCACACGGCGGGGTCGAATTCGATATCGCTCATCGTGCTCAGCCACGTGCGGTCGAAATTCAGGCCCACGAGTTCGCCCGCGGCGTTCAGCACCGGGCTTCCCGAGTTGCCGCCCGTGGTGTGGTTGGTGGCGATGAAAGCCACCGGCACCGTCCCGTCCACCGCCCAGCGGCCGTAGTCGCGGGCGTTGTAGAGTTCGCGCAACTTCTGCGGAATGTTGTAGTCGTAAATGGCGGGGTTGTCCTTGGCGACCATCTCGTCGATCGTCGAATAGGATTTCTCCCGCACGCCCGTTTCGGAGGTGTAGCCTTTGACCTGGCCGTAGGAAACGCGCATCGTGAAGTTGGCGTCGGGGAAGAAGTTGCGCTTGGGCTCGCGCTCCATCATACCACCCACGTAGAGCGTGTAGAGCGAAGTGATCTCGTTGGCCAGGCGTATGTAGGAAGGCGCTATCTCGCTGTCGTACATTTTTTTAAATGCCGCGTAAAGTTTCAACGCCGGATCAGCTTCCCGTGCCGCCTCCCAATCCGCGGCGACACCCGTCGCAAATCCTTCCCGGGATGCGAGCATCGATCCCGCAAAGAGGTCATCGACAAACCCGGCGACGCTTCCCTTCGTCCGTACCCCCTCGGTCAGTTCGCGGGGCACGAAACGCGCGGGAACTTTGGCCAGGTAGGCCTCGAACATCCGGACCGCGATCCGGCGGTCGATCAGCGGCGAGTAATCCTTGTAGAACACCTCGGCGGTGGCCAGGCGGGCCGAGTCGGTTTTGGCTGCGACGAGCCTGCCGGCAAACTGCATCAGTTCCACCGCGCTGAACGCTTCGAAATAGTAGTCCCACGCCAGGGCGTAATCCGCCTGCTCGGCGTAAAGGTCGTGCAGCCTCGGGAGCAGGTAGCCGTAGCGGTCCTCCAGGCCCGGCTGCGAGGCGGCCCACTGCTGGAATCCGGCTTCGTAGGCCCGTTTTTTTGCGATCGTGCCCAGGCGCTCGATACCCAGGCTTTCGCCCTGCCATTTCTTCCAGGCGTTGGCGATCCCGGCGTGTTTCGAGGCGTACTGCAGGCGCACGGCCGGATCGGCTTCCTGGGCGGCGGTGATGATTTCCAGGCGCTGGCTCCGCAGGGCGATCTTCGAGGGGTTCGACGTGTTGAGGATGTAGTCCACCGCGTCCGAAGTGATGTACTGCGACGTGCGGCCGGGGTAGCCGTAGATCATCGTGAAATCATTCTCTTTCACGCCTTTGGACGATACGGCGAAGAATTTTTTGGGTTGATAGGGCACGTTGTCCCTGGCGTAGGCCGCCGGGCGGTTGTCTTTGCCGGCGTAGACGCGGAAGACCGAGAAGTCGCCCGTGTGGCGCGGCCACATCCAGTTGTCGGTGTCGCCCCCGAACTTGCCGATCGACGAGGGCGGCGCCCCCACCAGGCGCACGTCCTTGAACACCTCGTAGACAAAGACATAGTATTGGTTGCCGTAGTAAAAACTCTCTACTTCGGCGTTGTAATGCGTCCCCTCGGTGGCCTGGGCGACGATGGTTTTCTTGTTGGCCGCGATCCTCTCGAGCAGCTTGCGGCGCAGCGTCGTGTCGGCGTCCTGCAACACGGAGGGCTCGCCCACCCCGTCGAGCACCCGGGCGGTGACCTCCTCGACCCGCACCAGGAAAGACACCTCCAACCCTTGCGCGGGCAACTCCTGCGTGCGGTCCATCGCCCAAAAGCCGTCGGTGAGCCAGTCGCTGGACACACTGCTCAGTTTCTGGATAAAAGGATAGCCGCAATGGTGGTTGGTGAGCAGAAGACCCTCGCCCGAAACCATCGCCCCGGTGCATCCGTTACCGAACATCACCACGGCGTCTTTGAGCGAAGCGCGTTTCTCGTTGTAAATATCGTCGGCCCGCAAGCGTCCGCCCAGGGCATTCATCCTGGCGCTCTGGCGGGAGATAAGCCACGGCAGCCACATGCCCTCGTCGGCACGCGCGGTATCGCACACGACAACCGCAAACAACGCGGCGGCTGTCAAAAATTTCACTAATCTGCGAGTCATTTGTTTATATTTTCCCGCAAATATACCTTATTATTTCTGGTATACCAAACCGGCGAGTTC
>JAVBRR010000096.1:0-3986 GCA_031547705.1 Rikenellaceae bacterium | reverse complement strand
ACGTCAAGGACCTGATCGCCCACACCGCTGAAGGCCCCGGGTTCCGCTGGCAGGAATTGGTCAGAAAGCCCTATTTCGTGCACGAGCACAAGATGATCAACGACTTGCTGGAGGAGTTCCGCTCTTCGAAAGTCCACCTGGCCGTGGTGGCCGACGAGTACGGCTCGACGGTCGGCCTGGTGACCCTGGAGGACGTGTTGGAGCAGGTCGTGGGCGAGATTTCGGACGAATCGGACAAGGAACCCCCGGTGGGCTTCGAACGCCTTGACCCGGACACGTTCCTTTTCGAAGGCAAGACCCACCTGCACGACGCATTGCGCGCGATGGGGCTCGACGAGGGGCTGCTGGACGAGGTGAGCGGGCAGGCCGAAACCCTCGCCGGGCTGATGCTCGAGGTGCGGCGCGACTTCCTCAAGCGGGGCGAGAGCCTGAAGATCCACGGCATGGATTTCACCGCCACCGCGGTCGAAGGCCGCCGCATCGACAAAGTGCGTATACGACTCAAATAATGCCCCCGGTTTTCAAATACGACACGGCCTGCGGTCGCCTGGCCCTGTGGCGCATCACCGAGAGCGAGGAGCAGCTATGCGCACTGGTGACCGCGGCCGACGCAGCCTCGTGCGAACGTATGCTCAGTCCCGCCCGGCGGCTGGAGCGCCTCGCATGGCGCGCCCTGCTACGCGAGCTACACCCCGGCGCGGGCGAGGTATATTATAAGGAGGGGGGCGAACCCCTCGCCGAAGGGCTTCCGGGCCACATAGGAGTCTCGCATTGCGCGGGTTACGCCGCACTGATGTGGTCCAAGGCGCCCTGCGCAGTGGACATCGAGCCCCTCGCGCGCGACTTCAGCCGCGCGGCGGCGCGGTATATCTCACCGCAGGAACGTGCCCTGCCAGCCGCCGCCGACCCGCACTTCGCCGCCATCGCCTGGTGCGCCAAGGAGGCCGCCTACAAACTCGCCGCGACACCGGGCCTCGATTTTCTCGCCGACATCCGCATCACGGCCGCCACGTTGCCGACTGGCGAGAAAACCCCCGGCACCCTCTCCGTCACCGTCCGGGGCGAAGCCCTGCCGGCTTTCGGGGTGTTGCTGCGCGAGGGTCTCTGCCTTGTTTTTACCGAAAATTGTTAAATCCTGCACAATTCGTTGGTTTTGGCGGAAATTTGCCTTACATTTGTCCCCGTATGAAAAACTACGCCGCCAACAACCATCACCACCATCCGACCACACAAAGGTAGCCGGAGGGTGATGTAATTGTGCAGCAACCGATTATACGAAGGCTAACCTTAATGGGTCGGCCTTTTTTTATGCAATAAACCAACGAAAACCGATATGATCCGCATTGCCATCCAGGCCAAAGGGCGCCTGAACGAAGACAGTACGCTGCTGCTCGCCGAGGCGGGCATCACGGTCGAAGCCAGCAAACGCAAGCTGCTGACCCATTCGGCCGATTTCCCGCTCGAAGTGCTCTACCTGCGCGACGACGACATCCCGCACGCCGTGGCGATGGGGGTGGCCGACCTGGGTATCGTGGGCCTGAACGAGGTCGAGGAGAAAGAGCAGGCCGTCGAGATCGTCCACCGTCTGGGCTTCGGGCGCTGCCGTATCTCGCTCGCCCTGCCCAAGGGCATCGAGTACACCGGCCCGGCGTGGTTCGAAGGTCGCCGCGTAGCCACTTCCTACCCGCGCATCCTCGGGCGTTATTTCGCCGGACAGGGTGTGAAAGCCGAGATCCACGAGATCGCCGGATCGGTCGAGATCGCCCCTTCTGTGGGGATGGCCGACGCCATCTTCGACATCGTATCGTCGGGCGGAACGCTGGTTTCCAACGGCTTGCGCGAGGTCGAGCAGGTGATGCACTCCGAAGCGGTGCTGATCGCAGGCCGGGGCCTCTCGCCCGAAAAGCAGGCGATCCTGGATCAACTGCTGTTCCGCTTCGAGGCCGTCGAACGCAGCCGCGGCATGAAATACGTGCTGATGAACCTGCCCCAGGACCGCGTACAGGACGCCGTAGCCATCCTGCCGGGCATGAAATCGCCCACCGTGCTGCCGCTCGCCCAAGCAGGGTGGTGCTCGCTGCACGTAGTGATCGGCGAGGCCGAACTCTGGGAAAAAATAGGCAAACTCAAAGGCATCGGCGCCGAGGACATCCTGGTGTTGGCACTCGAAAAGATGATCCGATGATCCGCATCGTCAACAATCCCCCGCGCGGGGAGTGGGAATCGCTCTGCTCGCGGGCCGGGGCACCGGGATTCGCGGCCGGAGTGGCCTCCGACGCCGAGGTGGCCGCGCGCGTGGCGCAGATCGCGGCCCGCGTGCGCGAGGGGGGCGACGGAGCCCTTTTGACGCTCACGGCCGAGATCGACGGGGTGCGCCTCGACGCGCTCCGCGTGAGCGAGGCCGAGTTCGCCGCCGCCGAAGCGGCCGTCATGCCCGAAATCAAGCAGGCCATCGCCACGGCGGCGGCGAACATCCGCGCGTTTCACGCCGCTCAACTGCCTGCAACGGTCGACATGCAAACCATGCCGGGCGTACGGTGCGTGCAGCGCGCCGTGCCTATCCAAACGGTGGGACTGTACGTCCCGGGCGGCACGGCGCCGCTCTTCTCGACGGTGCTCATGCTCGGCATCCCGGCCTCGGTGGCCGCTTGCCCGCGCGTGGTGCTCTGCACTCCACCCGCGAAGGACGGTAGCGTGGCCCCCGAAATCCTTTACGCCGCCCGCGTGTGCGGCATCGCAGAGGTCTTCAAAGCCGGTGGCGCACAGGCTATCGCCGCGATGGCTTACGGGACGCAAAGCATTCCGCGCGTCGACAAGATCTTCGGGCCGGGCAACCGTTACGTGACCGCGGCCAAGCAGCTCGTCAGCCTCACGCAGGTGGCGATCGACATGCCCGCGGGCCCGTCCGAGGTGATGGTACTGGCGGACGAGCTGGCGCGCGCCGATTTCGCGGCGGCCGACCTGCTCTCGCAGGCCGAGCACGGCGCCGATTCGCAGGCGCTGCTGGTCTGCCTCTCGCGCGAGTTCGCCGAGGCCACCGCGCGCGAAGTGGAGCGTCAACTCGCCCTGCTCCCTCGCGCCGACCTGGCCGCCAAAGCCCTCTCACACAGCCGCATCATCGTCCTGGACACGGTGGACGAAATGGTCGCTTTCGCCTCGCAGTACGCCCCCGAGCACCTGATCGTCGCCATGCGCGACGCGTGGGAAGTGGCCGGGCGCATCCCTACCGCAGGGAGCGTTTTCGTGGGTCACCTCACGCCCGAGAGCGCGGGCGACTACGCTTCGGGCACCAACCACACCCTGCCCACGGCGGGCTGGGCGCGCTCGTTCTCGGGCGTGAATACCGAAAGTTTTATGCGTCGCATCACCTATCAGGAGCTTACCGAAGAGGGGCTTAACACCCTGGGGTCTAACGTGATGGCGATGGCGCGCGCCGAGGGGCTCGAAGCCCACAGCCGCGGCATGGAGATCCGCCTCGAAAGTTTACGCAACTGACTATGAACAACAAAGAGATAGCCGACCTCGTGCGGCCCAATATCCGAAACCTGGCACCCTACTCCACGGCGCGTGACGAGTACACGGGCGAGCTGGGTATCTACCTGGATGCCAACGAAAACCCGTGGGATACGGGCGTGAACCGTTACCCCGATCCCTACCAGCGCGAACTCAAAGCGCGCCTAGCCGGGATCAAGGGCTGCCGCCCGGAGCAGATCTTCGTCGGGAACGGCAGCGACGAGGCCATCGACCTCTGTTACAGGGTTTTTTGCGAGCCGCGCGTGGACAACGCCGTCTCGATCACCCCGACCTACGGGATGTACTCGGTGGCGGCGGCGATCAACGACGTCGAGTTCCGCCCGGTGCAACTGGAAGCCGATTTCTCGCTCGACGTCGACAAACTATTAGCCGCGACGGACGAGCAAACCAAGCTGTTGTGGCTCTGCTCGCCCAACAATCCCACGGGCCTGCCCATTCCCCGCGTGCAAATC
>JAVBRR010000147.1:0-7069 GCA_031547705.1 Rikenellaceae bacterium | reverse complement strand
TCGTCCAGCGTGGTGGCGCCGATGCACTGTATCTCGCCGCGGGCCAGCGACGGCTTCAGAATATTGGCGGTATCCAGGCTGCCCTGGGTGCTCCCCGACCCGACGATCGTGTGTACCTCGTCGATAAAGAGGATGATGTTTCCGTCGGCGGCGATCCGGTCGATGAGCGCCTTGATGCGTTCCTCGAACTGGCCCCGGTATTTGGTACCGGCCACCAGCGAGGCGATGTCGAGCGAGAAAATACGCTTGCCGGCCAGCGTGTGGGGTACGTCGCCCGAGGCGATCCGCAGGGCGAGTCCCTCGACGATGGCGCTCTTGCCCACGCCGGCCTCGCCGACCAGGATCGGGTTGTTCTTCTTGCGGCGGCCCAGGATCTGTACCAGGCGGCCGATCTCGGCTTCGCGGCCCACGACGGGGTCGATGGCTCCACCGCGCGCCTTTTCGGTCAGGTCGACGCCGAACTGTTCGAGCCCCTCGGCCTTGCGGTGCGACATGCCCCGTTCGGGACGGGTGTCCTCGTCGGATTCGACCTCTTCGCGCTCGCGGCGCATGGCTTCGCGGTATTCGAGTGATTTGCGGCTCAGGTTTTCGAGCGCGCGCAGGTCTTCGTAGTAATCTTCACGCGGGGGCAACTCGGACACGAAGCCCCGGACACGGCAGGCATCGACGCCGTAGGCCTCGAGGATGCGGTTCGACAGCAGGCGGCGGTCGGAGAGGACCATCATCAGGAAGTGGCCCGTGTGCACGGTATCGGTATCGGGGGTCACGTCGCGTGCGACGGCGGTGAGTTTCGTTTCGAGGTCCCGGAGAAACTGTCCCGCGTCGACAGCGTCGCCGCCGCCCAGCGCCGGGCGCCCCAGGTCGCGCTCGAGGCGGATCCTGATCTGATAAACCTCCCAATCCTTGAGCATCTTGCGCAGGACGTAACCCGCGTGGCAGTTGGTGTCGCCCAGGAAGGCGGCGAAAATGCGGTCGATGCTCATGATGTTACACCCCCCGGTGTGGGATTCGAGGCGCGCTTTTTCGAGCAGCGAGGCCAGTATGGCAGATTGTTTGATTTGCATTCGTCGTGGTCTTTTTACGCAAAAGAAACGCAAAACGACGGGGAGATATTTTGTTCCGGTTTTTTTCGTACCTTTATTGCCCGAATCATCGCCATGCAAAGCAACATACCGTTGGCCGAAAGGCTGCGTCCCAGGACGCTCGAAGAATACATAGGACAGGCGCACCTGGTGGGCGAAGGAGGCGTGTTCCGCCGCTTCATCGAATCGGGCAACGTCCCCTCGTTCATCCTCTGGGGCCCTCCCGGGGTCGGCAAGACCACCCTGGCGCGCCTCGTGGCCACGGCCACCGACCGACCCTTCCACACCCTGTCGGCCATCAACTCGGGGGTGAAGGACGTGCGCGAGGTGATCGACACGGCGCGCAAAAACCGCTTTTTCAACGCCCAGCCCCCGTTCCTGTTCATCGACGAAATCCACCGCTTCAACAAGTCGCAGCAGGATTCGCTGCTGGGCGCCGTGGAGCAGGGTGTGGTGACGCTCATCGGCGCCACGACCGAGAACCCGTCGTTCGAGGTGATCTCGCCGCTGCTGTCGCGCTGCCAGGTGTATGTGCTCAAGGCGCTCGAGGACAAGGACCTCGATGTGTTGCTCGGGCGGGCCGTCACCACGGACGCCGTGCTGAAAGAGCGCAAGATCGAAGTGGTCGAAACCGAGGCGCTGTTCCGCTTCTCGGGCGGCGACGCGCGCAAGTTGCTCAACATCCTCGACATACTGGCCGCCTCGACCGAAGGGACCATCACCATCAGCGACCAGCGCGTCACCGAGTGCCTCCAGCAGAACATCGCCCTCTACGACAAGAACGGCGAGCAGCACTACGACGTGATCTCGGCCTTCATCAAGTCGGTGCGCGGCAGCGACCCCAACGCGGCGGTCTACTACCTAGCGCGGATGCTGGCCGGGGGCGAAGACCCCAAATTCATCGCGCGGCGCCTGGTGATCCTCGCCTCGGAAGACATCGGGCTGGCCAACCCCAACGCGCTGCTGCTGGCCAACGCCTGTTTCGACACGGTGCACAAGATCGGGATGCCCGAGGCCCGTATCCCCCTTTCCCAAGCGACCATCTACCTGGCCACCAGCCCTAAAAGCAACTCGGCCTACATGGCTATCAACGCGGCCATGGCGGCCGTCGAGGGCGACACCACCAACCGCCCCGTGCCGCTGCACATCCGCAACGCCCCCACCAAACTGATGAAGAACCTCGGTTACGGCGCCGACTACCACTACGCCCACGACTACAAGGGCAATTTCGTAGACCAGGAATTCATGCCCGCGGGGCTCGAGGGGCGTAAATTCTACAATCCCGCCGAGAACACCGCCGAGCAAACCATCGCGCAACGGATGCAGGCGTTGTGGAAGGGGAAATACTAAGGAAAATAATAGCGGTTACCGGATAATTACCCGCGCGACGACGTCCATGCCCAACGCCTTGTTGATCTCGGCGGGTAGCAGCGTGCGCTGCATGAAGAGTTCGCGGCGGGCCGGGGCCGACGAAACCGACACGTAGAGCGTACCGCGGCGGACCTCCATCGCAGTGGTGTGGCGCGCAACTACCTCGCCCACAATGCCCTCCCACAACTCGGGAATGCGCGCCTCGGCCAGCTTGCGCGACAGGCCGGGGGTGCCTTTCAGGAAGTCGGCCCACAGTTCGCCGACGCGCACGGGATAGGTCCGTCTCATTGCTGCGAGATTTTGCCGCCTTCGACGCCGAAGAGCGCATAGGGTTCGCCGCTGCGGTCCAGGATCGACTCGAGGCGCACTTTGTTACAATCCGTGATGAATATCTGTCCGAAACTTTCGTCCGAAACCAGTTGTAGCAGGCGCTCGACGCGGTCCAGGTCGAGTTTGTCGAACAGGTCGTCGAGCAACAATATAGGCTTTTCGTTTTTGAGGCGCGCGGTGAGCGTGTATTGCGCCAGCTTGAGCGCCACAAGGAACGATTTCTGCTGCCCCTGCGAGCCGTATTTGCGCAACATATACCCCCCGATGGTCATCTTCAGGTCGTCGCGGTGGACGCCGCAGGTGGTGAACTGGTTGAGGCGGTCGCGCTCGCGCGAGGCGGCCAGCAACTCGTCGAAAGGCGTGTCGGCGAGCTCGGAGTTGTACTTCAGCTCGACCTGCTCGCGGTCGTCCGACAAGGCGCGGTAATATTCACCCGCCAGGGGTGCCAGGGCCTGGACGATCTGCGACCGCTTGGCGAAAACAGCCTCGCCGGCACGGCACAACTGCATATCGAGCACGTCGAGCACGTCGCCGCCGGCCGAGCCCGACTTGAGCAGCTTGTTGCGCTCCTCGAGGATGTGGTTGTAGCGCACGATGTTGGGCAGGTATTCGGGGTCGGACTGCGACAACAGGCCGTTGAGGTACTTGCGGCGCTGGTCGGGTGCATCGTGGATCAGGAAAACGTCCGAAGGGCTGACGATCACCACGGGGATCATCCCTATGTGCTCGCCCAGGCGGTCGTACTCCTTGCCCGCACGCCGGAAATTCTTTTCGCCGCCCCGCCGGAAACCGCACACGATGTCCTCGCGGCGGCCGCCGTCGGTGGCGTACTCGCCCTCGAGGACGAATTGCTCCTCGCCGTGGCGCACGCATTGCGAGTCGGTCATTCCCTGGGCGCTCTTGCACATCGACAGGTAGTAGATGGCATCCACGGCGTTGGTCTTGCCCTCGCCGTTGCCCCCCACGAAACAGTTGATGCGCGCGGTGAAATCGAGCGTGGCCTCGGGGATGTTCTTAAAATTGAGTATGGTAAGTCGTTTGAGTCGCATAATTCACTTCAAAGGTAGGAAAAAAATAAAATATTTGGAAGGCGTAGTGGGAAATTGGGTAAAAAGGTGTACTTTTGCGGAACGAAATCAAAAATTGTATAAATACAGTACGATGGCACAGAACAAACACGCCGAAGCACAGGATCCCGAACAGGCGATCGAATCGGCGATCAACAAAACCGAAGCGTTCATTTTCGACAACGGCAAATCCCTGCTCACGGCACTGGCTGTGATCCTGGTGGTGGTCGGCGGTTTCTTCGGATACAAATACCTCTACGCCCAGCCCCGCGCCAACAAGGCGGCCGACATGATGTTCGTGGCCGAGCAGCAGTTCGCCGCCGACTCGTTCGCCCTGGCGCTCAACGGCGACGGCAACAACGACGGTTTCCTCGAAGTGATAGCCCGCTACGGCAACACGCCCCAGGGCAACATCGCCCAGCACTACGCCGGGATATGCTACCTCCGCATGGGCGACTTCGAGCAGGCTGCCGTCCACCTGGCCAAGTACAAGGCCCGCAAAGGCGCTCCCGCACAGCTGCTCAACGCCCAGAACATCGGACTCCAGGGCGATATCAAAGCCGAGCAGGGCGCGATGGCCGAAGCGGTGAAACTCTATGTGAAAGCCGTCGAAGCGAGCGACAACAACTTCACCGCCCCCTACTACCTCAAAAAGGCGGGGATGGCCTACGAAGCCCTCGGCGACAAGGCCGCAGCCCTGGTGCAGTACAACCGCATCCGCGACGAGTTCGCGATGAGCCTCGAAGCGCGCGATATCGAGAAGTACATCGGCCGGGCGGAGTAGGTAAACAACAGCACATCAGGCATAAGGTTGCTTCGCCTCGCGGTGGGCAACCTTTTTCAATAAAGAAATTTCTATGGCAACGAAAAACAGGAACCTCTCCGATTTGGGCAAGCGCAGGCTGCCTTCGGCATCGGACATGAAATTCGGCATCGTGGTGTCGCAGTGGAATCCCGAAGTGACCGAAGCGCTCCTGGCCGGGGCGGTCAAAACGCTCCGCGCCTGCGGCTGCGCCGACCACAACATAGTGATCAAATACGTTCCCGGGACCTTCGAACTCGCCCTGGGGGCCCAATTCTTCGCCCAATACACCGACGTGGACGGGGTGATCGCCCTGGGATGCGTCGTGCAGGGCGAAACGCGCCACTTCGACTATGTTTGCCAGGGAGTTACGCAGGGAGTGATGAGCCTGATGCTCGACTGGAACATGCCCGTATCCTTCGGGGTACTCACCACCGACACGATGGAACAGGCGCTCGAACGCGCCGGCGGACGCCTCGGCAACAAGGGCGACGAAGCGGCGATGGCCGCTATCGAAATGGTCAAACTCCAGATCGAAATGGAGGAAACGGCCGCACCCGACTACAAATCAGTAAATTAACGTTATTTTTTTACCAGCCCCCGCGCCGCGGCCTCGGATTCCATCAGGGCGTAGGCGGCGGCGTAGTCGTTGGGGATCACGCCGTCGAGGATCGCGTCCTTGATCGCCGCCTTGATCTCGCCCACCTCGCGACAGGGCGGAATACCGTAGGTTTCCATGATCAGCTCGCCCGAAACGGGGGGCTGGAAGTTGCGGATGCGGTCCTTCTCCTCGATCTCGACCATCTTGCGGCGCACGATGGCGAAGTTGCGCAGGTAGCGCTTGACCTTGGTTTCGTCGCCCGAGGTGATGTCGGCCTCGCAGAGGGTCATCAGCGCCTCGATGTCGTCGCCGGCATCGAACAGCAGGCGCCGCACGGCCGAATCGGTCACCGTGTCCTCGACCAGGAAGATGGGCCTCAGGTGCAGCAGCACGAGCTTCTCGACAAATTTCATCTTCTCGTTCATCGGCAGCTTCATCCTCCGGAAGATCGCCGACACCTTGCGCGCGCCCACCACCTCGTGGCCGTGGAACGACCAGCCCGTCGGCGGCGAGAAGCTCCGTGTGTCGGGCTTGGCGATGTCGTGCAGCAGCGCGGCCCAGCGCAGCCACAGGTCATCGCTCTTGGCGGCGACGTTGTCCACCACGCGCAGGGTGTGGATAAAATTATCCTTGTGCGCCTGGTTACCGATGCGCTCCACCCCCTTCAGGCGGTGCAACTCGGGGAAAATAAGTTCCAGCAGCCCCGTGAGGTCGAGCAGTTCGAAGCCGATCGAAGGGCGGGGCGAAAGCAATATCTTGTTGATTTCCGTAGTGATGCGTTCGGCCGAAAGGATCTCGACGCGGTGGCGGTTGCGCACGATGGCGTCGAACGTGTCGGGCGCGATGTCGAAGCCCAGTTGCGCGGCAAAACGCACGGCGCGGATCATCCGCAGGGGATCGTCGCTGAAGGTGATATCGGGGTCGAGCGGGGTGCGGATCGTGCACGCATCCAGATCCTCCATCCCGCCGAAGGGATCGGAGAGCGCCCCGTAAGTGGCTGAATTCAATGACCATGCGAGGGCGTTGATCGTGAAGTCGCGGCGGCGCTGGTCGTCGGCGATCGTTCCCTCTTCCACCGCCGGTTTGCGCGAGTCGGGCGAGTAGGATTCGCGGCGGGCGCCCACGAACTCCACCTCCCACGTCCCGGCGCGGAGCATGGCCGTGCCGAAGGTCTTGAAAACCGACACGTTGGTCCCTAGTTCGCGCCCCAACTCGCGCGCCAGGTCGATGCCGCTCCCCGTGACCACCACGTCGATGTCGGTCGAAGGGCGGTGGAGGTAGTAGTCGCGCACGAAACCCCCGATGACGTAAGCCTCCACGCCGCGGCGGTCGGCCAGGGCGCCGATCGTGTGGAACAAAGGGTCTTCGAGGGGCTTGGGAAGGGTCATCGCAGTTCGCGGAGATACATTTGGACCGTGTTTTCCATGCCGTACCACAGGGCGTCGGCGATCAGCGCGTGGCCGATCGAAACCTCCTGGAGGCCGGGAATGTTCTGGGCGAAATAGCGCAGGTTGTCGAGGTTCAGGTCGTGGCCGGCGTTGAGCCCCAGTTCCAGGCGCGCGGCTTCGAGGGCGGCCTCGAAATAGGGCTTGATCGCCGTGCGGCGGTCGGCGGCGTAGTGGGCGGCATACCCCTCGGTGTAGAGCTCCACGCGGTCGGCACCGCAGGCTGCGGCACCCCGTACCATGGCCGGGTCGGGGTTGACGAAGATCGACGTGCGGACCCCCTTCGACCGGAAAAGCGCGCACATTTCGGTCAGGAAGGCGGCGTTCTTCACCGTGTCCCAGCCGTTGTTCGAAGTGATGGCGTCGTGGGC
>JAVBRR010000155.1:0-3058 GCA_031547705.1 Rikenellaceae bacterium | reverse complement strand
CTCGTCGGGGTGCCAGGTGGTGCTCTTCACCACGGGGCGCGGCACGCCGTTCGGCACCTACGTCCCGACGGTGAAAATCTCGACCAACAGCGCCCTGGCCGCGAACAAACCCCATTGGATCGACTTCGACGCGGGGGTGATCGTCGCCGGCGAGGCGATGGATGCGGTGTGCGACCGCCTGACGGACTACCTCGTCGAGGTGGCCTCGGGCCGCGGGGCGAACAACGAACGCAGCGGCTTCCGCGAGATCGCCATCTTCAAAACCGGTGTGACTCTTTAGGCTTTTGCTTTAATAGACAATGAACTCCGCGGCGGCGGTGTCGCAAATTTTGCACGCGGTCAGGTCGTTGGGCGGGGCGAGTACATTGCCGCAGGTGGGGCATACGTGCCACTCGGTGGTCAAGGCGCTGTCGCCTCCTGCTGAAAGCGCCTCGAGCGTCTGGCTGAACAGCACGGCGTGATTGGCCTCGGCCTCGAGGGCCCACTGGAACGACTGCGCGGCCTGTTCGGCTTTCTCTGTGCGGGCTACGCGCACCAGGCGCGGAAACATCTCGTCCGTCTCGTAGATCTCGCCATGGAGTGCGTCTTCGATGTTGCGTGCGGCGATCTGCCCGTCGAAATGTGGTGCGGGGGGATCATACGTCCCGCCCAGGGCTGCCAGCGCAGCCATGTGATTGTCGAGGTGGATTGCTTCGGCGGCAGCCACGGCAGTGAACAGCCGTGCGAGGTTGACATGGCCTTCAGCGGCACTCTTTTCGGCGTAAGCCGTGTATTTCGCCATCGCATTGCTCTCCCCGACGATGGCTTCTTCGAGGGCGGCGAAGGTCTTTTCATAGTCCCGGTGGCAGGATCCTCCCGCCAGGGCGGCTACTACAAGGAGTGTAGCCCATAGTCCAAGTTTTTTCATAAGGGGTGGGTTTTGGTGAGGGGCGTTTATATTTTATATACGTATTTCCCCAACCAAAAGTGACAAATAAAATGCCCCTCCGGACTCACCGGAGGGGCATTTGGCTGAAATGCGGATAAATAGGCCTATTTTTTATAGAGCGATTTTGCGATTCCCATTTCCAGGCCGCGCAGTTCGGCCAGCCCGCGCAGGCGGCCGATGCACGAATAACCGGGGTTGGTCTTCTTTTTCAGGTCGTCGACCATCTGGTGGCCGTGGTCCGGGCGCATCGGCACGGAACGCTGCTCGCGCTGTTGGAGCTCGAGCAAAGCCTTCATCACGCCGTACATGTCCACGTCGCCTTCGAGGTGGTTGTCCTCGTAGAAGTCGCCCTCGGCATTGCGGCGCGTGGAGCGGAAGTGTACGAAGCCCACCCGGTCTGAAAATTCCTCCATCATAGCGGCCAGCTCGTTGTCCGAGCGCACGCCGAACGAGCCGGTGCACAGGCACAGGCCGTTGCTCTTGTTGGGTACGGCTGCGATCAGCTTGCGGAAATCTTCGGCGGTCGAGAGGATGCGCGGCAGGCCGAGGATCGGATAGGGCGGATCGTCGGGATGGATCACCATTTCGACGCCCACTTCGTCTGCCACCGGGCACACCTGTTTCAAGAAATATACGAGGTTGGCGCGCAGTTTCTCGGCGTCGATGCCCTTGTAGCGATCCAGCGCCTGCTGGAATTGCTCGACGGTGAAGCTCTCTTCGGAGCCCGGCAGGCCGGCGATCATGTTGCGTGTCAGAAGCTTTCTCTCGTCGTCGCTCATAGCGGCAAAACGGGCTTTGGCTTTCTCGATTTCGGCGGCGGTGTAATCTTTTTCGGCCCCGGGGCGCTTCAAAATAAAGAGGTCGAACGCCACGAAAGCCGCCTTTTCGAAGCGCAGGGCTTTCGAGCGGTCGGGCAGTTCATAGGCCAGGTCCGTGCGGGTCCAGTCCAGCACCGGCATGAAGTTGTACGTGATGATGAATACGCCGCACTGGGCGAGGTTCCTTACCGACTGTTTGTAGTGGTCGATGTAGCGCTGGAAGTCGCCCGTCTGGGTCTTGATGTGCTCGTGGACGGGCACGCTCTCGACGGTGCTCCACGTAAGGCCTGCGTCTTCGACCTCTTTCTTGCGTTTGAGGATCTCCTCGACGGTCCACACTTCGCCGTTGGGGATATGGTGCAGGGCGGTCACCACATCGGTGGCGCCTGCCTGGCGGATGTCCCACAGCGATACCGGGTCGTTAGGACCGTACCACCGCCAGGATTGTTTGCATAAGTACATAAGTCAAAATTTTACGTAAGTTCAACAAAGCCTGCCCCTACGATCAGGGGCGGGTTGGGTGGGGTGATCGAATGCTTTCTCGATATCAAATCGAGAAGGCGTCGAAACCGCCGTCGATTACAGTTAAGGTGCCGGAGACGAATTTCGAAGCGTCCGAGGCGAGCCATTGCAGGGTGCCCAGCAATTCTTCGGGCTCGCCGAAGCGCCCAAAGGGCGTATGGCCCAGGATGGCGTCCGAGCGCGGGGTGAGCGATCCGTCGGGGTTGGTCAAAAGGGCGCGGTTCTGCTCGGTGAGGAAAAACCCGGGGGCGATGGCGTTCACCCTCAGGCCAGGGCCGAATTTGGTCGCCAGTTCGCCGCACATGTACTTGGTGAAGTTGACCACTGCGGCCTTGGCCACGCCGTAGCCCGCCACGCGCGTCAGCGGGCGGATGGCCGACTCCGAGGCGATGTTGATGATCGATCCTTCTTTTTGCTGCACCATCGCCTTGGCGAAGACCATCGTGGGGATGACCGTGCCGAACAGGTTAAGGTCCACCACCTTGCGCATCGCCTCGATGTCCAGGTCGAAGATCGTCTTGTCGGGCGCGATGGTCGCCCCGGCCATGTTGCCGCCCGCGCCGTTGATCAGCACGTCCACGCGCCCGAAACGTTTCATCACTTCGTCGTAGTTGCCCTCGACGACCTCTTTATTCAGTACGTCGGTGTAGAGGAACACGGCTTTATTGCCCCGGGCGAGGACTTCGGCGGCGAGTTTTTCGCCCGCCTCGGCGTTGCGGTCCAGAATCACCACCTGCGCGCCCTCGGCGGCGAAATGGTGCACCATCGAGTTGCCCAGGATCCCTGCGGC
>JAVBRR010000105.1:0-16645 GCA_031547705.1 Rikenellaceae bacterium | reverse complement strand
ATTGACGCTCTTGTCGACCGGGTCGTCGTTCAGGTCACCCATGATGACGATCTTGGCGTCGGGGGCGGCCAGCATGATCGAGTCCACCGCGTGGCGCACCACACCGGCGGCCGCCATGCGCAGGTGCTCCGAGGCGGCTTGTCCCCCGCGTCGCGAGGGCCAGTGGTTGACAAAGAAACAGAAACGCTCGCCCTCGATCGTACCCCAGGTCAGGAGTACGTCGCGGGTGCGGAAGCCGGGATTCCCCTCGACTGTGACGCGGATGGGATAACTGCCCTCGTATTTGAACTGGTCGGGGCGGTAGAACATCGCCACGTCGACCCCGCGGGCGTCGGGCGAATCGTAGTGGACGATCTGGTAGTTGGCCCGCCGGAGTTTACCCAGCGCGGCGATGTCCTCCAGCACGTTGCGGTTCTCGATCTCCGAAACGCCTATGATGGTGGGATAGCCGCCCGTAGCCTGGGAGATGGAGTAGAACACCTGCTCGAGGTTGGCCATCTTTTTCCAGTACTTGGCCCCGTTCCAGGCGTTGGGCCCTTCGGGGGTGAACTCTTCATCGAAAACCCCCGGACTTTTGAGGGTGTCGAAAAGGTTCTCGACGTTATAGAACATCACCGTATAGCGGCGCGGGGACTGCTGCCCGTGCACCACGGTGAACGAGGCCAGCAGAATAAGGAATATTAAATGTCTTTTTTTCATAATCAATAGGCTTTAGTTTTGGGATCACAATCCCCAGGCTGCCGGATCGACTGTCATTTCGGCGGCGTCCTGGTCGGCCTTGGGCAAGCGGTAGAAAAAGTCGATGCCCGTGAGCGTTTCGATATCACGCACGGATTTTACGTAGGCGCGCGTCACCGCACTGCTGGAGTAGGACTTGTTCTCCATCCAGAATCCGATGGCTTCCCAGTTGTTGTTGCGCTTGCGCAGGATCACCTTGTAGTAATACTTCGGGATGGCCATGTGGCTGGGGCTGGTGTAACCGATGAGCTGGTCGTCGTCGATCGTCCCCCCGGTGCAGATGTAGAGCGGATTGGTGGCGCTCATCCACTTGCCCCTCACCCACGTGTTCTCGAGGGTATTCCAAACTGTCTGATTGAACGTAGGACCTACCTGCGGCGAGGCGTTCGAGTAGACGAACGTTTCGTAGTTCATCGCCGAAGTGGCGTCGCGGTCGCCCGAAGGACACATATGCCCCCGGTCGTAGCCCGAATAATCGTCGTTGACAGGCGAATACTGGGCCGGGATACGCGAGTCGCGGTGCCAGTTGCCGCTGCCGCGCGTACCGGTGGTCTGCGCGGTGGTCAGCTGCCAGGCCGCCCATTTGGGGTGTTTCTTGGTGATGTCGTATTGGATGGCGTACTGGCCGTTGGGAAACTCGAGGTACCACGCCAGGTCGGTCACATACGGAAGTTCGTACTGGTCCGGTGTCCCGGGCTGTGCGCCGGAGGAGTTGCCGCTCTGGGTGAGGGTCACGGTGACGCTCTCGGAACCCGAAGTCACGGTGATGTTGGCCGTGCGCGACGAAGTTCCCCCGTTTTGCTGGGCGGTGATGGCGATCGACGTATTCCCCTGGCCTGCGGTGGCCGAGGAACACCATGCCGTGCCGGCGGGGAAAACATACCCCACGGTCCACGATCCCGTCGCCTGGATGTTGAGGTAGGTACCCGTGGAGTTCCAGGCGATCGTGCTGCTGGTCAGCGAGACCCCCAGCGACGAGACTGCCTCGTAGGCGCTCTGGGTCAGGGACAATTCGACCGCATCGCCCTGGGCCGGCGTGATCCGTACGACAGCCGATCGCTCGTCCTCGTAATAGTTCACGTCGGGGGTGATCTGCACGTTCTTGTTACCCGCACCGGACATCACCGCCGGGGTCAGCCAACCTTGGGGTTGGCCTTCGGGATAATCGACCTGCAGGTCCCACGAAGTTTCCGATTCGATGGTCAGGAAAAACGTACCTGCGTCGTATGCGATGGGCGAGGCGACGTTGAACCTCGCCGTCGTGGTCTGTCCCTTTTCTTCGGGTTCGCATCCCGTCATACATCCCGACATAACCGACACCAAGACAAAAGCCATTACAGTCCGTATCCAGACCACCAACGATATTTTTTCTGAGCGTCCCATATCTTTCTGTTTTTAAGTTAATTTGCCGCCAACCCCGGCCATTTGCCGTTCGGATTGCTCTTGTTGCTCTCGATCTGGTTGTAGGCATCCGTCCCCACGATAGCTTCGAGGTTGGGATAGAAATCGAGCCCCGTGAGCGTTTCGATCTCGCGGATGGTCTTGCAGTAGGTCGACAGGAAGCCCGCATTCGACGGCGCAATGTCGCGGTACGACGAGTTGCGGGTGTTCTCGAACCAGAAGCCGATGGCCTCGTAGGTCGTGTTCTGCTTTTTGCGCAGCACCACCTTGAAGTTGTATTTCGGGATGGCCATGCCGTTGGTATAGGCCAGGATGTTGGCCTCCTTCTCGAGCGTGCCGCCGCAACATATATACAAGGTGTCGCGCTCATCGCTGCGCCAGCCCCGGATCAGGTCTTCGACCTTGGCCCAGATACCCTGGTTCAGGTCGCCGTACTGGGGCGACATATTCGAATAGTAGAACGTCTCCCGGTTGGATTCGACGGTCGCCTGCCGGTCGGCCGAAGGGCACATGTGACCGCGGTCGATGTAGTCCTTGCCGTCGTTGGCGGCGTTGGTGAAATCGCTGCTGTTTGGCTGGCTGGCACGCGGAATGCGCGAGTCGTACTGCCACCTTTCGTTGCGTCCCACCGTACCGGCGTGCCCCTTGTGGAGCGTCCAGGCCACCCAGCGCGGATGTTTCTTGGCCGGGTAGTATTCGAGCGAGAAGTCGCCCTTCGAATAGTTGAAAACCCAGTTGCGGTCTTTGGCCGCGGGCATTTCCAAGCGTTTGAGCAATTTATCGACGTCGGACTCGCCCGTGGGCGTCCCTCCCGAATCGGGCATCGAGCCGGACGACTGGGTCAGGGTGACTTTGCCTTTCAGCCCCCCGGGGGTCGTGGCGATGATGTCGACCGTGCGGTCGTTCTCGTCGGTGTTGGCCGAGTAGCCGACGCGCACGTTCTTCTCGCCCGAGCCCGAGTCGGGCGATGCGCTGCACCAGCCCGAAGGAGTCCCTTCGGGGTATTCCAGTGCGATCGTCCAGGCGCCCGAGGCGGCGACCTTCATGAATTGCTGCACGCTGCCGCTGTAGACCATGTCGCCTTCGGCCAGCGTGAGCACGGGGGTCGTTTCGGCCGCTTCCTTGTCGGTAGGGCCGCAGTTGTTGACCGCCAGCACCAGCAGAAAGATCACCAGGAAAGGGAGTTTCCCTTTAATATGTCCGAATCGTCGTTTCATTTCACAATTATAAATCTCTCCCCGGAAGAATCTTTCGAATCTTCCGGGGGAGATGGGGTTCATTATTCGGTAGACCCGGTGATCACAAGCGGATTCGCGGTCTGGGTACCGTTGTTGGTGATATACCAGTTCCCTGTCACCGTGCCGCTTTGCGTGGAAAGGAGATAGGGTACCATACGGATGGTGACGGGCACGTCGACAGCGACATGCTGAAGTGCGGCTATGTCGGACAGATCGGCCGTCTGCGGGGCCTGGGTGGTCGTACTGGTGGGTTTCGTATAGGTAAAGGTCGTAGCCTCCACGAAACTGCCGCTCCCTATCTGGTATTGTATCGAGGTGCCCAAAGGTCCGGTGGCTGTCAATCGGACGATCAATTCCAGCGAGGTCAGCGATATGCTCTTACCCGAAGCGGGCGTAAGGACAAAGGTGGCGTATTTGGTCGGCGAGGTCAGCCTGTTGGCTTCCGTATTGGCTGAGAAGTCGTTACTGCCCCAGTTGTTGGCTCCGGGGGAGCCGCTGGTCGTGAAGGCCGTTTTGGTCAATCCTCCGACCGTAAGACCTCCCGTCGGGGCCAACGAAGTCACATCCATGGGACTAACGCCCCAGTCCGGAATATCTGTCATATTCCAGTAGGCGGTGAAGTCCACCGGACTACCCCCGGCTGCATTTACCGTTCCGGATACGGTCTTGTCGTTGATGGCCGCGGTGCCGGTGCTGGTGATCGTGAAGGTGATGGCGCCCGAGCCTGTCGGGGTACCCATCGCTGCGAGAGGTATATCCAGCGTACTGCTACCGGCCACGAGGGTTCCCGAGGCGTCGGTGATGGCGGTCAGCCCTGCGGCGCCGATGCCTGTGGCGGCAACGCTGTAGGTAATACTGCCTGCCGTGGCGTTTTCGTAGGTGATCGTCAGCTTATTCCCTGCCGCGAAAGCGGTGTTCTGGGTCATCGTACCCACGATGACCGGCGTACCGAATGCGAGCACTCCCGCCGGGGCGTGCACCGTGCCCGAGGCGGTCTTGCCGTTCAGGGCCGTGGTGCCGGTGCTGGTGATCGTGAAGACGATATCGCCCGAGGCGGTGGGAGTACCCATCGCGGCCAAAGGTATTTCGAGCGTACCGCTGCCGGCCGTGAGGGTTCCGGTGGCGTCGGTGATCGAGGTCAGCCCCGCGGCGGGCGAACCGCCCTGGGTGGCTGCCACGCTGTAGGTGATGCCGCCAGCCGTGGCGTTTTCGTAGCTAACGGTGATCTTGTTGGCGGCCGCGAAAGCGGTTCCGGAAGTCATCGTACCTGCCAGGGCCGGGGTACCGAAACTCAGTACCGGGGGTGCCGGGGTCGATTCCAACAGCAGGAAGTCGTCCATACGGTAGACGCTCGCCACGTTGCAGTACCACTTGAGCGTCAAGCTCGTGGCGCCTGAAGGAACGGTGATCGTCGCCGTGGCCAGGGCCCACGTCGTAGGCCATGCGCCGCCGGCGGAGTTGGTGTAGGTCACGTCGGTTTCGGTCGCCGAGAGGTTGGTCTTCATCTTGAGTACCATATCCGCGGGAACAACAGGAGCGAACGTGGTGCTGCTGGCCGACTTGCTGATCCCGAAGGTGAGCGTGTAGGTCGATCCTCCCGTTACGGCGATGCCTGCGGCCTCGAACGAGTTCTCGGGGGTGTCGTTGCTGAAGAAGATGCTGTTGACGCCCGAGGCATCGGTGTATCCTTCAGAATCCATGGTGGTCCGCACGCTCACTTTGGAGGTACCCGTGTAGGCTACCGACGCAGCTCCACTGCCCAACTTGTCGAAAGTATCATAAGTGTAGGTGCTTACCGACGAGGAGGTGACAACCGGGAAATAACCGCTGCCGTCTTTTTCGGCGGCGATCGTGCCCACCCGTTCGTACCAGACGGCATCGACGGTGTAGAACGATTTCTCAGCGCCGTAGACCGTACCCGAAGCGGTGGTCGCGTATGCACGGTAATAATAAGTGGTGTTGCCGGTCAGTCCGGTGAGGTTGTGCGTAAACGAGGTCCCGATCAGGGGAACTGCGGTGTAGGTGCCGCCGTCGGCCTTCCATTCGAGGCCCGCCGCGTTCACGGGATCGGTGCCTGCCGTGTACGAGCCGGCGATGGTGGCCGAATTCTTCGTCACATTGGTGGCGTCGCCGGTGGTGACCAGCGGATCGCCCGTTTCGCCGCCTGCGGTGGCTGCGAAGGATATGTCGTCCAGGCGGTAGACGCTGGCTACGCCTGCCGTCCACTTGATGCTCAGGGTGGTGGCGCCGGCGGGGATATTAAAGGTGGCGTCGGTTACCTGGACCCAGTCGGCTGCCGAGGGGGCGGTATAGGTCACCGCCTGCCAATCGGCGTCGAGGTTGCTCTTCACCGAAACGACCAGTTCCGAAGGCACCACGGTGGTGAATTTCGGGGTCTGTACGGAGTTCTGCTTGCTGGTCCAGAAGCTGAGGAATCCCGTGCCCATACCGGTCACCGGGATGTTGTCGGCCTGGAAGTAAGGCGTGCCCGAGCTGAAGAAGAAGTGGTTGTTGGTGGGGTCGAGGTTCAACGAGTAGGTGTTTGCACGAACCGACAGGCTCGATCCGGTGTAAGTCACCGAAGCGCCGCCCGTGCCGCCCGGGGTCAGGAACCCTGAGGGAAGCTGGTCGAGGTAAGGCCATTGCGAACCGCTGCCGTACGTCTGGGTGACGGTGGTATTGCCCGCGTTTTCGGTCCAGATAGCGTCCGTCGGGAGAGGTCCCGAAGTACCGTCCTGGCTGACGGCCAGCATTTCGAAGACGATCGACGCGGCGATCGAAACCGACGTGGTACGCGGCGCAGACCCGCTGTATTCGGCGGCCGAGAAGGTCACGGTGTAAGTACCGGGGCCTCCGGAAAGTTTGTCCGCTACCAGCCAGGGCGAATCGGTGGGGATCGTGATGGTCCAGTCGCGGTTGGTTGTGAGGGTAACCTGCTTGTCGTCACCCCCTACCGGGAAAGTGAGCGATACGGGGTTTACGGAGAGTTCCGGCCCCTGGTCGAGGTTTTCGGGGTCGCAGCCCGTCAGCAACAGTGCCACGGCGGCCATCGCCGTAATCAAGCGATTGATTTTGTGTGTTTTCATAATCGTATCATTTAAAGTTATCGTTTTGACTCACCTTATAAATAATACATCAAATATACGGACTATATTTTGAATTTATTACTCATTTATCCTTTATTTAATAAATTCTTAACACGAAAAGGCAATCGACTTACAATTAACCATAGGTATACAAATATTATACAATACCATACGTTATTGGGATACAAATGAAACAGGCCCGGAAGATTTTCCGGGCCTGCTGGCACGCAGTGCGTGACTTATTGGATTACGATCAGTGCTTTATGTTGGGCTGCTCCAGACCGTAGTTTTTGCGGGCATCCTCGCGGCGCAGCAACAGCGCGAAAATCACCGACAGAACGCCGAAACCGGCGAAGATCATCATCGGCAGCGTGTAGTCGTACTGCACCGCCTCGACCCCGTCAACGACCATCGTCCCGGTGACGCAGTATTTATCCAGGACGTAACCGATCAGCAGCGGCACGAACGTGAGGCCCCAGTTCTGGATCCAAAAGATCATCGAATAGGCCGTTCCCAATTTATTATAAGGTATGATCTTGGGCACCGAAGGCCACATGGCCGAGGGCACCAGCGAGAATGCAGCCCCCAGCAGCAGGATCAACACCACGGCGATCCAACTGGCCGAAAGCATCGGCACCGAGAACAGCGTGTGGACGATCACCAGCAGCACCGAACCGATGATCATGATCGTGGCGCCCTTGCCCCGCCGGTCGTAGATCAGCCCGAAGAGCGGCGTGAGCAGGATGTTGCCGAAGGGCAGCAGCCCGGGAATGGTACCCGCGAAATCCGTCGACACATGGAATTTCTGGATCATCAGGTCGGTGGCGTACTTCAGGAAGGGGAACACCGCCGAGTAGAACAGCACGCACAGGATGGTGATGTACCAGAAAGCGCGGTTGGAGGCGATGGTGAAGATATCCGAGATCTTGAAATCGTCCTCGCCCCCTTCGGCTTTGGCCTCCTTCTCCTCGCCCGCTTCGGCCTTGCGGTCGATCATCACGTAGGTCAGGAAGGCCAGAAAGCCCGCGCAGAGCATGAAGAGGCAGAACACCAGGGGCGCCGAAACCGTACCCCACGCCTTGGCGATCGGAAGCGCTCCCGACATGGCAAAAAAGGTCCCGATGCGTCCCGCAGCCACGTTAAGCCCCAGGGCCAGCGCCAGCGAGTGCCCGCGGAACCACTTGACCACGATCTTGTTGGCCGTGATCCCGATCATTTCGATCCCCACGCCGCAGACGGCGAAGCCCGCCATGGCCCAGAAAACCTGCGCTTTGACCTGGCCGAAGAACCACACGGTCGACGAGCCGAAATCGGACGACACGGCCCAGTATTTTATCGATATCCCCGCGATCATGATCACCACGGCCAGCAGCCCCGTGAAGCGCGGCCCCTTGCGGTCGAGGATCATTCCCCCGATGATGAGCATCAGCAGGAAGATGTTGATCAGGCCGTAGCCGCTCGTGTACAGACCGTAATCGCTGCTGCTCCAGCCCAGTTGCTGCTCGAGCATCGTTTTCAGGGGCGCCATCACATCCGAGAGGATGTAGCCCGTGAGCATCGTGAACGACACCAGGGCCAGGACGGTCCAGCGCGCACCCGAGGAATTTTGGATCTTGTTGCGTAATTGTTCTACCATATAATTATGAATGAGTTAGTGTTCGGCGGGTGAGAAGCGTTTCAACACCTTGTAGGCGTCCTTGATGCCCAGTTCGCCGGCCTTGCTCACGTCGAGGCAGCCCTTGCGGGTGTCCTTGAGGTAGATCTGCACCAGGCCGCGGTTGAAATAGGCCTCGGCGAAGTTGGGGTTGAGCTTGATGGCGGCGGTGAAGTCCTCGTAAGCCTCGGGAAGGTTGCCCGAAAGGGCCTGGAGGTTGCCCCGGTTGTAGTAGATGTGGGCGAATTCGGGGAAGAGCTTGGCGGCCTTGTTGAGGTCGGCGATGGCCTCGTCGTAGCTGTAGGTGCGCGACGAGGCGCTTTTCAGGCGGTTCGCGGGATCGCTGTCCAGGGTGATGCGCTGGTAGCTGTTGTCTATCGAGGAGATGAAGTCGATCATCTCGCTGCGCGTGGTGCTGCGGTTGAGGTAGAGGAACGGGTTCGAGGGGTTGGCCTCGATGGCGGTCGAGTAGCTGTTGACCGCGTTGGTGTATTGCCGGATCAGCGACTGGGTCACCCCGCGCTCGAACAGCAGACGCCAGTTGGCGTTGTCGACGCGCAGGCTGTCGGCCAGGCGGCGGTCGAGGGCCAGGATCGAATCGGGCAACAGGTCGCTCGGGCGGTTGGACAACCGGAGGTCTTTCAGCCCCACTTCGGCCACAAAGTCGCCGACGCGGCGCAGGTAGTAGCGCTGGGGGTCGACCGTGGTGACGGAATCGGGACGCGCGAGGGTGAACTTGAACAGGGGCAGCATGGTGATGTTGTCGGCCTGCGAGGTGATCTTCTCGAACTGGCTGCCCGCCGTGCGGCTGTCGAAGGCCAGCAGGGCGTTGAAGCGGCGCGAGGTGTCGGCGTAGATCGAGAAGGTGCTGTCGGAGAGCTTGCTGCGGTATTCGGCGATCTTGCGGTCGGCGAAATTCTTGTCGGAACGCGAACCGCTGAAATCCTTGAGCAGGTAGCGCAACGAGGAGCGGTTGAGGTAGGCGTTGGCAAAGTCGGGGTAGAGTTCGATGGCCTTGGTGTAGTCGGCCTCGGCGTTCTCGACCTGGCCCAGGTGGGTGTAGAGCAGCGCGCGGTTGTAGTAAACCAGCACGTTGGAAGGCGAGTAGAAGACCACCTTGTTGTAATCCCCGAGCGCGCCGTTGTAGTCGCCGATCTGGGTGCGGATGATCGCGCGGTTGAAGTAGGTGAGCGAATTGGTCGAGTCGAGCTGGATCACGCGGTCGAAGTCGGCGATCGACTGCATCGGGCGGTTGAGGTTCGAGTAGGCGATGGCGCGGTTGAAGTACGAAAGCACGTAGGTCGTGTCGCACGCCACGGCCTTGTTGAAATCCTCCAGCGCCTCGGGGTTCTTGCCCTGGGCCATGAGCAGGGCGCCGCGGCGGTTGTAACCGTTGGGGTTCTCGCGGTTGGTGCGGATGGCGGTGTTGTAGTCCTCCATGGCGCGCACGGTGTCCTTGAGCAGCAGGTAGCTCGTCCCGCGGTTGGTGAAGGCATCGGAAACCTTGCTCTCCTGGCGGATAAACTGGTTGAAGTCGTCGATGGCCTTGTCGAACTGCTGGCTCAACAGGTAGGTCACCCCGCGGCTGTAATAGGTTCCCGTCAGGTCGGGGAGCAACTCGATCGCCTCGCGGAAGTCGTTCAGGGCGTCGTCGTAGTTGCCCATGCGCGAGCGGGTGATGGCGCGGTATTGGTAGGCGGTGGTGAAAACGGGATTCTTCTCGATGGCGGCCGTGAAATCGGCTTCGGCCCCCAGCAGGTCGTCGAGGTTGTACTTGGCGATGCCGCGCAGGAAATAACCTTCGTGGGAGTTGGGATCGACCTTCAGCAGGACGTTCAGCATCTCGACGGCATCCTGGTAACGGTTGTCTATCAACATGCTGCGGCCCACATAAAAGAAATAGTACTTGTTATACTGGGCGTGGCTTCCGGTGGAGAGGAGAAGCAAAAGCGCCGAAATCAAGATAATTCTGATCCTGTGCATACGATGCGGACACGGTTTAAAGGTGCTAAGGTAGAAAAATCCGCGCGAAATCCACCAAAAACGAAAGGCTCCGGCCAAGAAAATATTAATTTCCACTTTTCTAAAGAAGATATCGGAAAAAAAATGTATTTTTGTAGGCAATTTCTTCGACCCGGTAACGGCGGGAATTGCGTAATCTAAAGATCGTAATGAAGAAAATCGATGTAGTGCTCGGCCTGCAATGGGGCGACGAGGGAAAAGGGAAAGTCGTAGACGTATTAACTCCCAATTATAAGGCGGTAGCACGATTCCAGGGAGGTCCCAACGCCGGCCACTCGCTCCGTTTCGACGGCGAAAACTATGTGTTGCACACCATTCCTTCGGGGATATTCCGTCCGGGGGTGGTGAACATCATCGGCAACGGGGTGGTGATCGACCCGGCGATCTTCGCCGAGGAGATAGCCAAACTCGAAGCCCACGGCGTGGACGTGGTTTCCAAGTTGCGCATATCCAAAAAAGCACACCTGATCCTCCCCACCCACCGCGCCCTCGATGCAGCTTCGGAGGCAGCTAAGGGCGGCGGCAAGATCGGCTCGACGCTCAAGGGCATCGGCCCGGCGTATACCGACAAAACGGCCCGCAACGGCCTGCGCGTAGGCGACATCCTCTCGGGCGAATTCATGGCGCGCTACGAAAAACTCAAAGCCAACCACCTGGGACAGTTAGCCTATTACAACTACCAGGCGGATATCGACGCTTACGAGCGCGAGTGGTTCGCCGGCATCGAAACGCTGCGCCGCTTCCCGATCATCGACAGCGAGCACGAAGTCAACGAATTGATGGCTGCCGGCCAGGCTGTCCTGGCCGAAGGGGCACAGGGCGCGCTGCTGGACGTCGACTTCGGGACATACCCTTACGTAACTTCCTCGAATACAACGTGTGCCGGGGTCTGCACCGGACTCGGAGTGGCGCCCTCGGGTATCGGCGAAGTGTACGGGATCTTCAAAGCCTACTGCACGCGCGTGGGCAGCGGACCCTTCCCGACCGAACTTTTCGACGAAACGGGCGAAGAAATACGCAAAATCGGCAGGGAATTTGGTTCCACCACCGGACGTCCCCGGCGTTGCGGGTGGCTGGACATGGTGGCGCTGAAATACAGCGTGATGATCAACGGCGCCACGGCGCTGATCATGATGAAAGGCGATGTGCTCAACACGCTGGATGTGATCAAAGTAGCCATTGCCTACCGCATCGACGGCAAGGAAACGACACGCTTCCCCTACGAGTGCGGCCCCGACGTCGAACCCATCTACCGCGAATTCCCCGGATGGAAACGCGATATCTGCGGAGCGCGCAGCTGGAACGAACTGCCCGATGAGTTCAAAAACTACGTGAAATTCATCGAAACCGAGTGCGGGGCGCCCGTGAAGATCATCTCGGTGGGTCCCGACAGAGAAGAGACAATAATCAGATAATATCTCCCTAATTAAAATTTATTAAATTATGAAAACGACTAAGATTTCAATCGTAACGATGGCAGCCGCAGCACTGATGATGACCGGTTGCGGAATGAACAACACGGGCAAAGGCGCCCTGATCGGTGCAGGCGGCGGGGCAGCCCTCGGCGCAGGTATCGGCGCTCTGGCCGGCGGCGGCAAAGGCGCTGCGATCGGTGCAGCGATCGGCGCTGGCGTGGGTGCAGGCTCGGGCGCGCTGATCGGCCGCAAGATGGACAAGCAGAAAGCCGAACTCGAAGCGATGAACAACGCCAAAGTCGAAACCGTTACCGACCAGAACGGCCTGCAGGCCATCAAGGTCACCTTCGACGGCGGTATCCTCTTCGCCACGGGCAAGAGCGACCTGAGCGCCTCGGCCAAAACCGAACTCACCAAATTCGCCGCTTCCCTCAAGGAGAACACCGGCACCGACATCACCATCCAGGGCCACACCGACAGCACCGGCAGCCGTGAAATAAACGAAAAACTGTCGCTGCAGCGTGCTCAGGCCGTAGGCAACTACATCCAGGGCCAGGGCGTAGCCGCTGCACGCATGACCGAAACGGGCCTCGCATCGGACGTTCCCGTAGCCGACAACTCGACCGCCGCAGGCAAAGCCCAGAACCGCCGCGTGGAAGTGTACATCACCGCCAGCAAGGAGATGATCGACCAGGCCAACGCCGGTACGCTGAAATAAGCACTCCCGTTCATACAAAAAAAGAGCTGCCTTTGCCGGGCAGCTTTTTTTAATCGAATTTGTATGTAACTCCTTCGTGCGGCGAACGCACGGCGGTTACACGGTCGTGGCGGAATGTCACTTCGAGCATATCGTCTTTATCCCCCCTGATCGAATAAACCCACACGCTGTCGGCGGTGCGAAAGTCGGGGTTGCCCAACAGTTGCCGGACCTGTATGCGGTCCATCCCCCTCAGGATATCGCTATCGACCAGGTCCTCGACCATAAAATAACGCTTCCCGGGATATGCCGCCCATTGCTCGGTATCGAAATTATAATTACGATTACCGGGTAATGTAGTGACCCACATTACGATACCTGCGGCACATAGCAGTGGTGTCAGCACAAGGGTCGCCACCCAGGGGACGACCTGCCGCGTGGCCGGATCTTTCAGCCACCGGCGTGCCGCCCACCTGCAAACGAAAAACACCGGAACACCAAAGATTAGACAGGCAATAAACAGCACAAACATACGCACCAGTTTTATACAAAGTTATAAAAAAGCCGGCCCGATGGGCCGGTTTTTTTTCGATTATACGGAATCTATTTCTCCAGCGTGCGTTCGATGTAGGAGCGGTAGTCCTTGACCACCGGGATGTAATCCTCCTCGAACAAAGGCGAGGAGATCAGGAAGTCGGCGGTGGAGCGGTTGATGGCCGTGGGGACGTTGTAGAGCGTGGCCAGGCGCAGCAGGGCCTTCACATCCACGTCGTGGGGCTGGGCCTGCATCGGGTCCCAGAAAAAGATCAGCGCGTCGATCCTCCCCTCGGCGATCATCGACCCCAGCTGCTGGTCGCCGCCCAGGGGACCCGACTTGAGCAGGGTGATGTCGAACGAGGCGTGGGCGTTGCCCCGGCGCTCCATGAGCGTCGAGGCGACCATCCTGCCTGTCGTTCCGGTACACACCAGGTGGTGGCGCAGGAGGTTTTCCCAGTTCCAGTCGACCCACTCGGCCAGGTCGTGCTTCATATTGTCGTGCGCCACGAGGGCCATCATTTTTTTCTTTTTCACCATTTGCAGTTTTTTTGACGCAGCAAAGATAGCGGTTTTTCTGCGGATTCGGGCAATATGTGCACAGGACCTACATCTCGCCGGCGGGACAGGCCATGCGGAAAGCGGTGACATAGGTGTTCAGAAAACCTTTCGTGACCTTACTGATTTCCGGGGGAAAATAGCGCTTAAGTCCGGCGGGTCTCTCCACTGTCCCGTTACCCCGCAGAGGGAAACTGACGTCCCTGATGCAATATTTCAGTCCTTCTTCCGTATTGTCCACCCATTCGATGACTTCGAGGTCCATTTCGTTCGCGCCGGCCTTATACCATCCTCCGACATATATGCCGGTATCCGCCAGCTGTTCGATGCCGGCAGCAGTGTTGCCGACGGCGACATACACCACCCGGTGCCACTGCTCGAAACGGGGGATGAAATAATGCCGCCCGGTGATATAATTCATAAGGGCGACCACATTTTCGGCCGTGGGGTAGTTTGCTATGTAGGGTACATTGTCCTTGCCGTCCGGGCTCTCCTGCGCAGGTATGTCGAAAGCGCTTCCGGCGAGCCGCCGGTGTATTTCATTGGCCACAGGGATGGTCTCCTTGTAGTCGGCAAGGCTGAAGACGGTCGACTGGATCCAGAACCCTTCGACCGTAACCGGAGCCTTATCGTTGTATGTCCCCTTTTCGATCAACTTCATTTTCGGTCCGAAATCCTTGAGGAAACTCTTCCGCCTGATATCGATCTGGACGAAAGCCTTGGTCAGTTCCACCCTATCCGCCGGGCGGAGCGACAGATAACGGTTGTAATAGCGCTCGGCGCACTCGAAGGCGGGAAGCCCTCCGCCCATCCCGGCAAGGCGGGTCATCAGGATGCCCAGGTTGTAGTAGGCGTCGGCAAAGGCGGGATCGGATTGGGTGACCGACCCGAAAAGGTCGATTATCTCGAAGTAATCGGTCGCCGTTTTGGCCTCCTCCATCAGTGCCACCGCAGTAACCCAGTTTTTGTAGCCCGCCTGCGAAAGATCCTGGGCATAAGTTTGTGATAGGCAGGCTGCTGCCAGAGCTAATGCCGCTATTATCCGTTTCATTCTCATCGGTAAATTTTTCTGACGAAACTTTCGAAATATCCCGTGCCGAGCAGGGCGGCGACGCCCCCGTCCTCGAAAAGTATATACAGCGCATCGTCTCCGGCGAGAATCTCGCGGGCGGGTCGGTTGATAAACGGGAAAGGCTGTCCGGGATCGGCTATGAACCCTATTCCGGTCGCCGACGAGAAGAACAGTCCCCCTTCGGTCCACGCCAGCTTCTTCACCTCGCTGCCGAGGCTCATGGCCTTGAATGTCCTGCCGTCGAAAAGCATGTAGACCCCGTCCCCTGTCGCCACGTAGGTATTGACGCCATCCCCGGCCACATCGTTGATCCTGCCCCGGACGGCGCACAGTTTAAGCAACAACGCGGCAGAGGTGTCGTAGAGGAAGACCCGGCTGCTGTCCCTGTCCCAGGTCGTGATATAAAGCAACTGCTCCCCGGTTCCCCCGATCCGGAAATCGCCGCTCCCCATATCGAAAAGCGTTTCGATCTTCTTGTCCCTCATCACCCGGATCAGATTGCCGCTCTTCAGGTAGGTCGTCCCACCCCCTGTACAGATTATCTGGGAGGGAGCGGAGCGGTCGGGGAGTTCCATGGGAATAAAGCCCGCCGAGTCGGGCAACAGGCGACCGATCCGGTTGCCCCGCACGATACAGGGCTCACCGTTCCAATCCAGGAAGAGTCCCGCGTCCCGCATATCAGTCCGCCCGGCCTCGACGAAAGTCACCAACAGGCAACTGTCGGGAAGCATTCCCGGTCCCTTGTGCGGTTTGGAGGGTTGGGTCGCACCCTGCAGGCACAAAACGGCGCATATCGACGTCAACAGGTATTTGCCCATAGCTACAGATGGCTGCCCAGTTCGTCGTATATGATTTCGGTGGCGAAAGTGCGGGTCTTACCCTGCACGGCAGGGGCCAGTTTTGCACCAACGGCGGTATTCCCATCGATGACCGCATGCAATCCCCCGGAGATGCTTTCGAGCAGGTCGTCGGTGTAGGCTTTAGCGCCGGCCCGGATGACTCCGTATGACTTGCACGCTTCGAGGCTCCGGCTGAAGGAGGTGAAATAGGGGTTGGCTTTAACGGCGGAGGTAATATCGGGGAAGTGGTTATCCGTCCAATCGATGACTCTGGCTATCGCCAGTGTCTTTTTTTCATCCCCCTCGGCAAGCCTGTATTGAGCCATTTCCAAGGTCAATTTCCCGAATTCGCTATTGGAGGCGACCATCTGTACGAACTCGTTTTGGGGATTCTCCTCTGCGATTTTATTCAAAAAATTAGTGTATGTATCGGATTCCATGAAACCCAGGGTCGCATCCACTCCTTCAGAGGCCACAGTTTTCCCGGCCTCCCTCACCTCCATTTCGTAAGTCGCGCGGAGGTTTTCCGTCAACTCTTTAAAATTAACCGTATTGCCTTTATAAACAATGTATTCCCGGTCTATCGTATTGTTGGCTTCCCCCAGGGCGGGTGGGTCGAAAAGGCGTGGTTTGGCGTCGGTACGGATACCCAAAGGGGTGCCTGCCGCACCCGACACCCCCTTTAGCTGGGAATAGGCCTCGGCATTCCCCGAGGCGAACTCCCTGGCCTGCTGTTCTTCCGATTTGTGCGCCGCCGCCATGGCCTGATCGATCCGGATTTGATTCCTCGCGGAAGCGGCTCCGGAGGCTTCCAGTATCATGCCGAGTACGGAAAAAGAGATTTCAAGGGTGCGGTCCTCCTTGGGTTTCGCCGGTTGGTTATACACCTGCGGCTCTGAATGGGAATAACTGTATCCCGAAGAGGAGTATCTGGGCGCAGGCCTGCGGACGATATTCTTATTCTGGAGATGCAGCGTATTGACCGATCGTCCCGAGGTGTTCGAGGATGATTTTTTCATCGGGGGCACAGTGAAGGATGTGCTCCCCGCACCGCTCGAGAAGGTGTATGAGGTAGACCCGTTGCTATTGCGCGACCCGTTGCTCAACTGGCCGTAGGAGATTAGCGGAAACACAACCGCAACAATAAGGACAATGCCACTTTTCATTCGCCGGAATTATTGACGGGGGGCCTCCAGGGGAAGCGAATTGTTCTTTTTGGTTATCTCGCGAAGGCGGTTCTGCGGATCGACCACGACTTTCAGGTCGCCCGGGGTGACCCCCTGCGGCAGGGTGAGCGCCACCTCCACCCGTTTGGGCAGCAGGTCGGCGGGCGAAGCGAGGGCGGGCACTTCGGCCGAAGCGACCACCTTGCCCGCGCCGTCCACCAGGGC
>JAVBRR010000041.1:0-10774 GCA_031547705.1 Rikenellaceae bacterium | reverse complement strand
GGGGGTGAAGGCCGCCGGGGCGCGCCGATGCAACGCCGGCGCGCCCCGGTTCTTTTTTGCGTCACCGGATCAGAACTTCCAGGCGAGGAAGCCCGCGAGGTTGCGCCCCGGCATATAGTAGCCGTCGCGCTCGAAATAGTTCTCGTCCAGTAGGTTCGAGGCCTTGATCCCCACCGAGAAATTGCCTGCGAAACGGTACGAGGCGTAGAAGTCCACCACCAGGAAGTCGGGGGTGCGGATCTCGGGCTGGTCGTAGAGCGACCCGCGGATCGTGCGCCCCTGCTTGTCGACGTAGGGGACCATTTCGGAGTAGAGGTAGTTGAAATCGCCGTCGTAAACGGGGTTCCAGCCCTGGATCCAGTTGTCCTCGATGCGCGAGCCGGTGTAGCGGGCCAGGATGCGCGCCGAGAAGCGCCGGTCGGCGTATTCCAGGCAAAGCGAGGCCTTGTTGCGGCTCAGGTATTTGCGTTCGCCGCGCAGGGTGGGGGTGACCACTTCGGAGTCGACGATGCGCGACCAGCGGGCGGTGAGGGCCAGCGACCACGTCTTGGAGGCCATGCGGCCGAAATCGAGCGAGGCGAGCGCCTCGAAACCCCGCAGTGCGGCGCGGTCGCTGTTGGCGTAGGAGGTGTAGCCCGGGTTGGAGTAGTCGAAGACGATCATGCCCCGGTGGCGCGTGTCGAACCAGGTGAGGTCGGCCGTCACGGCGCCGCCCGCCGAAGCAAACGTGATCCCGGCGTCCCAGCTCGTCGATCGCTCGGGTTTGAGGCCGGGATTTCCTTTGTAGACGCCCCAGGAGTTGGTGTACTCGCCGGTGGTTTTGAAGGCGTCGGGGGCGAGGAAGGCCGTCCCGGCGCTGGCGTGGAGGCTCAGGGCGGGGAACACCTTGTAGCGCGCGGCCACCGAGGGGTTGAACGAGTGGTAGCTTTTGCGCATGGGCGTCCCGGCGAGGTGGTCGGTGGCCAGGGTGCGGAACGCGGTGTTGTCGTAGCGCGCCCCCGCCACGGCGGTCAGGCGGCCGCCGAGGGCCGAGAGGTTGGCCTGGACGAAGACACCGGTCTGGATGTTGCGGTAGTCGGGCTGCGAGGGGGTGTCGGGGCTGTTGTCGGACTTCCACTGCAACGAGCGGTAGCTTTGCGTGAAGTTGTCGACCCCGGCCACGAGGGTCTGGCGCCCCAGGCGGATGGCGTCGTGGGCCGTGAAACCGGCGGTGTTGTAGCGGTAGCGCGTGCGGGTGACGTAGTCGTAGCCGAAGTCGCTGCGGTAGTCGCTGCGCTCGCCGCTCAGGTAGGGGGTCACGCGGAGGGTGTGGCGGCCGGCGGTGCCGAGCACGTCGACGCGGCCGTAGCTGCGCGTGAGGCACTTGTCGGTCTGTTCGTACATACCCCACAGCATGCCGCCCCCCTGGGCGCGCCCGGCGTAGAAGAGGTCGCCCAGGGCGTTGATGCGCCACTTGCCGCCCAGGTCGTAGCCCAGGCGCAGCGAGCCGTGGGTTTTTTCGAGGGCCGTGTGGTTGTAGCGCGCGCCGTAGGAGAGGGGGTCGATCACGGCCTTTTCGTAGGCGGTCATCTTCAGGACGCTGTGTTGGCCGGTGGTGTAGTCGTCCAATTGGTTGGTGTGCTCCAGGGCGAGGTCGAAGTCGAGGCGCGGGACGATGTTGCCGCCCACCGAGGCCTGGGCCGCGAGCGAGTTCCAGCTGCCGTAGCCCAGCGAGGCCGAGCCGGAGAGTTTGCCGCGGGATCGGTTGCTCACCAGGTTCACCACGCCGCCCATCGCGCCGCTGCCGTAGAGCGCCGAGAAGGGGCCTTTGAGGATCTCGGCCGAGGCCACCGAGGCGGTCATCGTGGCGGCGGCGTTGCGCGTACCCATCGGCACGCCGTCGAGCAGCATCACGCTGTAGGTGCTCGTGCCGGTCGACAGGGGGGTGAAGCCGCGGAATTCGAGCCCGCCCGTAAGTCCCTGCATGTCGGCGCTTTCGGCCAGCGCGTACTTTTTGATCAGGTCGGCGACGCTCACCACCGGCGAGCGGACGATGTCGCCCCGCGAGATCACCTCGATCTGGTTGGGGGCGTCCTTGAGGAGCATCCCGGCGCGGTAGGAAGTGACGACCACCGAGTCGATCGCGTACTGGCGGATCGAGTCGCGCCCGTCGGCGAGGGCTGGAATTGTTGCGGCGACGGTTGCCGCCAGGGTCAGAAATTTGGAAAGGGTTTGCATAACGGTTTGTCTTTGTGGGCCGCCCTTTTCGATTTTTTCGGGCCTGCCCGGGGTGAATACTCCGTTCCCCCGGCTCTTTACGAGCCGGGCCGCAGCAACAAAACCGTCGGGGGATAAAACCGTGATGAACAAACGCGCGGGTGTGCACCGTCCCGTACGCCCAGCCTTTCATCCCGAAAGCCTTGTCGTTGCTTGGTTCGGCAGGTCTTCTGACTTGTTCCGGGAGGGGTCGCCTTCCCGCCTGTGCGGCAGTGGCTTGTGTCGATCTCTCTCTTTTATTGGAACTTACAGCAGCGGGTACTGTCCGGGATTTTCACACCGGTTCCCTTTTGCGACCCTCGCAGGCGCAGGGCCTGTTCGGGTACCGAATCGGGGCAAAGGTAAAAAAATTCCGGCATTACCAAAAATCATCCGAAAAATAGCTACTTTTACGGCTTTAAAACGTAATAATTACGATAGTATGAAGAAGTTTACCATCGCCGTGCTGCTCACCCTGTTTGCCGTCACCAAGGTCGCGGCCGACGAGGGGATGTGGTTGTTGCCCTACCTCGAAAAGTTGAATATCAAAGATATGCGCCGCGAAGGGTTCCGCCTCTCGGCCCGCGATATCTACAACATCAACGGCGACGCGCTCAAAGACGCCATCGTCATTTTCGGCGGCGGGTGCACCGGCGAGATCGTATCCCCCGACGGGCTGCTGCTCACCAACCACCACTGCGGTTTCGACGCCATCCAGCAGCACAGCTCCGTGGAGCACGACTACCTCAAGAACGGCTTCTGGGCCATGAACCGCGGCGAGGAGATCCCCACGCCCGGGTTGGCGGTGACCTTCATCCGCCGGATCGCCGAGGTGACCGACCGCATCGTTTCCGAGCTGGCCGACGGGATGACCGAACAGGAGCGCAATGCCCGGGTGGCGGAGTTGATCGATGCGATCGTCGCCCAGGCCAAGGAGGAATACCCCGGCATGCAGATCTCGGTGAAACCTTTCTTTGGGGGTAACCAATATTTTATGTTCGTCATGGAGCGCTACGACGACGTGCGCCTGGTGGGGGCGCCCCCCGTGTCGATCGGCAAATTCGGGGGCGACACCGACAACTGGATGTGGCCGCGCCACACGGGCGACTTCTCGGTGTTCCGCGTCTATTCCGACGCCGACGGCCGCGGCGCCGCCTACTCGCGCGACAACGTGCCCTACAAGGCCCCCTCGCACCTCAAAGTATCACTGAAAGGGGTCAAAGCCAACGACTTCGCGATGATCATCGGCTTCCCGGGCTCGACGAGCCGCTACATGACTTCGTGGGAGATCGACAACACGCTCGACCAGGCCAACCCGATCCGCATCTTCGTCCGCGGCGAACGCCAGGAGATCCTCAAGAAGGAGATGGCCGCCAGCGACCGCGTGCGCATCCAGTACGCCTCGAAATACGCCCGCTCGTCGAACTACTGGAAGAACTCGATCGGGATGAGCCGCGGCCTGCGCAAGTTGAACGTGCGCGCCCAGAAGGCCGAAATCGAGGACGAATTCCGCGCGTGGCTCGCCGCCGACCCCGCCCGCGAGGCGAAATACGGCCGCGCGCTGCCCCTGATCGAAGCCGGCATACGCGAAGGCCGCGCACCGGTGCGCGTGCTGCAATACTACCAGGAAGCCATCCTGCGCGGGACCGAGATCGTGGGTTTCGCCTCGTCCGCGCGCGCCTGGCTCAAGGCCGATTCCACGAAGATGGACCCCGCGCTGGCGAAAAAGCTGCTGGCCGAAGCCGACGAACTCTACAAAGACTACGATATGGACACCGACTGCAAGGTAGCCAAGCGTATGTTGCAGATCATCAAGGACTCGCTTCCCTCCCAATACCAGCCTTCGATTATGGCCGAGGTCTACGGGCGCTTCGGAGGCAGTGTGGATAAATACATCGATTACTTGTTCAGACGCTCGATGTTCTCCTGGGTGGGGGACTACAAGCGCTTCCTGCGCGATCCCGAGCGCGTCGAGAAGGTGAAATTCGATCCCGCGCTGGCCTATGCCAACTCGGTTATCGCGGTCTACAACAGCCTGATCCCCGCCGCCCAGGCCGCCCAGGATAAGTTCGCCGAGGGCCACCGCCTGTTCGTGGCGGGACTGATGGAGATGTGGTCCGGGAAGAAACTCTACCCCGACGCCAACTTCACCATGCGCCTCACCTACGGCCGCGTGCTGCCCTATTCGCCCGCCGACGCGGTGGAGTACAGCTACTACACCACGCTGCGCGGGGTGATGGAGAAGGAGGACCCGACGAACCCCGTGGAATTTACCGTTCCCGCGCGCCTGAAGGAGATCTACGCGGCGAAGGATTTCGGGCCCTACGCGATGCGTAACGGCGAAATGCCCGTCGGCTTCATCAGCGACAACGACATCACGGGCGGCAATTCTGGCAGCCCGGTGATGAACGCCCGCGGCGAGCTGATCGGATTGGCTTTCGACGGCAACTGGGAGGCGATGAGCGGCGATATCGCCTTCGAGCCGCGCCTGCAGCGCACCATCAGCGTCGATATCCGCTACGTGATGCTGGTGATCGACAAATTCGCCGGAGCGGGCTACCTGCTCGATGAAATGACGATTGTAAAGTAATGAACTTATGAGCGAAGTGACAAAGACCGACGCGCCTGCCAGGCCGTTGAATTTTATCGAAGAGATCATCGAGGAGGCCATTGCGCGCGGCGAAACCCGTGTCCACACGCGTTTCCCGCCCGAACCCAACGGTTACCTCCACATCGGCCACGCCAAGAGCATCTGCCTCAATTTCGGCCTTGCGAAGCGCTACGGGGGGCTGTGCAACCTGCGTTTCGACGACACCAATCCGGTGAAGGAGGACGTGGAATACGTCGATTCGATCAAGGAGGACGTGCGCTGGCTGGGCTTCGAATGGGCGGGCGAGTACTACGCCTCGGACTACTTCGAACAGCTCTATCAGTGGGCCGAGCAGCTGATAACCAAGGGCAAAGCCTACGTCGACGACCAGACCCAGGAGCAGATCCGCACTTCGCGCGGCACGGTGACCGTCCCCGGGACCAACAGCCCCTGGCGCGACCGGACGGTCGACGAAAACCTCGACCTGTTCCGCCGGATGCGCGCCGGAGAGTTTGCCGATGGAGATAAAGTACTGAGGGCCAAGATAGATATGGCGCACCCCAACATGCTGATGCGCGACCCGATCATGTACCGCATCCTGCATTCCGAGCACCACCGCACGGGCGACAAATGGTGTATCTACCCCATGTACGACTACGCCCACGGCGAGAGCGACTCGATCGAACGCATCACCCACTCGGTCTGCACGCTCGAATTCGACGTGCATCGTCCTCTGTACGACTGGTTTATCGCCGAGCTGGGTATTTTCCCGAGCCACCAGTACGAGTTTGCGCGCCTCAACCTGACGTATACGATGATGAGCAAGCGTAAGTTGCTGCAATTGGTTCAGGAAAAGGTTGTTGGCGGATGGGATGACCCCCGCATGCCCACCATCTGCGGGCTGCGGCGCAAGGGCTACACCCCGGCGGCGGTCCGCGCTTTCGCCGACCGTGTGGGTGTGGCCAAGCGCGACAACGTGATCGACCTGGGGCTGCTGGAGTTCTGCGTGCGCGAGGACCTGAACAAGGTCGCCGAGCGCCGCATGGCCGTTGTCGACCCGCTCAAGGTGGTGATTACCAACTATCCAGAAAACGCCACGGAGAACATTACGTGTGTAAACAACCCCGAGGACGAGGCGGCCGGCGTGCGCAAAGTGCCCTTTTCGCGCGAGATCTATATCGACCGCAGCGACTTCATGGTCGACCCGCCGAAAAAATACTACCGCCTTTCGCCCGGCGCAGAGGTGCGCTTGCGGTATGCTTATCTGATTCGTTGCGAGGAAGTTATATACGACTCTGCGGGCCAGCCCATTGAGTTGCGCTGCACTTACGATCCCGAGTCCAAGGGCGGCGGATCGTCCGACGGCCGCAAGGTGAAAGGGGTGATCCATTGGGTGTCGGCGCCCCACGCCATCGAGGCCGAACTGCGCCTCTACGACACGCTCTTTACGCGCGAAAATCCCGACGATGTCGAGGAGGGCAAGACCTTCACCGACTACCTCAATCCCGATTCTATGGTTGCTGTGCGCGCCTTGATAGAGCCTTCATTGGCTTCGGCTACTGTGGGTCAAAGTTTTCAGTTCGAGCGTGTTGGGTACTTTACGCCCGACCCCGACTCGCGCCCTGGAGCGTTGGTTTTCAACCGCACGGTGGGCCTGAAAGACTCCTGGGGCAAGATCGCCGCGAAAGAATAAATCCTGATTTGTTCCACGTGGAACATTGGCGGCCGTCGCAATGACGGCCGTTTTTTTATCGCCCGAAATAAACCAGCAGAATATTGATATCGGCGGGCGAAACCCCGGGGATGCGCGATGCCTGGCCGATGGTGGCGGGGCGTATGCGGGTGAGTTTTTGGCGCGCTTCGGTGGAGAGCGAGGTGAGCGATGCGAAGTCGAACGCTGCGGGGATGCGCACGTCTTCCAGGCGGCGGAGTTTGTCGGCCAGGTGGCGTTCGCGTTCGATGTAGCCTTTGTATTTTATCTGAATCTCGACCTGCTCGATCTCTTCGGCGGCGAAATTCCCGGAGGCGAGGAATTTGGCCAGGGCGGGCAGGGCGCCGGCGAGTCCGGTGATGGTCACTTCGTCGCGCAACAGCACGTCGTAGAGCTTGCGGCCTTGGGTGAGGGGTGCGGAATCGAGCGATTTTAAATAGCCTTCAATTTCGGCTGGAGTGATACTCAGTCCGCGCACAAAAGAAAGAAGCGATTCTACGCGCGATTTTTTTTCGATGAAATTTTGGTAGCGATCGTCGTCGGCCAGGCCGATTTCGCGGGCGATGGGGGTGAGCCGCAGGTCGGCGTTGTCGCCGCGCAGCAGGATCCGGTACTCGGCTCGGGAGGTGAACATCCGGTAGGGCTCGTCGACGCCCTTGGTCACCAGGTCGTCGATGAGCACGCCGATGTAGGCCTGGTCGCGGCGCAGCGTGAGCGGCTCGAGCGCGGCCAACTGGCGGTGGGCGTTGATGCCGGCCACCAGGCCCTGGGCTGCGGCCTCTTCGTAACCGGTGGTGCCGTTGATCTGGCCGGCGAAGTAGAGGCCCCCGACGAGTTTGGTTTCGAGGCTGTGGCTGAGCTGTGTCGGCGGGAAATAGTCGTACTCGATGGCGTAGCCCGGGCGCAGCAACTGGACGCGCTCCAGGCCGCGGATGCGGGTGAGTGCGGCGATCTGCACCTGCCAGGGTAGGGAGGACGAGAAGCCGTTGATGTAGTATTCGTGGGTGTGGCGCCCTTCGGGTTCGAGGAAAAGCTGGTGGGTGTCCTTGTCGGCGAAGGTGCGGAGTTTGTCCTCGATGCTTGGGCAGTAGCGCGGCCCGACGCCCCGGATGATGCCCGTGAACAGGGGCGAATCGGCAAATCCGGTGCGCAGGATGTCGTGCACTTCGGGCGATGTGTAAGCCAAAAAACAGGGCATTTGATCGCGAACCGCTTCGATTTTGGGCAAAAACGAGAATTTCGAAGGATTTTCGTCGCCAAATTGGGGCTCGAGTGCCGAAAAATCGATGGTCCGTCCGTCGAGGCGCGCGGGGGTTCCGGTCTTCATGCGTCCCGCTTCGAAGCCCAGGGCGGTGAGCGATTCGGTGAGTCCGCACGCGGCTCCGTCGCCCGAGCGCCCTCCCGGCGCCTGGCTGCGGCCTACGTGCATCAGCCCGTTGAGGAAAGTTCCCGTGGTGAGGATTACGGCGCGCGCGCGGAATTCCACGCCGATACGGGTTTTTATGCCCGTTGCGGTGCCGTTTTCGGTGAGCAGTTCGACGGCTGTGTCCTGCCAGAGGTAGAGGTTGGGGGTGTTTTCGAGCATCTCGCGCCACAGGGATGAGAAAAGCGCCTTGTCGCATTGCGCGCGCGGGCTCCACATAGCGGGGCCTTTCGAGCGGTTGAGCATCCGGAACTGGATGGTGCTGCGGTCGGTGATGATTCCCATTTGTCCGCCCAGGGCGTCGATTTCGCGTACGATCTGCCCTTTGGCCACCCCTCCGACGGCGGGGTTGCACGACATCTGGGCGAATTTCGTGGTGTCCATCGTCACCAACAGCACGCTCGATCCGAGGCGCGCCGCCGCTGCAGCCGCCTCGCATCCGGCGTGTCCGCCGCCCACCACGATGATATCATAGCTGAGTTTCATCGAATCGATTCAGGTAAAGGTCCTCTTTTTCGCGCATCGCGCGCGCCTCTTCGGGAGTTTTGTCGCCGTAGCCGCACAGGTGCAGCACGCCGTGGACGATCACCCGCAGCATTTCGCGGCGGGGTGCGATACCGAGTTCGCGGGCGTTGTCGGCCACGGTTTCGACGCCGATAAACAGGTCGCCTGCGATGGGCTTTCGGTCGGTGGGATCTGCAGCAGTCGTTACGACTGCTGCAGATGTTCCACGTGGAACAATCGCCTCGTCGCAGTAGTCGAAAGTGATGATGTCGGTGTGGTAGTCGTGCCCCAGGTAGTCGCGGTTCAGGGCGAGCATGTGGTCCGAAGAGCAAAATATTATGGAAATGTCTGAAATGATAACATTCTCATTTTCAGAACATTGATCGAGCCATTGCGCGATCCGGCGCTTGCCTTGCAGGCGGTAGTTGCAATCTTCGTTATGGAACGTGACGGACATAGCGGGCAAAATTTAACGGCGCAGCCACGACCGTGGGTTGAGGTTCGTGCTCTCCTTCCAGATCTCGAAATGGAGTACGCTGTCGTCGTCGCCCGACGGCAGGCGTCCCAAAACCTGGTTCAGCGACACCTTGTCGCCCACCTTGACCGACACCGTGGTGAGGTTGGAGTAGACCGTCAGGTAGCTGCCGTGGCGCACCAGGATGTTGTTGTTCATGCCGTTGACAAAGACGATGCTCGACACCGTCCCGTCGAACACCGCCCGTACGTCGGCGCCGGGCTCGGCGGCGATGTTGATCCCTTTGTTGGTGATCGTCAAGCCTTTTTGGGTGGGGTGGCTGTGGGTGCCGTACTCGTCGACCACCACGCCGCGCACCGGGTAGGGCAGCTTGCCCATGTTCTGGTCGAAACGTCCCGAGAGCGCAGCCAGCGCTTGCTCCTCGGCGGCGGTTTTGGGTTTTGCGCGCGATTTACGGGCCTCCTCGGCGATGATGCGGTCGAGTTCCTTCTGGGCCTTCTGCATTTGTGTTCGCTTGGCGCTCAGGTCTTTGGATATCTTGCTCTCCTTGGCTTGCAGGGTTTTGGAGGTGCTTTTGTATTGCGCCTCGTCGTTGCCCAGGGCGGTGATTTCCTTGCCGCGTAGGCTGCGGGTTTGGTTAAGTTCCTCTTTCTTGATGCTCAACACTTTGATCTTCAGGCTGACGCGCTTGGACATCGAATCGATCTCGATGCCTTTCTGTTCGCGTGCGCGGTTGTAGCGGCGCATGAAAGCGATGCGGCGCGTGGCGTCGTTGAAGTCGTTGGAGGCGAAAAGAAAGAGCAAGTAGTTGTTGGTCAAGTAGTTTTTGTAGGCCGAGCGGTACATGGAGGCGTACTGGGCGCGCAGGAGCGCCAGGCTGTCGGTCAGCGAGAGGAAGGCGTCGCTGTTGGCTTCGAGGTCGGCGGAGATGATCTCCATCTGTTTTTCGAGCGAGGCGACGATCTCCTTGCGGTTGCGGATGCGCGACTGGATCAGCTTGAGCTGGCTCTCGGTGACGTTGCGGTCTTTGCGCGTCTTTTCCAGCAGCGCGTTGCCCAGGCGGATCTCCTCTTCGGCGCGGCGGATCTCGGCGCGCAGCGATTCGAGGCTCTGGCCCGCTGCGGAGAACGCCGTGAGCATCAAAACGAAAACGATTATCAGGCGTCGGATTCTCATTTCTTTCCTTCGATAAGTTTCATTCGCCGGGCGATCTCGGCGGCGTCGTAGCCCGCTTCGAGCGCCTTTTGCCAGTAGACCGAGGCCATGTAGTATTCGTCCATCGCGTAGAGGATGTCGCCGTAGTGGATCGCCAGCTCGCTGCTGGGCGAACGCTCGAGCGCCAGGGCCTGCTGCATCGCTTTTTTGGCCTCGGGGTAGCGCTTGAGTTTGTAGAGCGCCCAGGCGTAGGTATCGAGGTAGGTGGGGTTGGCGGGGGAGAGTTTGATCGCCCGCGAGGCCATCTCGAGCGCCTGGTCGAGGTCGCGGTCCGAGGTGGAGAGGTAGTAGCTGAAGTTGTTGAGCGTGGCGGCGTTATCGTTCCATAGCTTCAGGGCCTTGCGGTAGAGCGCAAAGCTTTTGGATTGCTTCCCCTGGCGGTGGGCGTCGTCGCCCAGCACGCCGTAGACCACGCTGCGCAGCGAGTCGGTGCGGGCGTATTTGAGTGCCTGGCGGTAGTCCTCTTCCGCCTGCTTGTTCTCCTTGAGGTAGGCGTGCGAAAAACCGCTGCGCAGGTACAGTTCGGCGTTGTCGGGGAATTTCGCGAGGGCCAGCGAGGCGTATTTGGCCACCGAATCGGTGTGCTGCAGGTAGGATTCGATGTCCATCACGGCGTTGTAG
>JAVBRR010000156.1:0-4206 GCA_031547705.1 Rikenellaceae bacterium | reverse complement strand
TCGTCGATGGATTTCACTCCGTCGGCGCTCGCCGCGATCGGATGGAGGGCGATCATGCTGTCGATCCACACGTCCATCGGGATGTCGGGCTTCCGGGCCCGGGTGCTCATCAGCGCGGCGAACTCGGGGGTGGCCTCGATGTTCCGGTTGTAGGCGTATATTTTGTCGACGTCCGGCGATTTTTTCCCGGTACGCGCCTTGAGTTGGCTGTAATAGAGACTCCCGAAAGGCAGGGGGCGGGTATCGTGGTTGTTCTCTCCGTCGCCGTAACCCTGGCCCTTGGTCCCCAATGCCCAGTTGTAGGCTCCCGGGGGTGCAGGTAGATGCAGTTTTGCCGCCTGACACATCCAGAACATACAGTTGGCACCGCTCCAGCCGCCACCCTGTCCGTCCACATCGCGCCACGCCACGCTCAGTTCGCCGCCATCGACCGTCACCCGGTCCATCAGCATCCCGTTGGCCCATCCGCCCACCGCTCCGCTGAAACGCACCGGCAGGCTCGACCAACATTGGACGAAGGCGTTCGGTCCCGAAGCGGTGAAGCCCACCGTAAAGTCGTGGTAACCTCCTTCGGCGTAGCAGCGCTGGAAGAGGGTCTGTTGCCCCAGGGTCTGGAAACTGTAACGCCGCATCCCGCCGATCTCGCCCACGGGTCCGAGCGATTTGCAGTCCTCCACGGTCACCCGCCGCGCGGTCTCCCACACGGCCACGGCCGAACTCACGAAATTGCGCGCCACCACGCGGCGCACCCAACAATCTTCCGCCCCTTCGAGCGTAATGGCCATCCAGCGGTGGTTTTCGTCCTTGGGGTTGGCGGTGTCGTACTCCGAGCGGCAGGCCAGGTTTTCGACCCCCGCGTTGGCGACGCGCCCGTTCCATTGGAGGGAAGCCACGTAGCCGCCCCCGTATTTCACATCGATCGAGTTGGTCAGGGGCACGTCTAAGGTGATTCCCGCAGGGGTCGCGGCCGTCACGGTGCGTTCCCATTTCAGGTCGAAGTCGCCCGGCGCCCAGAAAAGAAAGTTGTGGTTCACGTGCCGGCCGATCTTGTCGCAGCCGAGCATCTCGATCCACCCGGCCGTCGAACGCCGCACGACCACCACGCGGTCGCCCGCCTTGAAACCGTGTCCCGGCGCCAAGCCGATCTGCGTACTCCCCAACGGGACGTACCCGTCGGCGATCTCCACGGGCCTGCCCTTCGACGGAGAGGTTTTGCCCGCGATCCTGATCAGTGTTTCGCGCTCCGTGCCCGCACCTACGAGCTCCGTCCCGCCCGCGGCGCAGCCGCTCCCGCGCAGCACCACGCCCGAGGCCCCGATCACCAGGCTGCCTTCCACGCGGTAACTGCCCGCTTCGAGCTGCACCGCCCCGCGAAATCCCTCTTTATCCGGTGGCAACGACGCGACATAATCGATCGCCTTCTGGATCCTCGCCGTGGCGTCGCCCGCTCTCAGGGGGACCCTCACCGCAGCCGGAACGTCCGGGAGCGGGGCTTCGGAAGCCCGGTAGCCGCAGAACGAAAAATCGGGCACGCGGTCGCCGTTGGGGTAAGGATCCTCCAGACCCTTTCCCGTTTGGGCGAATTGCCCCGGCTGGCCGGACGCGAAGGCCGGTGCAGCCAGAACGGCCAGCACCAGGATAGCGGATCTCACAATAGGTTTCATATCGATTGGGGGTTTTTACGCCTCTTTTTTTGCTCTTTTGGAATCGAGCACGAAGTAGGTGATCAGCGCCGCGTACATCGCCACGGCCAGGATCTCGGCCCCGCGCGACTCGGCCCACAGGCCGGCGTACCAGTCGGCGCCGAAGTATTTCAGCAGCGCGCTCACCACACCCATCAGCGCCCCACCGGCGATGAAGCCCGAGGCGATCAGCGTTCCGCGTTCGCGGCGCGCCTTGTTGAGCTCCTCGTCCTTGCTGCGCGTGGCCACCCACCAACTGATGATACCGCCGATGAGCAGCGGGGTGTTCAGGTCGAGCGGGATGAACATCCCCAGCGCGAAAGCCAGCGCCGGAACGCCCAGCATCGTGAGGATCAGCGCAAAAACGGCTCCGGCAAAGTACAGCATCCAGGGCGTCGTACCGCCCTCCATCAGGGGTTTGATCACCGCGGCCATCGCATTGGCCTGCGGGGCCACCAACGCCCCCTCGCCCACGAAACCGTAGGTCTGGTTGAGGATCATCATCACCCCGGCCACCGTGGCCGCCGAAACGAACGTACCCAGGAACTTCCAGCCCTGCTGTTTGGCGGGCGTGGTGCCGAGCCAGTAACCGATTTTCAGGTCGGTGATAAAGCCGCCGGCCATCGACAGCGCCGTGCAGACCACCCCGCCGATAACCATCGCCGCGGTCATCCCCGCCGTACCTTTAAGTCCCGCACCTACCAGCACCAGCGAGCTGAGGATCAGCGTCATCAGCGTCATGCCCGACACGGGATTGGTCCCCACGATGGCGATGGCGTTGGCCGCCACGGTGGTAAAGAGGAACGAAACGATGAAGACGATCGCCAGGGCGATCAGCGTGTGCGCCCAGTTGCCCAGCACGCCGAATTGGAAGAACACCAGCACCGTGACGAGCGTGGCGATCAGCCCGCCCAGGATCCACTTCATCGGAAGGTCGCGGTCGGTGCGTTCGGCGGTCGCGTTGCCGCCCGTTTTGCCTTTCAGTTCGCTGACGGCCAGCCCCAGCGCCTGCCGGATGATGCCCGACGAGCGGATGATGCCGATGATCCCCGCCATGGCGATGCCCCCGATGCCGATGTGGCGCGCGTAGTTGCGGAAGATCTCCTCGGGGCTCATCTCGGCGATCAGTTTGGTGACACCCTCGCCCACGGCCAGCGTCTGGCCCCCGGCGAAGTGGCTCAGGAAGGGGATGAACACGAACCACACGGTGAGCGAACCGGCGCAGATGATCGCCGAGTATTTCAGCCCCACGATGTAGCCCAGCCCGAGCACGGCCGAGCCGGTGTTGATCTTGAGCACCGTCTTGAATTTGTCGGCCGCCATCTCGCCCAGCGCCGTGATGCGCGTCGAGATCGTTTCGGCCCACCAGCCGAAGGTGCTGATCACAAAGTCGTAGACCCCGCCGATCAGGCCGCTTATAGCCAGCAATTTGGCCTGGTTACCGCGCCCTTCGCCCGAAACGAGCACCTCGGTCGTGGCCGTGGCCTCGGGGAAGGGGAGTTTGCCGTGCATCTCCTTCACGAAGTAGCGCCGGAAGGGGATCAGCAGCAGGATACCCAGCGCGCCCCCCAGGAGCGACGAGAAAAATATCTGGTAGAATTTGGCGTCCAGGCCCAGGATGTAGAGCGCCGGAAGCGTGAAGATCGCCCCCGCGACGATCACCCCCGAACTCGACCCGATGGACTGGATGATGACGTTCTGTCCCAGCATGTTGCGCTTGCCACCGATGCTGCTCACCCCCACGGCGATGATCGCGATGGGGATCGCCGCCTCGAACACCTGGCCCACTTTCAGGCCCAGGTAGGCCGCGGCGGCCGAGAAAACAACAGCCATCAGGATGCCGAACCCCACCGAATAGGGCGTCACCTCCCTGGGTTTCGAGTCGGCGGGCATCACGGGCGTGTATTTTTCGCCCGGGGCGAGTTCGCGGTAAGCGTTTTCGGGCAGCGCGCCCTGCGGTTTGTTGATATTTTCCATATGGTTGGGTTTTTAAATTTATTACTCGTTTATGACTTTTGCCAGATCCTCCTCGGCCTTGCGCAGGCGCGCACGGCATTGGCCGATCAGTTCGGTGGCCTGTTTCACCTCGGCGGCCAGCGAGTCGACGTCCAACTGCTGGCTCCCCAGGCGCTCGAGGATCTTTTCGACCTTGGCGATCGCCTCGGCATAGCTCAATTCTTTCTTTTCCATATTTTTCGAAATTTTATCATTCTATCACAGCCTTCACCCCGCCTTTCGCCAGGGTGATCTCCACCGCGTCGCCCGCGGCGAGCAGCGCACCGTCGCGCACCGCCCTGCCCTCCTTGCGCACGATCGCGAAACCCAGCGCGAGGATCTTCCGGGGGTCGTTGCCCTCGAGCCGCGCCGCCAGCACCTCGATCCGTTGTTGCTCGCGCACCAACGCCCGGGCCGCCGATTCGCCGAGGCCCTGCGCCAGCGAGTCGAGCCTCGCGCGGCGCTGCACCACGGCCAGCTCCGCCAGCCTGCGCACCTCGCCCGCCAACCGGGCGAGCCGCACCTCCAT
>JAVBRR010000167.1:0-2505 GCA_031547705.1 Rikenellaceae bacterium | reverse complement strand
AACTCGCTCTACCGTCGAAAACAAACTCTACCCCGTCCGCGTCATCCAGTTCGGCGAGGGGAACTTCCTGCGCGCGTTCGTCGATTGGATCATCTACCGCATGAACCGCGACCTGGACTTCGGCACGGGCGTGGCCGCCGTGCAGCCCATCGCCCAGGGCATGGCCGGGATGCTCAACCGTCAGGACTGCCTCTATACGCTGATCCTCAAAGGGATCGAGAATGGCCACCCGACGCGTACCTCGACCGTGATCGATACCCTCTCGACCGCGATCAACCCCTACGACGAATACGACCGCTACGTCGAGTTGTGCCTCGAAGAGCAGGTTCGTTTCGTGATCTCGAACACCACCGAAGCGGGCATCGCCTTCAGCCCCGAAGACCGCCTCGACGCGCGCCCGCCCCTCACCTTCCCTGGCAAACTCACGAAGCTGCTCTACGAGCGCTTCCAGAAATACGACGGTGCGGCCGATAAGGGCCTGATCATCATTCCTTGCGAGCTGATCGACCGCAACGGCGACAACCTGCGCCGCTGCGTCGAGCAGTACATCGAACTGTGGGGCCTGGGCGAGGTGTTCCGTCGCTGGGCCACCGAAAGTTGTATCTACTGTAATACGCTGGTCGACAGGATCGTGCCCGGTTTCCCGCGCGAGGAGATCGGCGCGATCACCGAAGAATTGGGCTACAAGGACGACCTGGTGGTCGAGGGCGAGATCTTCCACCTGTGGGTGATCGAGGCTCCGCACCAGGTGCGCAAGGAATTTCCCGCCGACCTGGCCGGGTTGAACGTGCTCTTCGTGGAGAGCATGAAACCTTACCGTGACCGCAAGGTCACCCTGCTGAACGGTCCCCACACCGTGATGGCCCCCGTGACCTACCTCGCCGGCCTGGACACCGTGCGCGAAGGCGTTGAGGACGAGGTGGTGGGCGCTTACACCCGCCGGGTGATGTACGACGAGTTGCTGCCCTCGCTCGATTTGCCCGAAGCCGAGCTGCGCGCCTTTGCGGACGATGTGATCGACCGCTTCCGCAACCCCTATGTGAAGCACTACGTTACGAGCATCACGCTCAATTCGTTCCCGAAATTCAAGTCGCGCGACCTGCCCGCGCTGAAGATTTATTTGCAGCGTAAAGGCACCCTGCCGCGCGGGCTGGTCTTCGGCCTGGCGGCGATCGCCACCTATTATAAAGGCGGCATGCGCGGCGCGGATACGATCCAGCCGATGGACGACGTCCCGGTGCTCGAACTGCTCGCGAAACTCTGGGCTACGGGCGACGAGTGCAAGGTCGCCGAAGGCATCCTGGGCGCCGAATTCATCTGGGGCGAAGATTTGAACAAGATCGCCGGCCTGCGTGAGTTGCTGTGCAGATACCTCAAACTGATCGCCGCCAAAGGCATGCGTGGGGCGGTGAAAGAGATCGACGCCTGATCATTATGGCCAAATACCTGAAAATCAACCCGGCCGATAATGTGGCCGTGGCTATCGAGGCGCTCGCGAAAGGCGAGCAGGCCGCGGGCGTAACCCTCGCCGAGGAGATTCCCGCGGGTCATAAATTCGCCCTGCGCGACCTGGCCGAAGGCTAGAACGTCGTCAAATACGGCTATCCGATCGGCCACACGGTGACCGCCGTGCCTGCCGGGGGGTGGGTCAATGAGAAGAACCTGAAAACCAACCTTTCGGGGGTGCTCGACTACAAATACGAGCCGATCCCGGTGCCTGCACCTGCGTGCGAGGTGGCTGCCAGGACGTTCCGCGGTTTCCGCCGCCCGACGGGCGAGGTGGGTATCCGCAACGAAGTGTGGATCATCCCCACGGTGGGCTGCGTGAACGGCGCCGCCGGGCGGTTGGCCGAGCTTTTGCGCGCCGAAACGGGCATTCCCGTGGCGGGTGTGAGCCCCACGGAGGGCGTGACGGCCGTCGCCGCTTTCCCACATAACTATGGCTGTTCGCAACTCGGGGGCGACCATAAAAACACGCGCAAAATACTGCGCGACATGGTGTTGCATCCCAATGCCGGGGGCGTGCTGGTGATCGGCCTGGGCTGCGAGAACAATCAGATTTCGGCCTTCCGCGAAATGCTCGGCGAGGTCGATCCCTCGCGTGTGAAGTTCATGGAAACCCAGAAAGTCGCGGGCGACGAGATCGAGGAAGGGATGCGCCTGCTGCGTGAAATTTACGCCGTGGCCTCGAAGGACCGCCGCGAGGAAGTACCCCTCTCGGAGTTGCGCGTGGGGCTGAAATGTGGTGGTTCGGACGGTTTCTCGGGCATCACGGCCAACCCGTTGCTCGGACTGTTCTCGGACCGCCTGACGGCCTGCGGCGGCACGAGTGTGCTCACCGAAGTGCCCGAAATGTTCGGCGCCGAGACGATCCTCATGTCGCGCGCCCGCACCCTGCCCGTCTTCGACAAAACGGTCCACCTGATCAACGACTTCAAGCAGTACTTCATCAAAAACGAACAGCCCGTCTACGAAAATCCCTCGCCGGGCAACAAGGCGGGCGGC
>JAVBRR010000158.1:0-14478 GCA_031547705.1 Rikenellaceae bacterium | reverse complement strand
CTCTTCGAGGCATTCGGCCTCGGGACGCGGGGGCAGCGCAGAGGCCAGGGCGTCGTACCGTTCGCCGTAGCTGCGCCGGAAAAACCCTTCGAGGCCGTCGCGCCGCAACCCCCGGATCGTCACGGCCATCCGCCGCGGGTCGATCCCGTAGCGGGCATCCACCGGGAAGGGCGATCCGCACAACGCCACGGCACGGTCGAAAGGTACCTCCCGCAGCGCCTGCTCCGCCGCCCAGACCCCGAAGGACCAGGCTGCCAGGTAACGCTGCCGGTAAGGGGCCAACAGGGAGGCGTCGAGCACGTCGACCGTGCGGTAGTCGTGCAGCGCCAGCACGTCGCAACCCGCAGGCGCCAGGTGCTCCACCACGCGTCCGTCGCACGCCCAGCCGAGCGCAACGACCAGCACGCCGTCGCCCTCACCGCGCCTCAACCAATCGTGTCGCATAGTTTTCGAAAATTCTGCACATCCTCCGCATCGAGCGCCGCCGAGAGCGACACACGCACCCGGGCGCGCCCCAGCGGCACGGTCGGATAGCGCACCGCCATGGTCCAGTAGCCCCTTTTTTTCAACTCTTCGGCCAGGCGCAGGGCGGCCGCGTTCTCGCCCATGATCAATGGGATGATGTGGGTGGCACGGGGCCCGAACTGCGCGGCCAGGCGGCGAAGATGCTCCCTGCGGTCCTCGAATTCGGGCAGGCGCCTGACCAGGAAATCGCTCCACAGCAAAGTCAGCGGAGGCAGGGCCGTGGAAAATATCAGCGAGCGCATCCGGTTGACCAGCAGTTGGCGCGCGGCGGCGCTGACGATCGCAAACGCCCCGTAGGAGGCCATCGCTTTGCCGAAAGTGCCCACCAGGACGTCCACCTCGTCCAGCACGCCGGCGTCGACGGCACACCCTGTCCCGTTCTGCCCCATGGCCCCGAAAGCGTGGGCCTCGTCGAGGTAGAGGTAAAAGCCGTAGCGGCGCTTGAGGTCGATCAGGTTGAGCAGAGGGGCCAGGTCGCCGTCCATGCTGAACAACGATTCGGTGGCGACCCACACCACGCGGTCGGGGCGGCAATGCTTTTTCAGCAGGCTTTCGAGGTGGTCCAGGTCGTTGTGGCGGTAGCGTGTCCAGTCGCAGGGACACAACGCCAGGCCGTCGATAATGCTCGCGTGCACATACTTGTCGGCCAGGATGAGGTCGCCTTTTTCGGTCAGCGAGGAGAGGATCGCCGTGTTGGTCAGGTAGCCGCTCCCCAGCACCAGGGCCCTTTTGCCGGGATAGATCGCCTCGAGCGACGATTCGAGCATCTCGTATTCGGGGCTGTTGCCCGTCATCAGCCGCGAGGCGGGGTTGCTCATCAAAAAGCGCTCCCCGGAGGGCAGTTGTTCGAAAAACTGCTGTTGGAAAACGGGTTCGGTAAGCCCCAGGTAGTCGTTCGACGAGAGGTTGAGGTAACGCTTCTCGCCGTCGGACAGGTACTTGCCCTCCGAACGCAGCATCCGTATCGAACGCAGGTTGTCCTGCATAGCGAGTTTCTCGATCGTTTCCATTATCCGCCGGTCGATCATGAATATCTTATTATCCCAAAAACAAATCGTTTTCCTGCATACCCGTAAGCGCACATACCGCAGCGCGTCCCCCGGCACCGAGTTCCACCGAGAATTCGTTGACGAACAGGGCGATATGCGCCTCACGCACCTCGCGTGAAAGTTCGCGGGCGTGCCCGGCGACAAACTCCTGCGACGCCCCGGGATGCGCCATCGCATGGCGGACGCTCGCGCGCACCGCCTGCCCGATCCTGTGCTGCAACGCCCGGTCGATGCCTTCGCGCACCACGATCGCCCCCAGCGGCAGCGGCGACCCCGTCGTCCGTTCCCACTCGCGCCCCAGGTCGGCAACCAGCCTCAGGCCCGCTTCGGCGTAGGTGAACCGCCCCTCGTGGATCAGCACACCGGCATCGAACTCACCCGAGGCGACCCGCGGGGCGACTTCGGAAAAGAGCACGTAGTGCCGGTCGGTGAGTTGCGGGAACAACCGGTCGACCAGCAGTTTCGCCGTGGTATGCTCTCCGGGCAGGGCTATTTTCAATCCCGCATCGCGGGGATCGACCTCCCGGGCGGCGACCAGCAACGGCCCGTTGCCGCGCCCCAGGGCCGCACCGGCGTCGAGCACGCGGTATTTACCCGCCAGTCGGGGCAGCACCGCGCAACTCACCTTGCAGACATCCGCCGCACCGGCCATCGCCCGGCGGTTCAGCTCTTCGATATCGGCAAACTCCGTTTCGAACTCCACCCCCTCGCACCGCACCGCACCATGCACCAGGGCGTGGAACATAAACGTGTCGTTGGGGCAGGGCGAAATACAAAGTTTCATAATATTAACGCGAACTTTGGATAAGGACTCCTTGTTGTGTTATGTATCCAAGCCGTTACCGCAAATTCCTTATCCAAAGTTCGCGTTAACGGCTTTTTCAAAGCCGCTCTCGTGCTGACAACCCCACCCCTACCCTCCCCTTGGCAGGGGAGGGCTTGCAAACAACCCTGCAGGGTTGTTTGCCCAAAGGTAACTCTGTTTTTTAAGCAGAGTTTCAAGATCGTACTATTTTTTCGAGGAATCCGGCCAGCGCTTCGGCCGCCTCGTCTATACGCCAACTGTTGCGCGGGGCGCCCACGATGTTCGAGATGGCGCGCACCTCGGCAAACGGCACCCCCAGCGCCAGGCACACGGCGAAAAACGCCGCGCCCTCCATGTTCTCGACCGCCGCACCCGCCACGAATTGCGCTCCACCGGCATTTACCGTGCAGCCCTTGGCGGCCTTAACTCCCTCGAACCGGGCCAGGTGGGGACACTCGTAGCTCTTCTGAAACAGCCCCGTGAACTCCCCGCCCCGGAACGAACCGAGGTCGGCGATCCGCTCCTCGCTCACCAGAACCACGTCGGGTACCGCAAGGCCGCCCCAGGCATAGGCGCCGCCGATCCCGGCCAGGATCATAAAACCGGCGTCTCCGGCAGCGGCCAGGCGGGCGGCGGTGGCGGCGGTTTCGGCCATCCCCACCCCGCAAATCTCGACGCGCACGCCGGACACCCGCCGCCGGATGGGTGTGGCTTCGATTTCGGTGGGGCAAAGTATCAGGTAATCGGGCATATCAGTGTTTATCTCGCGGCTTGACGGGGATCAGCACGATGTGGATCGTGACGCACAAAGCTACTACAAAAAGTCCGATCTTTAGCCACAACGGATCGACAATCGCCAGCGCCGTGTAGGAAATCGTACCCCAAAGCAGCGCCAACGTGTAGAACTTCACCCGGCGCGGCACCCCCGCCCCGCTCTGGTAATCCGACAAATAGGACCCGAACAGGCGGTTGGTGAGCAGCCAGTGGCGCAAGCGCGGCGAACTGCGCGTGAACAGCCACAGCGCCAGCAACAGGAACGGCGTGGTCGGCAACACGGGCAACGCCATCCCGGCAATCCCCAGTCCCACGGCGACGAGGCCGAGTATTATGTATATATATTTGATTATCAATTTATTCTATACGCTTTTTGCACGCCCTTGATCCGCAGCAGGGTGTGCACCACCGAGTCGACCACACCGCTGCTGGCCACCTCGATATTGACGATCCCCGAAAGCGTGCCGCCCGACGAGGAGAGGCTCATCGAACGGATGTTGAGCTTCATATCGCGCGTGATCACCTCGGTGATGTGGTTGACGATACCTGTCGCGTCGTCGGCGAACACCTTGATCGAGGCCTGGAACGCACCCGTGGCCCCGGCCTTGGCACGCCACCGGGCCGCAAGTACGCGGTAGGGGTACAATTCCCTGAGCCGTTTGGCGTTGGGGCACTCGTCGCGGTGGATCGTAATCCCCGAACCGATGGTGATGAAGCCGAAAACCTCGTCGCCGAAAATGGGGTTGCAGCAACGCGCCATTTTGTAGTCCAGGCCGCTGATCTTCTCGTCGATCACCAGCGCGTCGCCCGCCCCCGGAAGCTCGCGGACGTGTGCCGTCGCACCCCTGGGCGCGGGGCGCTCGGTGAGGGGTTCGCCGTCGAGGTAACGGCCCACGACCTCCTTGACCTCGGCCAGGTCGAGCCTTTGGTCGGCGATGCGGGCGTAGAGCTCCGTGCCGGTTTTGAGTTTGTAGTACTTGCACAGCATCGTCACCGCGTCGTCGATGGCGATCACCAGCTTCCAGTTCTTGAGCTTGCGCTCCAGCTCCTCGCGCCCGATGCTCGCCGCCTTGGCCTGTTCCTCGCGCAGGTAGGATTTGATCTTGTTGCGGGCCTTGCTCGTGACGACGAACTGCAGCCAGTCGGCCTTGGGGTGCTGGCTTTTGGAGGTGAGGATCTCGACGATGTCGCCGTTGTGCAAAGTTTCCTTGATCGGCACGTTGCGCTTGTTGATGCGCCCCCCGGTGCACGATGCGCCGAGGCTGGTGTGGATCTCGAAAGCGAAGTCGAGCACCGTGGCCCCCTCGGGCAGTTTGCGCAGGTCGCCCGCCGGGGTGAAGACGAAGATCTCGCCCGAGGACATCTTGGCGTCGAATTTCTCGGCGATGGTGGTCGTCTCGGTCGTTTCCATGATCTCGCGCAACTTGGCCAGCCACTCCTCGCTGCCCATGCCGCCCTGGTTGACCCCTTTGTAGCGCCAGTGGGCGGCGATCCCTCGCTCGGCCACCACGTCCATGCGCTCGGAGCGGATCTGTATCTCGACCCAACGGCCGCCGGGCGTCACCACGGTGGTGTGCAGCGACTCGTAACCGTTGGACTTGGGGATCGATATCCAGTCGCGCAGGCGGTCGGGGTTGGGTGTGTAGTAGTCGGTGATGATCGAGTAGATGCTCCAGCAGAGGCTTTTTTCCTGCTCGCGGGGGCAGTCGACGATGATGCGCAGGGCGAAAATGTCGTACACCTCCTCGAAGGGGATCTTCATCTTGTGCATCTTGCTCCAGATGGAGTAGATCGATTTGGTGCGGCTCTTGATGTCGTACCGTATGCCGGCGCTGCGCATCCGCGCCTCGACGGGGGCGAGGAACGTGGCGATGAAGCGGTCGCGCTCGCGGGCGTCGGCCTCCAGGCGGTCGTGTATGTAGCGGTAGGCCTGGGGTTCGAGGTAGCTGAGCGAGATGTTCTCGAGCTCGCTCTTGATCTCGTACAGACCGAGTTTGTGGGCGATCTGGGCGTAGAGGTTGAGGCTCTCCCACGACTTTTTCTGCTGCTTCTCGGCGGGGAACATCGCCAGCGAGCGCATCACTTCGAGGCGGTCGGCCAGCTTGATGAGGATCACCCGCGGATCGGTCGAATAGGAGATGATCAGGTCGCGGAAATTCCCCGCCTGGGCGGCCGAAACCTTGGGCTCGACATCCGAAATGTTGCACAGCCCGCGCAGGATGCCGGTACACTGCTCGCCGAAGAGCCGCCCCACCTCTTCGGCAGGCAACAGTTCGAGGCGCACCACGTCGTGCAGCAACGTCGAGATCGTGGAGTTGCGCCCCAGGCCGATCTCGCGGATCACGATGCTGGCGACCCCGATGCTGTGTTCGATGATGGGGACCCCGTCGTAGCGCCTGCGCCCCTCGAGCTTGTGCTCGGCCAGGGCCAGCGCCCGTTCGATCATCTGCACGCTCGCCACGCTGAAATAGCTCTCCACGAGCCCCATAAACCCTCCGTAGCGTTCCTCTGGCGAATTATCCATACTCTTGCGTTATGCTGCAAAAATACCAAAAATCGGACAACTTTCCGCAAACCGCAACCGATTATGCGGGTTTCGAAAAGAAAATGTTACTTTTGTATTCTAAAAGAATAATCTCACAATCAAATCTATGGCTACAACAGCTGACTTCAAGAACGGCATGTGCATGGAATTCAACGGCAAGACGTATATCATCGTCGAATTCCAGCATGTGAAACCGGGCAAAGGCCCCGCCTTTGTGCGCACCAAACTCAAAAACCTCGAAAACGGCCGCATCCTCGAAAATACTTTCACCGCAGGGGTCAGTATCGAACAGGTGCGCGTCGAACGCCGCCCCTACCAGTACCTTTACGACGACGACATGGGCAGCAACTTCATGCACACCGAAACATTCGAACAGATCACCATCGACCGCAACCTGATCGAAAACAACGACCTGATGCGCGAAGGACAGGTGGTCGAAGTGATGTTCCACACCGAAAAAGAGCAGGTCCTCTCGGCCGAGCTGCCCCCCATCATCGAGATGGAGGTGACCTACACCGAGCCCGGCATCAAAGGCGACACCGCCTCGTCGAACTCGCTCAAACCCGCCACGGTAGACACCGGCGCCACCATCCGCGTGCCCCTGTTCATCAACACCGGCGAGCGCATCCGCGTCGACACCCGTTCGCGCGAGTACTACGAGCGCATCCGCTAACAGGCGGGAATTCCGGCCGTGGACTCTCCGCGCGATAAGGGCCCCGAAACCCGTTTTTTCCGGCGTCTGGGACGGTCGGCCGCGGCGGCATTCCCTCCCGCGCTGCGCACGGCCCTGTGGCTGATCAAGCTCACGCTGCCCATCACCCTGGGAATAGCCATACTGAACTACCTGGGCGTGGTCGACTGGATCGGGCGGGGGCTGGCTCCCCTGTTCGCGCTGGCGGGCCTTCCGGGCGAGGGGGCGCTGGTATTCCTGACGGGCGCCCTGGGCAATCTCTATTCGGCGATCGGGGTGATGGCCACCCTGGGCGTAGACCTGCGGGCGGGGACGATCCTGGCCGTGATGGGGCTGATATGCCACAACCTGATCATCGAAACGGCCATTCAGCGCCGGGCGGGAGCCGTGGGATGGCGGATCGTTGTCTTACGCGTCGCGATGGCTTTCGTGGCGGGGATCGGGCTGAACTGGCTGTTGCCCGAGGTGATGGAAGGGCGCATGATGTTCGGCGCAGCGCCCGCGGAGGCGCACTCCTGGGCCGGGTTGCTGCAAAGCTGGGCGATGACGATCGCCCCCTTGGTCGCCAAGATGGTGGTGCTGATCCTCTCGCTGAACATCATACAGAGCTGGTTGCGCGAATTCGGCGTCCTGCGCCTGATCGCCTACCCCCTGCGCCCGGCAATGAGAATCTTCGGGCTTCCGCTGTCGACCTCGTTCCTGTGGATCATCTGCAACGTGATCGGACTCACCTACGGCGGGGCGGCGATCATCGACGAGGTGGCGCGCGGCGAGGCCACGGCCGACGACGCCCACCTGCTCAACACCCACGTAGCCATCTCGCACAGCCTGCTGGAAGACACGGTGATCTTCGTTTCGATCGGGCTGGGCGCCTTCTGGCTGACGATCCCGCGCCTGGTGCTGGCCACGGCAGCCGTGTGGGGACAACGCGCGGCCTCCGGGCTCGGAAAAGAGAAATACAGTGTCAAAACCACATAACCCGTAAATCCGAATACGATGAAAAAGCATCTCTCAATCCTTTTCGCCCTGTTATGCACGGCCTTTGGCGCCCATGCCCAGCAGGAGATCACCCTGAAATTCGGTTACAACCCGGAAACGAAGTATACACAAACCCTGAAACAGAATATGGCGATGGAGGCCCATTTCTCCGGAACCGACGAGATGATGGAGCAGATGCGGCAAGCCGGCGTGCAGAACCCGATGAAATACAACAACGAATCGGTAACGGAAACGGTGACCACGACCGGCGAACTCCGCGCCGACGGTACGATTCCCCTGGTCCTCGAGTTTGCCAACGATGGTGCGTTGCCCGCCAAAACATTTATTTACGGGTATGCCAGGGGCGGCGCTGTCGTCTTCGATTCGATCGTTTCTCCCGGAATGGACGAGAATCTAAAATCCATGATGCTGCAATCGACACAAACGATGCTTTCGCAAATGTCTTTCCCCGAAAAGACGATGAAGGTCGGCGAGGAATTCACGATGACCACGCCGATGGACTTCCCCGCAGCCGGAATGCAGCTCAAGATCGACATAACGATGGTGTTCAAACTGGTCTCCGTTTCGGACAAAATAGCCGACTTCGATATAATCACGACAATAAAACTGGACGCCGAGAAACTTGGCACCGAAGTGAATATCAAAGCCAAAGGCACGGGCAAAGGCAAGATGAAATACAACCTTGAGACCAATTTCACAGACTCCATGGATAATGCGATGGACTTCGGCATATGGACTTCGGTCCAGGGGATGGATATAAACATGAAATGTATCGTCAGCCAATATACCACTGTCGATATATCGCCTGCCGCTCCGAAAAACTAAGAACGCCGGGTTATAAACAGGTCTGAAAAATAACGAGGGTGAAACTCTACTTGCACGTACCGAACATCTTTTCCAAACTCGCCAGACTGCGCGAAACGTCGAAATAGATTGTCGCCTTGTCGCCGTCCTTGGTCACTACGCTCATCGCATCGCACTGGTCCCTGGTCAAAGCCTGCCCTGCTATATCCTTAACCTCTAACATCTTGTAAAGTATCTCGTATTCATCCGCGACACATATGACTTTATAGGCGGTCGTTGAACTCTCCCCGTCGCCGCTGAAGGTTATCACCAGGCAAAGTTGCCCGAATCGCCAAAGGTATTTTTCCCATTCCAGGTCGTTTTGCTCGTATTTGGAACAGGCCACTATGTAGTTCGCTCGCAGGTAAACCGGATTTTTCTCGAGAATCTTGGCCGCCATCGTTTCCGCTTCTGCAAACTCACCCTTGGAAAAAGCGTCCGACATTTCGCGGTCGAACACAAACGACGAGTAGCCTTCCAGAAATGAAAAGCCGTAATAAACCAGCGACAACTCCTGGAGGGTAAGCGTAGTGTCGGCCTGCTCGAACCTGCCGAGGAGCGAATCGTAATATCCGTGATTTTCCGCGACCATCTTCTCTATCTCTTTGTAGTCGACCCGAAGGGTTTCCTGCGCCACGGCAGGTACCGCCGCCATGCAAATCACAAGAATCAACGCTATTTTTTTCATATTCAGAATGTTTTATTGATCAAACTTACAAAAAACAATTCAAAAAATCGGTCCATCGATCCGTGTTTTTGAAAATACCCCGAAAATTCCAATATATTTGTCCTAAATACCCTGTCTATGAAAAACTTTTTTCTGTTGGCTTCAATACTCCTAAGCCTCGGCGCACAGGCGCAAAAGGGCAGTTACCGCGATCCTTCGCTCGACTTCCAGACCCGGGCGTGGGACCTGATCGCGCAGATGACCCCGGAAGAGAAGATCTCGCAACTGATCGACGAGGCGCAGGCCGTCGAGCGCCTCGGCATCCCGCGCTACGGCTGGTGGAACGAGGCGCTGCACGGCGTGGCGCGCAACGGCCGGGCCACGATTTTCCCCCAGGCCATCGCACTGGCGGCCACGTTCGACCCCGCGCTGGTCGGGCAGGTGGCTTCGGCCATCTCGGACGAGGCGCGCGCCAAATACAACGCCGCCCAGAGCATCGGCAACCAAGGCCGTTACGCCGGGCTCACGTTCTGGAGCCCCAACATCAACATCTTCCGCGACCCGCGCTGGGGACGGGGGCAGGAAACCTACGGCGAAGACCCCTACCTCACCGCGCGGATGGGCGTCGCCTTCGTGCGCGGGATGCAGGGCGACGACCCCCGCTACCTGAAAACGGCCGCCTGCGCCAAGCATTACGCCGTGCACTCGGGCCCCGAAAAACTGCGCCACGAATTCGACGTGAACCCCTCGAAAAAAGACCTCTGGGAGACCTACCTGCCCGCTTTCGAAGCGCTGGTGCGCGAAGCGAAGGTCGAGGCGGTGATGGGCGCCTACAACCGCGTCTACGGCCAGAGCGCCTCGGGGAGCGAGTTCCTGCTGCGCGACATCCTGCGCCGGAAGTGGGGTTTCACGGGGCACGTCGTTTCGGACTGCGACGCGGTGGGCGATATCTGGAGCAAGCACAAGATCGCGGCGACGGCGGCCGAAGCCTCGGCCATCGCCATCCGGGCGGGCCTCGACCTCAACTGCGGCACCACCTACCGGGCCCTGCGCGAAGCGCTCGCCCGCGGCCTGGTGACCGAGCGCGACATCGACAACGCGCTGTTCCCGCTGCTGATGACGCGTTTCAAACTGGGTATGTTCGACCCCGCGGAGGGGAATCCCTACGCCTCGATCCCCGAATCGGCGGTGTGCAGCGACGCGAACGCGGCCCTGGCACGCAAGGCGGCCGTGGAGTCGATCGTGCTGCTGCAAAACAAGGGAGGCGCGCTGCCCCTGAAAAAAGACCTCATGCGCCTGATCGTTGCGGGCCCCTACGGGGCCGACGCCTACGTACTGATGGGCAACTACTACGGCATCTCGGACCGGATGTCGACCTACCTCGAGGGGATCGCCTCGAAGGTGAGCGCAGGTTCGACGGTCGAATTCCGCCTGGGCGCGACGCCCCTGACACCCAAGATCCGGGGGTTGGGCAACCCGCCCGCCGACGTGCCCGTGGTGGTGGTGATCGGCAATTCGTCGGTGACCGAAGAGGAGGGCAGCGACCGCCAGACCCTCGCCCTGCCGGCGCACCACATCGAACTGCTCACCAGGCTCCGCAAAAACCGCACGGCACCCCTGATCACCGTCGTGACGGGCGGAAGCCCCATCGACATGCGGGCCATCTCCGAACTCTCGGACGCGGTGCTGATGGTGTGGTTCGGCGGCCAGGAAGGCGGCATGGCGCTCGCGGACGTACTTTTCGGCGACCAGGCCCCTTCGGGACGGCTGCCCGTCACTTTCCCGGTGTCGGAAGAGGTGCTGCCCGCCTACGAGGACTACTCGATGCAGGGGCGGACCTACAAATACATGGCCGACGGGATCATGTACCCGTTCGGTTACGGGCTGACCTACACGGCGTTCGAATATTCCGGGCTGAAAGTGACCGGCACGCCGGCGGCCGGCAAGGAACTCACGGCCGAGGTGACGGTGCGCAACTCCGGCGCGTGCCAGGGTTGCGAGGCGGTGCAGTTCTACGTTTCGGCGCCCGGGGCGGGGGTTACCACCCCGATCAGTTCGCTGGTGGCTTTCGAGCGGGTGGCCCTGCAACCCGGCGAAACGCGCACGTTGCGGGTGGCGATCCCTGCCGGGCGGCTGCATTCGGTGGGCGACGACGGGGAGGCGCGGCTGCTCAAAGGCGCCTACAAACTGACGGCTTCGGGCGCGGCGCCGGGGAAACGGACGGCGCAGCTGGGCGTCCCGCAGGCCGAAGCGGGGTTTGTGGTGAAATAAACAAACGGCCAATCGTAAAATTACTATCTTTGCCCCTGATTGCGTATAAATAAACCGACGTGTATAAGAAATTTTTTCGACCCCTGCTTTTCAAACTGTCGCCCGAAACGATCCACCGCATAACGATGGGAGGGATACGCTTCGTGGCGTGCATCCCCGGGGGAAAGTGGCTGATGCGCAAAATGTTCGCATTCTCCCACCCCTCGCTCGAACGCGAGGTTTTCGGCATCCGCTTTCCCAATCCCGTGGGGTTGGCCGCCGGGTTCGACAAAGACGCTTCGGGCTACAAAGCCTTGACGGCCTTCGGGTTCGGATTCGTGGAAGTGGGCACCATTACGCCCAAACCCCAGCGGGGCAACCCCAAGCCGCGGCTGTTCCGCCTGAGCACCGACAACGCGCTGGTCAACCGCATGGGATTCAACAACCTGGGGCTGGACAACGCCATCGACAACCTGCGCGGGCGCGGCCCGAGCCCCATCGTGGGCGCCAACTTGGGCAAAAACAGCGTCACGCCCAACGAGGAGGCCGCAGCCGACTACCTGAAACTGTTCCGCAACCTCTACGAATACGTCGACTATTTCGTCGTCAACGTCAGCTGCCCCAACGTGGCCAAACTGGCCTGCCTGCAGGAAAAAGACAGCCTGCGCGAGATCCTCTCGGGGTTGGTGGATTTCCGGCGCGGGCAGAACACCTACCGCCCCGTGCTGCTCAAGATTTCACCCGACCTCACCGACGCCCAGATCGACGAGGCGATCGAGGTGATGGGCGAATGCGGGCTCGACGGGCTGGTGGCAACCAACACCACCACCTCGCGCGAGGGCCTGGCGACCGATCCCAAGATCGTCGAGGCGATCGGCAACGGCGGGCTGAGCGGGCAACCCCTGCGCGAACGGGCGCTCGAAGTGGTGCGCTACATCCACAAAAAAACCGAGGGGCGCTACCCCATCATCGGCGTCGGCGGTATCATGACCCCCCGGGATGCGGCGGCCATGCTCGACGCCGGAGCGAGCCTCGTGCAGGTCTACACCGGGTTCATCTACGAAGGCCCGACGTTCGTCAAGAAGATCTGCAAACACTTGCGTAAATAAATGATTGCCTGTATCATCACCATAGGCGACGAGCTGCTCATCGGGCAGGTCGCCGACACCAACTCGACGTGGATCGCGGCGCAGCTGAACGACGCGGGGGTGCGCGTGGAACGCATCCTGACCGTGGGCGACGGCGGGGCGCAGATCCGGGCGGCGTTTGAGGAGGCCCTTGCCGCGGCGGACCTGGTGGTCGTCACGGGCGGCCTGGGCCCCACCAAGGACGATATCACCAAAACCGTGCTGGCCGAATTTTTCGGTTGCGGCATGAGGCTCGACGAGGACACGTATGCCCACATCGAGGCCATGCTGGCCGGACGCGGGATCGCCTTCAACGCCCTCAACCGCGGCCAGGCCATCGTGCCCGAATGCTGCACGGTGCTACCCAACCCCAACGGCACGGCGCCCGGGATGTGGTTCGTGCGCGGCGAAAAAATACTCGTGTCGCTCCCCGGCGTGCCTTTCGAGATGAAGGGATTGGTCCGGAATGAACTGTTGCCTCGCCTGCGCGAGCGGATGCCCCACAGCGCCATTGTCCACCGCACGGCCGTGCTGTACGGGATCGCCGAATCGGTGCTGGCCGAAAGGATCCGCGACTGGGAAACGGCGCTGCCGTCCAGCCTTCACCTGGCCTACCTGCCCTCGCCCTCGCAGATGAGGCTGCGCCTGTCGTCCTACGATACGGATGCCACACAAGCAGACCGCGACATCGACCACCAGTTCGGGCTGCTGCGCGGGATCGTTCCGCAGTTTTTCGTGGGATTCGGCGACGCGACGGTGCAATCGGCCGTGGCCGAAATCCTGGCGACGCGCGGGGAGACGCTCTCGGTGGCCGAATCGTGTACCGGCGGTCGCATAAGCTCGCTCTTTACGGCCATGGAAGGGGCGTCGGATTATTTCCTGGGGGGTGTGGTTTCGTACGCCAACAGCATAAAAACCGGCGTCCTGGGGGTCGATCCGGCGGATATCGCAGCCCACGGCGCGGTCAGCCGGCAGGTCGTCGAAGCGATGGCCGAAGGCGTCAGGCACCTGACCGGAAGCACCTACTCCATAGCCACTTCGGGCGTGGCGGGGCCTTCGGGCGGCACGGCCGAGAAACCGGTCGGAACCGTGTGGATGGCCGTGGCGACCCCCGCCGGAGTCGCGTCGCAGCTGGCGAGTTTCGGAAAACTCCGCCAACAGAACATCGAACGCGCCTCGGCCAGCGCGATCAATTTGTTGCGGGTAAAGATCCTAAATAGATTAATAGAGAGCTAACCCTACACCCACTCCATCGAGGCGCGGCAGGCGGGAGTACCGTCCTCTTTGCGCACCTCGAAACGCGCACCGGCAGCATCACCGTCCATCCCCACTTCGAGCTGCTCGCCCAGGCGGGTTTCCTTCAGGAAGTTGAGTTCCAGGCGCCGCAACCGTTTCTCGGTATGGTACGCGGCGGGGAGCATGTCGACCATCCATTCGAGGTACTTCATGCTGTTGGTGTGCCGGTTGAAATCGATGTCGCTGTAAGCCACACGGTGGGGCATGACTTCGCCACCGGCAACCGCGCCCAGCTTCGCCGGGGCGGCGATGGGCGAAGGGATGTCGTCGATGCGGCCCGCGTAGTCCAGGGCGTCGAGGCTCGCCGGGCGGCGGGTCGAGAGGTCGATCGTGGCCCAATTGGTGACGGCGCTGGCGACCAGGCTCCCCGAGGCGTCGCGCACCCGGAAATTACGCGTGGTCATCAGCCGCCCCACCTCGTTCACCCACGTTTCGATGGCCAGCTCCTCGTACTGGTCGGGAATGCGCTCGACCTCGACCGCCACACGCAGCAGCACCCAGGTGGTGTGGTCGCCGCTCATGATGTCGCGCACCCCGAAACCGTGGGCGTCGGCGTCGTAGCCCGCCACATCGAGGATGTGGTTGGTGAGGGCCACAAGGGTCGCCCGGAGCGTGAAATCCACGTCCCGCGGTTCGATCGTCGATTTGTAGATGCGTGGAGGCAAGGGCTATAATTTAATGTAGTGGTAATGTTCGCCGTAGCGTTCGAAAGCGGCGCGTTCGAGGGCTTCGCGGTGGTCGGGGTGGGCGACGCTCGTGATCAGGCGCGCACGCTCCTGGAAGCTCTTGCCGTAGAGGTTCACAGCGCCGAACTCGGTCACGAACCAATGGATGTGCGAACGCGTGGTCACCACACCGGCACCCGAAGTCAACACGGGAGCGATCTTGCTGAGGCCCTTGTTGGTCA
>JAVBRR010000086.1:0-28372 GCA_031547705.1 Rikenellaceae bacterium | reverse complement strand
TTTACCTTTTCGGGGGTGGTATTATAGCGCCGGGCGAGGGCGGGCAGCAACGCAACAGGATAGGTGTACTCAGGCTGATCCCGGAGGGTTTCGACGAGCATCCAGTAGATGCCGTATCCCTCCATCCCGAGCTGCTCGATCAGCAGCACGCATTTCGGGTCATCCTTGGCGTTGCTGTCGTGAGGGAAATAGTAAGCATCTTTACTCATTGAAAGCCTCCTTTCTGATCGAATAGTGTAGGTTGATCGTCAGGCTCAAGCCAGTAGAGTTTGCAATGATTGTCCAGGCGGACATCCTTTATCCTCATACCCTCTTTGTGACGAAGGTCAGAGATAACCTTCCTCGCATCATTAAACCCGACAACGGCATTGATCTCTTTGGCTGTGTACTTGTTGCCGGAGAGAAATAGCAGGCGAACTTGGCGTTTCGGATAATATTCGTTACCTTTGGCATTGGATCGGGTGCCGTTCTTGCTGACTTCAGTAGGGGCGGCGCTTCGTTTTGTCATTACCTGCGCCCTCCCGTTTTACGACCGGCCAACTCAAGGGCCAGATCAGCATCAACAATGATCTTCCGTCCGATCTGAGTAATCGCTCCGTTGATCTTACCACTTGACTTGATGCGATTAGCGGTAGGGATCGAGCAATTAAACAAGCGGGCGATACCTGCAATTCCGTAAACGTACCGCTTTTCTTCTTTGGCTGGGGCAAGTTGAGGTTGTACTACGGTTGTCCCAAATACTTCCTTTAACTGGCCTACCGAAAGCATTACAATAGGTGTTTCATTGGTTATTACTTGTGTCATAATCTTTAATTTTTTTACCGTTAACAATTGAAGTGCGTCCACCTCGTTGGTAATCGATTACGATACAAATTTCCTGAAATGATATTATAAAATACTGTTTCTTAGTGACTTTCAACCTACAGCAATTGTAGGATAATGTAGGATGCGAAAATAAAAAAGCCCCATAATCAGGGGCTTGGCATTCGAGGCATTGTAGGATTTTGCCTATTTCGGGTATTGCGAAATAACATCCCAAATACTGCCTTTAAGTTCCATTTGAAGCTCTTTTTTATTTCCGGTTTTTATCTCCTTGCCGAAACATTTCTTAAATTCAGCGTTTTTAAGGCTGTACTTATGGCAGAATCTATGTGCATCGGCTTCGCTACCAATCCATTCTTTTGCTGCGGATCCGATGGGTAGCGCTCTATGTTCAATTATAGTCTGTAAATCATTATCGGATGCACCTTTAACATATTTGACGAGAGCCTCGGCAATGCCGGTATAACTCTTTTCTTTGTGCTTCTTTAGGAGCTGGTTTATATCATCGAAATACAAGCGTTGATCCCCCAACCATCGCAGGATCGTGGCCCCATACTCTTTCTCTGCTTGAGAATAATCTCGAAGGTTGAGAGCATTTCTTACTCTCAACGTCACTCCGGCGGTATCAAATGCTTGTTTGTCAATATCTGAAATTATTCCTTGCTTAACCAATTCGTGACTATTGATTTTATCTAATAGGACTGAAGTCAAGGTGCATAGATGCTCTATTAGCGTGTATTTTGTATGGAGCTCGGCGTAAGTTATATTGTTGCCATATTTACATAGCTGAGGTGTGTAAGCGAGAAGTGGCAATCGGTTTTTCTGCATCTGAAATTCTTGTCCGAATATATTATTAAGTTCAAATGGAAAGAGGTTGATCCACTTCTGATATGTATCTACTATAACCTTTAGACTTTCATCAATATCTGTCAACTGCTGTATTCTTTCCAAAAAGTCAAGTATCTTCTTGGCCCTGTCTTTGGGATAATTATACTTGGTTTCTCTGATATGACGTACTACACAATCATAGTAAGTATCCAAGTATAAGGGACACCCGCAATTTTCAGGCATTGAGCCAAAACTATCAATACAATAAACGATATAGTCAGTAATCTCTTTATACCAGTCAGAATTATGGATGTGGTTAATTATATGCTGTTTGGTGAATATTATCTTTTCAGCCGTCATTCTTGGAACATCGGCATATTTTTCCCTATCAAAACCATCAACAGTTAATAGGGATTTGTGCCACTCACAACACTCAGGGAATGGCTTGTTATCATCATATCCATTAAAGCGATCCAAAAGGTTACTCGTAATAGTCCGAATGGTTTCTTGACAGCCATCGCAATCAATATAATTATGAACTGAGCCAATGGTTGGTTGAACGTGGTATTGAAACTCCAATGTCCGGGAACCTAACAATAACAAATCGCCACTTTTGCAAGCACCATTAGAGTTTCGTAAGTCTGTTATTCGTATAATAGCCATAACTATATCTCATTAAATTTATTCATTGCGTTGGCCTTTATGTCATCGGCGATATCGATGTAGGGTTTCATCGCCTTGTAATCGCTATGCCCCGTCCATTTCATTACTACCTGGGCCGGGATGCCGAGGGAAAGGGCGTTACAAATGAATGTCCGCCGCCCGGCGTGGGTGCCGATCAGTTCGTATTTGGGTGTAACTTCGTCAATACGTTTATTGCCCCGGTAGTAGGTTTCCCGTACCGGCTCGTTAATCTCGGCCAACTCGCAGAGCTCCTTCAGGTAGTCATTCATCTTTTGATTGGAGATAACCGGCAATGCCTTGCCGCCCTCGAAAACCACGCCCTTGTATTTCTCAATTATAGCCCGGCTGTGATCGTTTAGCTCGATCGTAAGGCTATCCGCCGTCTTTACGGTAGTGATCTCTATCCGGTCGCCTTTGATGTCGCTATGCCTGAGATTATAAGCGTCCGAATACCTCAGCCCCGTGAAGCACGTGAACAGGAACACATCCCGGACACGCTCAAGGTATTGCTTCGATTCAGGGATTCGGTATTCCCGAAGCTTCGTTAGTTCCTCCCAGGTCAGAAAGATCACTTTCTTTTGGGTGGTCTTTAGTTTCGGTTTGAAGCCGTCGAAAGCCCGGTTGTCGGAATAGCCTTTACGGAACGCCCAACGCAGAAACCATTTGAGAAATCCCATTTGCTTGCCTATGGTGCTATTGCGCATCTGCTTTACCTCTCGTAGGTAAGTTACGTAGTCGGTTAACCGATCCTCGGTGAGAGCGTCAAAGGTTATGGCAGGGTCGAATCCCTCAAGGTGTTTTTTTACTGAATCGAATTTTGTGTAGGTCGCCGGTGTCCAGTCGTTGAGGTTACCCTCCTCGCTTACAAATTCATCAAAAGCAGCAAAGAACGAGGCGCCCGCCGGTTGCTTGCCATCCTGGCCTCCACATCGTGCCGAAAATGCCTCTTTGAGTTGTTCCGGTTCCGGTATGGTATCTTGCACCTCGAACTCTTTGAATATCGCCTGTATGGTGGTGTAATAGTCGTTGAGGTCGGCATTTATATCGGCGGCGGTCTGCTTGAGTTTATTGCTACACCCATTTCGCACCCGTTGGCGTTCCGCATCCCATTTGGCTGCATCGATGCGGTAGCCGGTTGTAAACTCGATCCGATGCCGGGCGTATGTCACACGCATCCGGATCGGCACGTTATCCACTATCGGGATCCCGCCTTGTTTGCGGCTCTCGAGGGAAAAGATTATATTGCGTTTAATATTCATTGGGTGTAAAAATTTATATCACACCCAAAATTACACCCAATTATCGAGATATGCAAAGATATTTAGATTTATTTCACTTATCTTTGCCGATGTAATACCCTCAACAATAGCAGCATTTTAAGATATTGCGATATTCCACGAAATAACAGATGTTAGAGCCCCTCTCTCCGCCAAAGCAAAAAGCGCGACGCCCCTGTAAAGGGGCGTTTGCATTTCGGGGGATCCCGAAGGAAATTTATTTCCGGAAGGGATTCTCCGAAAGGCAACGGAGCGAAGCGGAGCAGCGCTTTTTGCGTTGAAGCTACCCCTCCCCCGGGATCACCGACCGAAGGGAGGTAATCCCTCTCTTCGCCAGATGAAAAGCTCCGGAAGGAGCCGCACAAAACCAAACAACCGCAGCAAGTTTACTTGTGAGCGGTTGTTTGGTTTTGTGCGAATTAAAAATCCCGGGTCCTTTTACAGCCGGATCTTGATGTCGCGGATCCGCAGTTGCGGGGTGACCGTGCCGCGGTAGTGGTTCTCGACGATGCTGTAGCACACGTCGACCGGATGGCCGCCGCGGATCCACTCGTAGTGCACGGGTTGGCCGAAGGCGATGGCACCGATCGTGGTGTAGGGCCGTTCGCTCTGCATCAGGTCCATCTTCAGGTGCTCCAACTCGGCGCCCACCAGCTTGGCGTCGCCACGGTTGCTCACCATGTAGGTCGCGAAAACGGGGGCGGTATTCCCCGGCCCGAAGGGCTGGAAGCGCCCCAGCGACTGGCGGAAAGCGGGGGTGATGTCGCTGAAAAGCAACGGGGCGTCGATATCGACCTGGGGCACGAGCATTTCCGGCTGGATGGTGCGCTCGACGTAGTCGTGGAAACGGCGCGTGAACTCCTCGACGCGCTCGGGTTTCATGGTCAGCCCGGCAGCGTACATGTGCCCTCCGAAGTTTTCGAGCAGGTCGGCGCACGACTCGACGGCCTGGTAGAGGTCGAAGCCGGGCACGCTGCGCGCCGAACCGGTCACGAAACCGTTGCTCATCGTGAGCACGACGGTGGGTTTGTAATACGTTTCGATCAGGCGCGAGGCCACGATCCCCACCACGCCCTTCATCCAGTCGGGGTTGTAGATCACGATGCTCTTGCGCGCTTTCATCGCCGGGTTGCGCTCGATGATGTCGTGCGCCTCCTGGGTGATCGAGCGGTCGATGCTCTTGCGGTCCTGGTTGCAGGTGTCGATGAACGACCCGAACTCCTCGGCGGCGCCCTCGTCGCGTTCGACCAGCAGGTTGACGGCCGAGTGCCCGCCCGAGGGGGCGGCGTTCTCGTCGGCCGCGTCGACCGCCATACGTCCCGCGGCGTTGATCCGCGGACCGATCTTGAAGACGATGTCGTCGATGGTGATCGAATGGTTCTCCAGGCCGCAGATCTTGATGATCGACAGCAGGCCCTTTCCCGGTTTTTCGTTCAGGCGGCGCAGGCCGTAGTGGGCCAGCACGCGATTTTCGCCCACCAGGGGCACGATGTCCGAGGCGATGCTCACCACCACCAGGTCCAGCAAACGCTCGATCTCACTGAAGGGAATGCCGTTGCGCTGGCAGTAGCCCTGCACCATTTTGAACCCCACGCCGCAACCCGAGAGCTCCTTGAAAGGGTAGTCGCAGTCGGCGCGCTTGGAGTCGAGCACAGCCACCGCATCGGGGATCCGGTCCCCGGGCAGGTGGTGGTCGCAGATGATGAAATCAATTCCTTTTTCGTTGGCGTAAGCGACTTTTTCGACGGCTTTGATCCCGCAGTCGAGCGTGATGACGAGCTTCACTCCCTGGCGCTCGGCGTAGTCTATACCCTTGACCGACACACCATAACCTTCGGTGTAGCGGTCGGGGATGTAGAACAGCAGGTCGTCGTGCCCCAGCCTGCGCAGGAAGCTGTAGACCAACGCCACGGCCGTGGTTCCGTCGACATCGTAATCGCCGTAGACCATGATCTTCTCTTTCCGGGCCACAGCTTGCTCGATGCGTTCCACCGCGCGGTCCATGTCCTTCATCAGGAACGGATCGTGCAGCGCCTCCAGCCGGGGATTGAAAAATCCGTCGGCCTCACGGGCAGTCGTTACGCCTCTCTGAATCAACAGGTTCGCCAGTACAGGCGCGATCCCCAGCTCGTCAGCCAGTTTGGCTGCTGTTCCCGGATCGGCCTGGGGTCTGAGAACCCAATGTTTTTCGACAGGCATGGTTATTCTATTTTAATATTCATAATCTCGCCAAAATGCGCTTTCCAGCGCGCCTTCACCTCCCCGGGGTCGGCCTCGCGGTCCAACTCCCGTTCGAGGGAAGTGACCCCGCGGTCGGTGAAACCGCAAGGGTTGATGTAACCGAACCACTCCAGGTCGGTCGAGAGGTTCAACGCAAAGCCGTGCATCGTCACCCAGTTCGAACACCGGATCCCGATGGCGGCGATCTTGCGCAACGGCCCTCCTTTCATCCACACGCCCGTAGCGCCCTGGATCCGGCCGCTCTCCAGCCCGTAATCCGCGAGCGTGTCCATCACACTCTGCTCCAGGCAGGCCACGTAGTCCTTCACTCCCATCTTCATCCGCTCCAGGTCGAGGATCGGGTAACCGACCAACTGCCCGGGACCGTGGTAGGTGATGTCGCCGCCGCGGTCGGTGCGGACGAACTCCGCCCCCAGTCCCCGCAGGAACTCTTCGGGGATTAGCAGGTTGTCCGCCAGGCCGTTGCGCCCCAGGGTGTAGACGTGGGGATGCTCGCACACAATCACCGCCTGCCCGCCCCGCAGTCCCTCGCGCTTGGTGCTCACCAGAGCGTCGAACCAGCGCTCCTGCAACTCCTTGCATTCGCCGTAGGGGACCAGTCCCGCGTCTATGTACTTAACGCTCTCCACGCGATTTATATTTCGATCCGGGCGTCGCCGTTATCCGGTTTCGTTATGCCGCAATGCTCCAGCGCCTGCTCGGCCAGGTAGGACGAACGCACCAGGGGACCGCTGGCCACGTAGTCGAAACCACGGGCCAATGCCTCGGTCTTGTATTTTTCGAATTGTTCGGGGGTGACGTATTCCGCGACGGGCAGGTGGCGCCTCGTGGGCTGCAGGTACTGCCCCAGGGTCACGATCCGGCATCCCGCCCCGCGCAGGTCGTCCAGCGCCTCCAGTACCTCGGCCTCGCTCTCGCCCAGGCCCACCATCAGGCCGCTCTTGACCACCGCACCCCGCGACGCCATCCACTCCAGCGTGCGCAGGCTCACTTCGTACGTGGCGCGGCTGCGGGCCAGGGGGGTGATCCGGTGGACGGTTTCGAGGTTGTGTCCCGCGATGTCGGGATGCGAGGCGAGAAAAACGTCGAGCAGATCCCCGCGCCCGTCGAAATCGGGAATGAGGGCTTCGAGGGTGGTTTCGGGATTCTCGGCGCGGATGGCTTCCAGGACACGCGCCCAGTGGGCGGCTCCGCCGTCGGGCAGGTCGTCGCGCGTGACCGATGTGACCACGCAATGGCGCAGTTCCATCAGGCGCACCGACCGTGCAACCCTGGCGGGTTCACTTTCCTGGAGCGGTAACGGTTTACCGGTTGCCGTGGCGCAGAATCCACAACTTCTGCTGCACACTTCGCCCATGATCATCAGTGTGGCTGTGCGCCGGCTCCAACATTCCCCTTTATTGGGACACATCCCGCTGCCACAGATAGTGGCCAGCGAATGCTCTCGGACGATTTGCGCTACCTGGGCGTATTTCTCTTCGCTGCGTAATCTTACTTTAAGCCAATCCGGTTTTTTGTTCGTTACCCTGTCCTTGTCACAGACAAAAGGCATTGTTTAGTTTATTATTTTCCAATTGATACAAAAGTACTATTTTTTCGCAGACTTCCGCAACAATATAAAAAAATAATATACGCGAAGGGATAGTTACCGTTTTCGGGGCATATCAGTTTTAGTTTCCCCCTGCCGGTAGCGCGTGTCGCCGGAAAAAACGACGGTCATCTCGCCGGCGCGGTTGATCAGCCCTTCGTACTCCCGGCCGTCGATGTGTACCCTGCAATAGGCCGCTTTCTCCCTGCCGAAGCGCGAAATCAGGTCGCCGGGATGCTCCGCGGCCAGAATGACGATCCCGCCGGGTGTGACGAAATAGGACGCGTTGCCCGACTCGTAGATGATGCCGGGGCCTTTGTCGGGATTCGGGGCGCGGGAATAGTTTTCGTACGACTTCTTGTAGTCGGTGGTCACCGATTCGAACCGGGTGTCGACCACCGCATCGAACGTAGTGAAACCCATCAGGTCGGACGAGATCACAACGGCGTAACCCTGTTCGAAATCGGTTGCGAAAATATACGAATCGATCGACTGCAATCCCGTGCGGTCGACATAGAACGAGCGGCCGTATTCGGTGGCCACCCGGAAGTAGCCGTTTTTATACTTCCCCGGAACATCCGGTTTGTCGCTGAGCGGCATGATGTGTTTTCGCACCTCTTTCCCCGCCTTGTCGATGATCCCCCAGGAGTAGTCGCCGATATCGTTCTTGAACACCGCCGGGGCCAGGCCGTTGCTTAAGTCCCCCGCCTGGGGGTAGGCCGCGGGGATGACGATCCGGCCCGTCGCGTCGGCATAACCATAAAGCCGGGAGTCGAAGTCGTAGTAGGCGCGCAGCCCGTCGCACAGGCGGCGCGGATAACCCTCCTGCGGGAAATAGCCGTAGCGCTTGGCCGACCGGAGCGCGGGATAGACTTCGCGGCCCGTGCGGTCGATGTAGCTGTTGCGCGACACGGTGCCCCCGGGCACGGCGACATCTCCGATCACGGCGGCCACACCGTCCACAAAATCGGTCGCGCGCTTGTATTTTTCGGGCAACTCGATGTAGGTCATGTCCTTGTACAATATCCCTATCCGCTCTTCGCCCCCGGAGCTACTCCATCGGCAGATTGCGACCCCGCCATCGAAACAGCCGTAACTGAAAGTGTCGCCGTAGCCGGTCAACTGGTTGCCCCGGATGTCGTAGAGCGCCGACCGGTAATCGCTCGGTCCCTGGTCGCGGTCGAACCCTTCGTCCCACCGGAAAACGCCGTCGCCGACATACCGGCCCGAAAAATTGTATTCGTGGATCTCCCCGGAAGGCATCCAGACGGTCCGGGTAGTGGGCGTGAAGTGGGGTGTGATGCGGGCGACGGAAGGAGTTTTCGGCGGCTGGACCTGCGCCGCCGTTCTCTGGCCCGCGGCCACGGCCGCTGTCACCACCACAAGGATCGGAAATAGTTTTTTCATCGAGGGAAACCGATTGGATTTTAATTAGAACGTAAAGCTAAAAAAAACTTTTAGCATTATACCGTGCCAACGCTTTTTTTGTAACTTTGCGGGCAACAAACAGGTACGATTATGAGAGTACTGATCCACGACACGCCCGGCGAAGTGGCCAGGTGGGCTGCCAACTACATCGCCTCGCGCATCAACCAGTGCGTCGAGGCCGAGAACCGGCCCTTTGTCCTCGGACTGCCGACGGGTTCCACGCCGCTGGAAACCTACCGCGAACTGATCGCCCTGTACCGGGCGGGGCAGGTGTCGTTCGAAAAGGTGATCACCTTCAACATGGACGAATACATCGGCCTGTCCGAATCCCACCCCGAGAGCTACCATTCTTTTATGTGGGATAATTTTTTCAGCCACATCGATATCCTTCCCGAGAACGTCAACATCCTCAACGGCAACGCCGAAAACACCTACCAGGAGTGCGTCGAATACGAGCAGAAGATTCTCGACGCCGGCGGGATCGACCTCTTCGTGGGGGGCGTGGGCGCCGACGGGCACATCGCCTTCAACGAGCCGTTCTCGTCGATGGCTTCGCGCACGAGGCTCAAGACACTCACCCAGCGGACCATCATCGACAACTCGCGCTTTTTCGACAACGACATCGCGCAAGTGCCCCGGACCGCCCTCACGGTGGGCGTGGGCACGCTGATGGACGCGCGGGAAGTGCTGATCCTGGCCATCGGGACCGAGAAAGCCGAGGCCCTGCGCCACGGCATCGAAGGGGGTTACAACCATTGCTGGACCATCAGCGCGCTCCAGTTGCACAAGCACGGCATCATCGTCTGCGACGAGGAGGCCATCGGCGAGGTGCGTGTGAACACCTACCGCTACTTCAAGAATATCGAGCGCGAGGATCCCTACGTGAATAGGTTCTGAGAAAGACCTTTAAAATAAACCAATATGAACTTCTTCCTAAAACTCAAGCACTGGCAGCTTTTTGTGTTGGTGATCGGCATGCCTGTTATCGTTCAGATGATATCGATAATAAGATTTGCCTTTGTGTCATTTGATCCGACAGCAATGTTTACGGGATGGACGCTGTCGATAATCTTTTTGGCGATTTTTCTCATTATGGGTGTTTTCTATGGGTGGCTCTACACCCTGGGGGTAAATCTGAACAAAAAATTGCCCGGCACGGTCAAAATGAACCTGACGACATTCAGGTGGTTCGTGTTTATTCCGGTCGTATATATGATCTGCTACTGCATTTTTATGTTTACGGTCCTTATCCATTTATTTGAAAGCGGAGAACCGGACGTATCTGTCATTTTTGCCAGCCTGGGCATCATCATACCGCTCCACCTGTTTGCAATATTTTGCGTCATTTACTGTCTTAATTTCGTTGCGAAATCACTGAAAGCGGTCGAATGGCAGCGGCCGGTTACCTTCAGCGACTACGCGGGTGAGTTTTTTCTTATCTGGTTCTTCCCGATCGGGATATGGTTTATCCAACCGAGAATAAATAAAATGTTCGACAAGGCCCTGCAGGAATAAACAACAGGCCCAATGTAAAATAGCTATCCCCGCAGGGTTTTTTCTTATACCAGTTTGGCAATCAGCGACTCGCGGTCGCCGGGAAGGAAGTCCACGGGCGGGATCTCGATCATCGTGTAGGCGCCGGGACGCTGCAGCAGCGAAGCCCGGGCCGAAGCCACGAGGATCTGCGCCGTGAGCGCCGGGTTGCAGATGTTCATCGAGAATTCGAAACGCTGGTTCTGGGTGCGGCCGCTCACCCCCTTGCGCACCAGGCTCACCCCGTGCCCCATATCCAGCAGGGCATCGACGCTCTCGACCTGCGTGACGTGGGTTTCGTCGTGGGCGAAATAGTCGTCGGCCTTGATGCGCGAGGCCACGTCGGCGAACTTGTAGCCGTCCTGCAACTCGATGTAAACCATCCGGCGGTGGATGCCCGTCCCCGTGGGGATGGTCATCGACAGCGCGGCGCGGACGCCTTCGACGGCCTTGACCGCCACGGTGTGGCCCATGCTCATGCCGGGGCCGAAGTTGGTGTAGGTGATGCCTTTGGGCGCGCAGGCTTCGAGCAGGGCACGCACCACCGAGTCGCTGCCCGGGTCCCAGCCGGCGGAGATGATGCTCACGGCGTTGTGTTTCTTGGCCGCCGCATCGAGCGTACGGCGCAGGGCGACGATACCCGTGTGGATGTCGAAACTGTCTACGGTATTGATCCCCGCGGCGAGGGCTTCGAGGGCCTGTTTTTCGACGCTGCGGGTGGGTGTGCACAGGATGGCGACGTCGACCGCGCCGAGTTTGGACAGCGAGTCGGTCACCTTGTAGGCCGCCAGTTCGGCGGGAGGGTTGGACGGATCGCGGCGCACGATGCCCGCAATCTCGAAATCAGGGGACGCCTCCAGGGCGTCGACTACGTACTTTCCGATGTTACCGTATCCTACGACGGCTGCTCTCTTTCTCATCTTATCAATCTGTTGGTTGCTGTATCGGGAAATATGACGGTTGGTTCGAATGTCTTGGCCTGCTCGAATTCCATCGTCGCGTAGGAAACGATGATCACCACGTCGCCCACGACCACCTTGCGGGCGGCCGGACCGTTGAGGCACACCTGGCCGCTGCCGCGTGTGCCGCGGATGACGTAGGTTTCGAGGCGCTCGCCGTTGTTGACGTTGACGATCTGCACCTTCTCGCCGGCGATCAGGTTGGCGGCGTCCATCAGGTCTTCGTCGATGGTCACACTGCCCACGTAGTGGAGGTTGGCTTCGGTGATCGTTGCGCGGTGGATCTTCGATTTGAGGATTTCGATAAACATGGGTTGTCCTTTATGATGTACTACTTTCAATATGCGATATTATCTATCAGCCTCACTTCGCCCGCACGCACGGCGATGCAGCCCCGCAGGGCGGGCGCGTCGTTCCACCGTTCGACCGGTTGGAGCGTCGCCGCATCGACGATGCTGAAGTAGACCGTCGCGAGAATTTCCGTGCGGTCGATCTCGCCGGCCACCCAGCGTTCGACCTCGCACGGCGACATCTCGCCCTTCTTGGCCACCCCTTCGCACAGCACGGCGTAGATCCTCGGCGCCGCAGCGCGGCACCCGGGCGTAAGCAGCGCGTTGCGCGAACTCATCGCCAGGCCGTCGCTCTCGCGCAGGGTCGGGCACGCTACAATTTCCACGTCGCTCCCCATCATCTCCACCAGCGCGCGGACGACGGCCACCTGCTGGAAATCTTTCTCGCCGAAATAGGCCCTCGCGGGATCGACGATCTCGAAAAGACGGCTCACGACCTGTGCCACACCGTTGAAATGGCCCGGGCGCGTAGCCCCTTCCATCACCTTGTCCAGGTCGCCGAAATCGAAAATACGCTCGTCCTCAGCGGGATAGATCTCCCCGACCGAAGGCATGAAGAGCGCGTTGACGCGCGCCTCTTCCAGCAGGGCGATGTCCTCGGCAGGCGTACGCGGATAACGCTCCAGGTCGCGGGGGTCGTTGAACTGCGTGGGGTTGACGAACAGGCTGACAACCACCGTGTCGCACTCGGCGCGGGCCCGCCCGACCAGCGAGAGGTGCCCCGCGTGCAGCGCCCCCATCGTGGGCACGAAACCCACTCCGCGGCGCTCTTTCGAGGCCAGGTAATCCTTCAACGCGCTGATTTCGGTGAAAATTCGCATAAAATCATCCAAACACAGGTTACAAAGGTATGAATTATGATTAACAAACGGGGGGAATTGTTCAAAAAAACCGTACCTTTGCGTATAATTTATAAAATACTAACCCATGAAAGCACATGTAACTCTTATATTTATGAGCTCTATCCTTTTGACGCTGGGGGCCTGCAACCGCCCGGGCACCGAACCCGCAAGCTGGGTGGTCGACCGTTTCGACGACATCAAGGTGCTCCGCTACGAAGTGCCCGGATTCGAACAACTGCCCCTCGAAGAGAAAAAGCTGATCTACTACCTCAGCCAGGCTGCGCTGTGCGGCCGCGACATCATCTTCGACCAGAATTTCAAGTACAACCTCGCCGTGCGCCGCACCCTGGAAGCCGTTTATGCCGGCTACAAGGGCGACCGCAAGGCCGACGAGTGGCAGCAGTTCGAGAAATACCTCAAAAAAGTGTGGTTCGCCAACGGCGTACACCACCACTACTCGGGCGATAAGTTCACGCCGGGATTCGCGGCCGAATACTTCGACGCGCTCGTAGCAGCGACCCCCGTGGAGCTCTTCCCGTCGGATTACGGCACGGCGGACGAACTTACGGCGCTCGTGCGCGAGGTGATCTTCAATCCGGCTTTGTACCACCTGCGCGTCAACCAGGCCGAGGGGGTCGATATGCTCCTCACCTCCTCTGAGAACTACTACGAAGGCGTCACCCAGGCCGAAGCCGAAGCCTTCTACGCCGCCATGACCGATCCGCGCGATCCGCGCCCCATCTCCTACGGGCTGAACAGCAAGCTGGTGAAAGAGAACGGCGCGCTGGTCGAACGGGTGTGGAAAACCGACGGGATGTACGGACGGGCCATCGAGAAGATCGTCTTCTGGCTCGAAAAAGCCGCCGAGGTGGCCACTCCCGAGCAGCAGCGCACCTTGCGCAAACTCATCGCCTACTACCACAGCGGCGACCTGCGCCAGTTCGACGAGTTCAACATCCTGTGGCTGCAGGACACCGTGTCGCGGGTCGATTTCGTCAACGGATTCACCGAAAACTACGGCGACCCCCTGGGTTACAAGGCTTCGTGGGAATCGCTCGTCAACTTCAAGAACATCGAGGCCACGCGCCGCACCGAAATAATCAGCAGCAACGCCCAGTGGTTCGAAGACAACGCCCCGATCGACCCGCAGTACCGCAAACCGCAGGTTAAAGGCGTGACGGCCAAAGTGATCACCGCAGCCATCCTGGGCGGCGACTGCTACCCCGCCACCCCCATCGGGATCAACCTGCCCAACGCCGACTGGATCCGCCGCGACTACGGCTCGAAATCCGTGACGATCGAAAACATCACCGACGCCTACGACCAGGCCGCCAAAGGCAACGGCTTCCGCGAAGAGTTCATGCTCCGCGCCGAAGACCGCAAACGCGCCGACACCTACGGATCGCTGGCCAATAACCTCCACACCGACCTCCACGAGTGCCTCGGGCACGGTTCGGGACAGCTCGCCCCGGGCGTGAAGGGCGACGAGCTGAAGAACTACGGCTCGGCCCTCGAAGAGGCCCGCGCCGACCTCTTCGCCCTCTACTACCTGGCCGACCCCAAGATGATCGAGCTCGGGATCGTGCCCTCCGAGGAGGTGTACAAAGCCGAATACGCGACCTACATCATGAACGGCATGATGACCCAACTCACCCGCATACAGCCGGGTAAAAACGTCGAACAGGCCCACATGCGCAACCGCAAACTCGTCGCCGAATGGTGCTACGAGCGCGGCCGCGCCGACAACGTGATCGAAATGGTGCACGAGAACGGCAAGACCTACGTGGTGGTCAACGACTTCGAGAAACTGCGCACGCTGTTCGGCGACCTGCTCGCCGAGATCCAGCGCATCAAGAGCACCGGCGACTTCGAGGCGGGCAAGGCGCTGGTCGAAACCTACGCCGTGAAGGTCGATCCGGCGCTGCACACCGAGGTGCTCGAACGCTACGCCGCGCTCAACCTCGAACCCTACGCGGGCTTTGTCAACCCGGTCTACAAACCCGTGATGGAGAACGGCCAGATCGTCGACGTGAAGATCGAATACACCGCCGACTACCCCGCCCAGATGATGGAATACTCGCACGAGTACTCGTTCCTGCCGACGGTGAACTGACGTGCAGACGACCATTAAAAAACCTGCGACCTCCATCGGCCGCAGGTTTTTTGGTGTGATTCCGGAGCGGTTCGAACGCTCGACCTACAGCTTAGAAGGCTGTTGCTCTATCCAACTGAGCTACGGAACCCTATCGATTTAACGTAATCGGGGAACAAAAGTAACGGTTTTTTGCGAGTTTTGCAATTATTAAGATGGAGGCGTTTCCCCGGCAGGCAACAAGCTGTAAACAAGGCGGTTTTTATTTTTACAACTATTTTATCCTCATTTATTTAGCTCATAGTAAATGATATTTGCTCAACCTTCCATCCCTTATTATTTCTTTTAATCAGATACGTCGCCCCCCGCGACTTATAATGCATATTTAATATATATTGATCCTTCTTGTTATCGATCTTAAAGAAAGGCGATATTGAAATCTCGTCTAGTTCTGAAAGAAAGACAGGCGATCTTGTTTGGCTATATTCTTCCGAAGTTAGAATGATTACCCGTGCATATTGGGGCCGAACAGCATACAAAGCAGGATCATCGGAGATAATTAAAACGGTCGTTGCAGTATCATTCACATTCGTGGCAGATGGCAGATCGAATGGAACTGCGATCGAAGGCCAATTCCAATTTGCAAAATTGACTTTTTTTCTTTTGCGTAAACTCATCTTCGTCCACTCCTCAAGATCGTATGTTATTGGCGCAAATTCTTTATCCAATAACATTTGGTAAATAATTGTACGCTCTGACGGGAGCACGTTAAACCTGGGGTTCGCATCTACATTATCTGCTATTCCGTTTCCATTGGTATCCGGATTATAAGGATCTGTACGAAATTTATTCTCCAAAACATCCGTCAAACCATCCCCGTCAGAGTCTCTGCTCAGAATATTCAGATCAAATGTCACGACTAACCCGTCTTTAATCACCTCGAACCCTCCGCCTCCTACCGGAAGATAGAAATGATCTAATTGGCACAACATGGCAGCCTCTATCTGAAAGGTATTTTCATCTGCAATAAGGGGTATTTTAGAGTACCATTTCAGCTCTATCGGTTGGCGCAGGTAAAGCCCCGTATAATAGTAATTCCAAGTTACGCCGTCATCTTTTGAAACGGCCAGGCCAACACCAGTGGAAAAAAGTCCATTGTAACGATAATCTTCATAAAGGACGCACTCCAGGCTATCCTTTTTCTCGTGTTTTATGATATACTTCGTGCATATGCCTCCGATAGAATCTAGTTGCGGATAAGACAGATCAACAGAATCGCCCAGTTTAGCATAAAGTTCGTGCCAGGCATCCAAGATAGAATCAGACTTTCGGCGACATGGGTTCTGCCAGGACAGGTTCTCGTCATAGGGACTGAGAAAATGGATGGTGTCATTTTGCCAGTAATCAGGCCCGTAAATCTTGGCGTAATCAATTTCCGATACTGTGAAATATTCCGACCGGAAATTCAACACATCCTCTTTTGTGGGGAGAGTTCGCCAATTATCCTTTTGATTTTCATAATAAATAATCGCCTCTGTGCTTTTATATTCTTTCCCATATTTAAGAGATGCACAACTTACGCACAAAGGAACGAATACAAGAGAGATTATAGCGTTTTTCATAAAACCCCTAAATTAATTATGCAACTTATAACCACCCATAAAAGTAGAAAGAATTTCGTAAAGTGACGCTATTCGCCGGGGCGGATAAAATAATTCGCCGGAATATTTGGTAGTTCCGGGCAAAAATCCTACTTTTGCAACCCGCCGTGGACATTAATTGTCCGAAGGCGAAATATTAACCGTTTAATTTCAAAAAAATGCCTGTAAAAATCAGATTATCTCGGCACGGCAAAAAAGGCTACGCCTTTTACCACATCGTCGTGGCCGACAGCAGGGCGCCACGTGATGGTAAATTTATCGAAAAAATCGGAGTTTACAATCCCAACACCAACCCCGCCACCATCGACCTTTGTTTCGACTCGGCCCTGGAGTGGTTGCAGAAAGGCGCCCAACCCACCGACACGTGCCGGGCAATCCTTTCGTACAAGGGAGTGCTTTATAAGAAACACCTGCTCGGCGGTGTAGCCAAAGGCGCTTTCACGGCCGAAGACGCCGAAGCCAAATTCGAAAAATGGCTCGGCGAAAAAGCCGGCAAGATCGCCGACAAATCGACCAAGCTGGCCGGTGACAAGGTAGCCGCCGACAAAGCGCGCCTGGCCGCCGAAAAGAAAGCCAAGGAAGAGAAAGCCAAGGCCATAGCAGCCAAGAAAGCCGCCGCCGAAGCCGAAGAGGCCGGAAGCGAAGAGGAAGTAGCCGAAGAAGCTGCCGAAGAGGTTGCGGGCGAAGTGGCCGAAGAAGAAGCCGTCGAAGCTCCCGCAGTGGAAGAAGCAGTTGCCGAAGCACCTGTCGCAGAAGAAGCAGCTCCCGCCGCTGAAGAAGCACCTGCCGAAAGCACCGAAGCCGAGGCATAAAAATACCCAAGAATGGACACCCTGAAACCTTTCGGGCGTGTATCCAGGAGCTTTGGCCCGGGTAGCGAGGTTGTGATCAGCCTCTACAACCCCGCGGACGGAGAAACAGTCACGAAGGAACCACTTTTTGCGAAGATCGATTCGCTGGTGGTTCCTTTGTTTTTCGACAGTTTCCAGCCGCACGGAGCTTCGGGCGCCCTGGTTGCGTTCGCCGATTTCGACACCCCCGCCAGAGCAGGGGAACTGGTCGGATTGGAACTCTACACCAGTGCCGGCAGCCAATCCGCCGGCGAGGTGGGCCACGCGATGGAAGACCTGGTGGGCTACAAGGCGCTGCTCGCCCCGGGCGTGGAGGGCCAAATCACCGCTTTTCTGCACCACAAAATGAACCCCCTGCTGGCCGTCGACATCGCGGGATCGGAAGTGCTGGTCCCCGCCATGGACGAATTCATCGAAAAGGTAAGCGCCCGCAAAAAAATCGTAACTTTCTCCCTGCCCGAAGGTTATATCGAAACATTCAAGCAATAATATGGCGCGTGTAGTGATCGGACTGTCGGGAGGCGTCGACTCGAGTGTCGCGGCGTGGCTGCTCAAGGAGCAGGGCCACGACGTGGTGGGCCTGTTTATGATCAACTGGCACGACACCGCGGGCACGCTCGCCGGCGACTGCCCCTGGTACGACGACCGCCTGTTCGCCGAGCTGGTCGCCCGCAAACTCGACATCGAATTCCACACCGTCGACCTGAGCGAAGCGTACCGCGCCCGCGTGGTGGACTACATGTTCGCCGAATACGAGCGCGGACGCACGCCCAACCCCGACGTGCTGTGCAACCGCGAGATCAAGTTCGACGAGTTCCTGCGCGCCGCCCAGGCCCTCGGGGCCGAATACGTCGCCACGGGACACTACTGCCGGCGCGAGGAGATCTCCGTGGACGGCACAAAAACCTACCGCCTCCTGGCCGGAGTGGACGGCAACAAGGACCAGAGCTATTTCCTGTGCCAGCTCTCGCAGCAGCAGCTTGCGGCGGCGCTCTTCCCCATCGGCGGGATGGTCAAGGACGAGGTGCGCCGCATCGCCCGCGAGCAAAAACTGGCCACGGCCGAACGCAAAGATTCCCAGGGTATTTGCTTCGTAGGTAAAGTCGATCTGCCCGTGTTCCTGCAACAGAAACTCGCCTCGCGGCAGGGCGACATCGTCGAAATCCCGGCCGGTTGGCAAGGTTACGCGAGTGCCGCGTCCGACGGCGAAAAAAGCCTGGCCGAGCTTGCCGCGCCATTTGTCTACACCCCCGCCGAGGGGCGTGTGGTCGGGCAGCACGGCGGCGCCTGGTTCTACACCATCGGGCAGCGCAAGGGCCTTCAGGTGGGCGGAAAACCCGAACCCCTGTTCGTGATCGGCATCGATACCGAACGCAACGTCGTGTACGTAGGCCAGGGACAGGACCACCCCGGGCTTATGCGCCGCGCCCTGCACATCCTGCCCGAGGAGATGCACTGGGTCCGTCCCGACAAAGCGTTGCAGGCCGGGGAAAGCCGCCGGTTCAGTTTCCGTATACGCTACCGCCAGCCCCTGCAGGGCGGCACGCTCCACGTCACCCCCCGAGGCGGCTACGTCCTCTTCGACACCCCCCAGCGCGGCATCACCGCCGGACAATTCGCAGCCTGGTACGCCGGCGACGAACTCATCGGTTCGGGCGCCATCGCCCGGTAATCGTCCCGATCGGGACAGGTCTTAGTTGAGGGTCATCAATTCGCGGTACTTGGGCAGGGGCCAGAGGCGGTCGTCGACGATCAGTTCGAGTTTGTCGATCCACTGGCGTATCGAAACCAGGTAGGGCCGCACCTCGGTTTCGTAGCCCAGGGCGCGTTCGGCGATGTTGTCGACGTTGTTCCAGCGTTTGCGCGCCTCGACCATTTCGAACGATTCGGCGCGGATGAATTTGACGTACTCGGCGATGTGGCGGATGGTTTTGATTTCCTCGTCGGCGAGGTATTCGAACTCCGAGGGGAATTCTTCCTTGATGCCGCGCACGTTTTCGACCAGCACGTTCTGATAGCGTATCGCGGTAGGTATGATGTGGTTGGCGGCCAGGTCGCCGATCACGCGCGACTCGATCTGCACCTTCTTGAGGAAGGTTTCGTTTTTCACCTCGTAGCGCGCCTCGAGCTCGGCGTGGTTCAGTACGCGGTGTTCTTGGAACAGGGCGATGCTTTCGGGCGTGAGGAACTCGCGGAAGGCCATGGGCACGTTGCTGATGCCGCGCAGGCCGCGCCGGGCGGCTTCGGCGTGCCATTCGGGGCTGTAGCCGTTGCCCTCGAAGCGGATCTTTTTCGAGGCGGCGATGTATTTGCGCAGCACGTGCAGGATGGCCTCGTCTTTTTTGACCTCGCGTTCGACCAGGGCGTCGACCTCGGCCTTGAAGCGGGTGAGCTGCTGGGCCACGGCGGTGTTAATCACGATCAGCGGGGGTGCGCAACTCGATGCCGACCCCGTGGCGCGGAACTCGAAGCGGTTGCCGGTGAAGGCGAAGGGCGAGGTGCGGTTGCGGTCGGTGTTGTCGAGCAGGATCTCGGGGATCTTGCCTATGTCGAGTTTGATGCCGGTCTTTTCGTCGGGCGAGAGTTTCTTTTCGCTCACCCGCTCCTCGATCGAGTCGAGGGCGGCGTTGAGCGTCGATCCGGCGAATACCGAAAGGATCGCCGGCGGGGCTTCGCTGCTGCCCAGGCGGTGGGAGTTGGTTTCCGAGGCGATCGATGCCATGATCAGCGTGCCGTGCTCGCAGGCGGCCATGAGCGTGCTCACGAAGAAGGTGAGGAACTGGATGTTGTTCTTGGGCGTTTTGCCGGGGGCGAGCAGGTTGACGCCCGTGTTGGTGGCCAGCGACCAGTTGCAGTGCTTGCCCGAGCCGTTGACGCCCATGAAGGGCTTCTCGTGGAAGAGCACCTTGAGGCGGTGGCGCGCCGCCACCTTGCGCATAACGGTCATCAGCAGCGTGTTGTGGTCGACGGCGATGTTGGCCTCCTCGAACATGGGGGCGCACTCGAACTGGTTGGGGGCCACCTCGTTGTGGCGAGTTTTCAGGGGTATGCCCAGGCGGTACGACTGCTGTTCGAACTCCTTCATGAAGCGGCTTACGCGCTCGGGGATGGCGCCCCAGTAGTGGTCGTCGAGCTGCTGGTCCTTGGCCGCCGTGTGGCCCATCAGGGTGCGCCCGGTCTGCGCCAGGTCGGGGCGGGCGTTGTAGAGCGCCTCGTCCACCAGGAAATACTCCTGCTCCCAGCCCAGTGTCGCCACCACCTTGGTCACCTCGCGGTCGAACAACTGGCACACCTCCACGGCCGCCTTGTCGAGCGCTGCGAGCGACTTGAGCAACGGGGTTTTGAAGTCGAGCGCCTCGCCCGTGTAGGCCACGAAGATGCTGGGTATGCACAACGTGCGGTCGATCAGGAACGCCGGCGACGAGGGGTCCCAGGCGCTGTAACCGCGCGCTTCGAAGGTGTTGCGCAGGCCGCCGTTGGGGAACGACGAGGCGTCGGGCTCCTGCTGTACGAGCAGCTCGCCGCGGAAGGTTTCGAACGATCCGCCGCCCCACATGGGTTCGAAAAAGGCGTCGTGCTTCTCGGCCGTCGAGTCGTTCAGGGGCTGGAACCAGTGGGTGTAGTGTGTCGCGCCGCGCTCCATGGCCCAGTTCTTCATCCCTGCAGCCACCTGGTCGGCCACCTTGCGGTCGATGCGGCGTCCCTCTTCGATGGCGTCCTGGACGCTTTCGAACACCTCGCGGGGCAGGTATTGGCGCATCTGCTCGCGCCCGAAGACGTCGCAGCCGAAGTAATCCGAAACTTTCTTGTCGGTCGCGGTGATCTCGACCGGTTCGTGCCGCGACATTTCGTCGAGGGCTTTAAAGCGCAGGGAAGCCATAATTTAACGTGAGTCTCGGATAAGAACTCGTTTTAAGTGATTACTAATGGTGATCTTATCCCGCGAGTTTTATCCGGAACCCGCGTTAACGGCTTTTACAAAGCCGCCAAGATATTCGATCACCCCTCCCACCCTCTCCTGTCCGTAGGGGAGGGCTTTGCTTCCGGCCCTGCGGGCCATCCGCCTATTGGATTGTGAGTTTCTTTCAAGAAACTCACATTGATTTCTTGTTTTTTCGTATTTTGCTGCAAATTTAGCTACTTTTTTATAAGAATAGCGTAAATTTTCGTTTTTTTCGCAAAAAATAATGTTATTTTTCGAAATAACCCCCGAAAAATACAGACATTATCTAAAAACTATGAAAAATAAAATAGCAGTCCGGAAATAGGCCTCTCTTTTTTCGATCAGTTGTGCAGCGCCATCAGGTAACTCTTGATGAAGTCGTCGATGCCGCCGTCCATCACGCCCTGCACGTCCGAGGTCTGGTGCCCCGTGCGGTGGTCCTTCACGCGGCGGTCGTCGAAGACGTAGCTGCGGATCTGCGAACCCCACTCGATGCGCTTCTTCTCGCCCTCGAGCTGTTTCTGGACCTCCATGCGCTTGTCCAGCTCGATCTGGTAGAGGCGCGAGCGGAGGATGCGCATGGCGTTCTCCTTGTTCATCAGCTGCGAGCGCGTTTCGGTGTTCTCGACCACCAACCCCGAGGGGATGTGGCGCAGGCGCACACCGGTTTCGACCTTGTTGACGTTCTGGCCCCCGGCGCCGCTGCTGCGGTAGGTGTCCCACTCGATGTCGCCGGGGTTGATCGTGATCTCGATCGTGTCGTCCACGGCGGGCGACACGAACACGGAGGCGAACGTGGTCTGGCGCTTGTTGTTGGCGTTGAAAGGCGAGGGGCGCACCAGGCGGTGGACGCCGCTTTCGCCCTTCAGGAAACCGTAGGCGTACTCGCCTTCGAATTCCAGGGTGGCCGATTTGACCCCCACCTCCTCGCCGTCCTGGATGTCGAGCACCTTGACCTTGTGGCCGTTGTGCTCGCCCCAGCGCGTGTACATCCGCAGCAGCATCCCGGCCCAGTCGAGGGCTTCGGTGCCGCCGGCCCCGGAGTTGATCTCCAGGATGGCGCCGAACTTGTCCTCCTCGGCGCGCAGCATGTTGCGCATCTCGAGCTCCTCGATCGCCGCGAGGGTTTTGTTGTACTGGTCGTCGAGCTCCGATTCGGTCGCCGCACCTTCGCGCACGAAGTCGGGCATCAGCTCCAGGTCGCCCGCCAGCGATTCGATGCGGGCGTAGCCGTCGATCCACCGGCGGATCGAAGCCACCTTGCGCAGTTGCTCCTCCGCCCCGGCGGGGTCGTCCCAAAAGGCGGGATCGTGGGTCCTGGCCTCTTCCTCTTCGAGTTCTATTCGCTTGGCAGCGATGTCAAAGATGCCTCCCCAGCGCATCCTGGCGCCTTACAAGCTCTCTAATCTGGTCGTTGGTTACCATGTGCTATACAAAGTTGATTGTTGTCAGAAGAACACCCCCACGGAGAGCCGATGCCCCCGGTTCATGGTTTTAATGTTACTCCACGAGTCCGGCACCAGGTCCGAGAGGCCCAGGTCGTACTGGTACATCACCCGCAGGTGCCCCAGCAGGTCCGCGCCCGCGCCCAGCAACAGGCCGCTGCCCAGGCGGTTGAGCGTTTCGCCGTAGGTCACCTTCTGGTCGCGCTCCGTGGCTCCCACGCCGCAATCGAAGTAGACGCCCGCCATGACGAAGGGTTTGACCACGGGCAGCATCCGGAACGTGTATTTCAGGTTCACGGGAATTTCTATCGAGGAGTAACGGTTGACGAAATCCATCTCCACCTCGCCGCCCACCTCCGGGGCGCGTTCTTTCACGTTGCGCTGCACGAACAGCAGGCCGGTGTTGACCCCCAGCCCCCAGATGACCTTGAAATCATAGGTGATCCCTGCGCTGAACCCCGTCCGGGTACTCAGAAAATCTTTGGACATTGCCACGTCCGAGAGTTTCAGGTTAGTGAACGTAGCTCCAACCTGCACACCCCATTGTGCCCGGGCGCCGAGCGCCGCCAGACACATCCATCCCAATACGATCCACTTTTTCATAACAAATTTATTTAGTTGGTAATCATTTGTTTATCCTGCAACGCTGCACGGGATGCCCAGCGCTTCGACGCGCGCGGCGATGGCGCGCAACTCTTCGGCGCCGACCTTTTCGAGCGTGGGGTTGGGGGCCGGGCGGTCGAGGGTGTAGACCATCACCCGCCCGGGGGCTATGTCGGCCACCAGCGCCAGCCACGCCGCGACCTCCTCTTCGGTGGTGTTGTCCACCCGTTGTCCGTCGACTACGCCGCGCGTGAACATCGTCTGGATGATCAGCCGTCCGTCGAAGAGTTTCATGTTACGCACCGTTTCCGCAACCGTATAATCGCCCGAGGGGCCGTTCAGTAGCCCGACCGTGCGGTCGAAAGCCGAGTCGAGTTTCAGGATGTTGTTGTCCACCCGCCCCAGCGCCCGCCGCACGCTTTCGCGCCCGATCATCGTGGCGTTGCTCAGCACCGACACCTTGGCCGAGGGGCAGATCGCATCGCGCAGGGCGATCACGTCGCCGATGATGGTCTCGAAGTCGGGGTGCATCGTGGGTTCGCCGTTGCCGGCAAAGGTGATCACGTCGGGCGGTGTGCCCGCGGCCGTCATCTCGCGCAGTTTGGCTTCGAGCAGCGTGCGCACGTCTTCGCGCCGGTTGAAACGCGCTTTGCCCGTCCCCGTCCCGCGCCATCCGCACTCGCAGTATTCGCACTCGAAATTGCACAACTTGCTCGTCGCCGGGAGCAGGTTCACCCCCAGCGAAAGCCCCAAACGCCTGCTGCGCACGGGTCCAAAGATAATATCTCCGAAAAGCGATGCCATACCCTGCAAAAGTAGCAAATTTTCAGCCAGCTTCGCTTCGAAAAGCGGCGCGGGGAGTTATTCCGAGCGTTTTTTGAGCAGGCGGTAGGTGTCCGAGGCGATCACCAGCTCTTCGTCGGTGGTCACCACGGCGACCTTCACCCTCGACGAGGGTTTGGAGAGGATCTTGTCCTCGCCGCGTACCCCGCGGTTGGCTTCGGCGTCGAACTCGATGCCCATGAATTCCATTCCGTGGCAGACGTATTCGCGCAGCGTGTCCTCGTTTTCGCCCACACCGCCCGTGAAGATGACCAGGTCGACCCCTTCCATCGCCGCGGCGTAGCTTCCCACGAATTTCTTCACCCGCTCGTTGTACATCTCCAGGGCCAGCACGGCGCGCTGGTTGCCCGCCTGGGCGGCGGCCTTCACGTCGCGCATGTCGGACGACACGCCGGTGATGCCCTGCACGCCCGACTGCTTGTTGATCAGGTCGCTGAGTTTGCTCCACGAGAGTTCTTCCTTCTCGGCGATGAAGATCAGCGCCCCCGGGTCGACGCTTCCGCAGCGCGTACCCATGATCAGGCCGTCGACGGGGGTGAAGCCCATCGAGGTGTCGTAGGATTTACCGTTGAGAATGGCCGTCACCGAGGCGCCGTTGCCGATGTGGCAGCTTATGATCTTCGATTTCTCGAAATCCAGGCCGGTCATTTCGCATCCCTTCTCGGCGACGAATTTGTGGCTCGTGCCGTGGAAACCGTAGCGGCGCACGCGGTACTCTTCGTAGTATTTGTAGGGCAGGGCGTAGAGGTAGCTCTTTGCAGGCATGCTCTGGTGGAACGAGGTGTCGAACACGGCCACCTGGGGCAACCCCGGCAGGATGGTGTCGATCGACAGGATGCCCTTGAGGTTGGCGGGGTTGTGCAGCGGCGCCAGGTCGAAACAACTCTCGATCTGCTGCATCACCGTGGGGTTGACCACCACGCTGCCCTGGAAATATTCGCCCCCGTGCGCCACGCGGTGCCCCACGGCGTTGAGTTCCGAGAGGGACCCGATCACCCCGTGGTCGGCGTCGACCAGCGCTTCGATGATCAGGTTGATCCCTGCCGAGTGGTCGGGGATCGGTTTGCTGATTTCGTAGCGGGGTTTGTCGGCGGGGCGGTGGGTGAAGATACCTTCCGAGAGTCCGATGCGTTCGATGAGCCCTTTGGCCAACAGGCGGTGTCCGTCGCCGGGGATCATTTCGATCACCTGGTATTTGATCGACGAGCTGCCGCAATTCAATACTAAGATTACCACAATTTTATTTTTTTAATTTAACGATTTGCTCCTTTGCTCCGCATTTCGCGCCCGTCCCGCCCCCCCCCTCGGGGCGGGCGCGGCGATCCCGCGGATCGCAATTACTTTACTCTGTTATTTGCTACCAGCCGCCTGCAGCGCCGTGATGGCCACCAGCGACACGATGTCGTTCACCGAGCAGCCGCGCGAGAGGTCGTTGATCGGGGCGGCCATCCCTTGCAGCACGGGACCGATCGCTTCGGCGTGGGCCATGCGCTGCACGAGTTTGTAGGCTATGTTGCCCGTTTCCAACGTGGGGAACACCAGCACGTTGGCCCTTCCGCCGATCTTGCTCGCGGGGGCTTTCTTGGCCGCCACGCCGGGGACGATGGCCGCGTCGGCCTGCAGTTCGCCCTCGATGAGCATGTCGGGCGCCATCTCTTTGGCTATGCGCGTGGCTTCGACCACCTTGTCTACCATTTCGTGCTTGGCCGAACCCATCGTCGAGAAGCTGAGCATCGCGATGCGGGGTTCGAAGCCGGCGATGGCGCGCGTGGTGCGGCCCGTGGTGACGGCGATCTCGGCCAGCTCGGCGGCCGTAGGGTTGGGATGCACGGCGCAGTCGGCGAAGACCATCATGCCGTTTTCGCCGTAGGTCGCCTCGGGCAGGATCATCAGGAACGCTCCCGAAACGACGCTCACGCCGGGCAGCGTCTTGACGAACTGGAACGCCGGACGCAGCACGTCGCCCGTGGAGTTGTCGGCCCCGGCCACTTCGCCGTCGGCGTCGCCCGCCTTGATCATCACGGCGGCCAGGCACAACGGCTGGCGGATCTGCGCTTCGGCTTGCTCTCCGGTGAGCCCTTTCGAGGCGCGCAAGCTTAGCATCAGTTCGACGTAAGCCTCTTTTTTTGGGTTATTCTCGGGATCGACGATCGTGGCACCGGCTATGTTGTCGAGGTAGTTCTCCGAGGCCATGTGGGCGATCACGGCGGGGTTGCCGATGAGGATTACCTCGGCCAGCCCTTCGGCGATGATGGTATCGGCGGCTTTCAGGGTGCGTTCTTCGGTCGCTTCGGGCAGCACGATACGCATTTTGCGTTGGCGCGCCTTTTGTTTGATCTCTTCTAAAAAGCTCATACTATTGCAATTTAAATCGTTCTACAAAAGTACGGTTTTTGCCCCCAACTTCCAAAATAAAGTTGCCCGTAGGCGAGGAATAGGTCAGGGGTGCGTAAAATTTACTATTTTTGTGGTTCAAAACGGCGGACAAGTATGTGGTTCGAGATATTCCTTAAAGGCATCGTCATAGGGCTGATGGCCTCCATTCCGCTGGGGCCCATCGGGGTGCTGTGCATCCAGCGCACCCTGAGCAAGAGCCACAAGTCGGGCTTCGTTTCGGGCCTGGGTGCCGCGGCGACCGACATGCTGTTCTCGGCCATCGCCCTGTTCTCGCTGAGCCTCGTGGTGTCGTTTATCGAACACAACATCATGGCGGTCAAGGTGATCGGGGGATTGTGCGTCATCATCGTGGGCGTCAAGATCTTCCTTACCAACCCCGTGATCCAGATCCGCCGCAACCGCGCGGGCAAGGACAACCTGTGGCACGACTTCCTGTCGCTGCTGCTGATCACCCTGGCCAACCCGGTCTTTATCCTGATATTCGTCGCCCTGTTCGCCGCTTTCGGTATCTCGAAGGAGATCGGCATCGTCGACGGGCTGTTCATGATCCTCGGCGTGGCGGTCGGGGGGGCGCTGTGGTGGTTTGTGCTCACCTTTGCGGTGAGCCTGCTGCGGGGCCGGTTCCGTCCGCGCCACATGTTGTGGATCAACCGTATTTCGGGCGCGGTGATCGTGGCGATGGGCGCCGCGGCCGTGCTGACCATATTTTTTAATATCCCTGTCAATGGCGTGCTCCCCTCGTAAGATCGTCGTGGCCATCGACGGCTATTCGTCGTGCGGCAAGAGCACGTTCGCGCGCGCCATCGCCCGCCGCATGGGGTACCTTTTCGTCGACACGGGGGCCATGTACCGCGCTGTGACGCTCTTTGCGATCCGCACGGGGGCTGTCGGCGCCGACGGGGCGCTCGACGTCGCGGCGCTGGTCGCCCGCCTGCCCGAGGTGTCGGTCACCTTCCGGCTCGACCCCGCGACGGGGGTGGGCGAGGTCTACCTGGGCGACGAAAATGTCGAGGAACGGATCCGCAGCATCGAGGTGAGCCGTGCGGTGACCGCCGTGAGCCAGGTGCCCGGGGTGCGGGCCAAGCTGGTGGCGCTGCAGCAATGTATGGGGCGCGACCGGGGGCTGGTGATGGACGGGCGCGACATCGGCACGGTGGTCTTCCCCGACGCCGAACTGAAGATATTCATGACCGCCGATCCGGCCGTGCGGGCGCGCAGGCGCTACGACGAGCTGCGGGCCAAGGGCCAGGAGGTGCCGCTGGCCGAGATCGAGGAGAACATCCGCTCGCGCGACGAGGCCGACCGCAGCCGGGCGATCAGCCCCCTGCGCCAGGCCGCTGATGCCATTGTTTTGGATAACAGCCACATGACCCTCGACGAGCAGATGGAGTGGGTCGCGGGGCTCATCGACGGATTGGTATGTACATCGAAATAGATTCCGAATCGGGTTTTTGCTTCGGGGTGGTGAATGCCATCACCAAGGCCGAAGAGGCCTTGGGGCGCGGCGAGCGGGTGTGGTCGTTGGGCGATATCGTCCACAACCGCATCGAGGTCCAGCGGCTCGGGGCGCTCGGGTTGGGGGTTACGGGCCACGAGGGCCTGGGAGAGCTGCGCGGCGAAACGGTGCTGATCCGCGCCCATGGCGAGCCCCCCTCGACCTACGAGCGTGCCGCCCGTGCGGGAGTGCGCCTGATCGACGCCACGTGTCCCGTGGTGGCGCGGCTGCAGCAACGCATCGTCGAGGCCCATGCGGCGATGCAAGCCGTCGGTGGACAGGTGGTGATCCTCGGGAAAAAGGGGCACGCCGAAGTGGTGGGGCTCACGGGGCAGGTCGGCAGCGACGCGCTGGTGGTCGAAGGGGTGGAAGATTTGGATGCGGTCGATTTCGCCCGTCCGGTCTACCTGCTTTCGCAGACAACCCAGTCGCTGGCGCTCTTCGGACAGGTGCGCGACGCGATCCTGGCCCGCGCCGGCGCCGGGGTGAC
>JAVBRR010000144.1:0-36415 GCA_031547705.1 Rikenellaceae bacterium | reverse complement strand
TCAATATAATATTGTATGATCGGTTTGTACAAATGTAAGAATCTTTTTATACATTTGTATAATAATCAACCGTATTTAACCACTCTAACGACCCAACCGACACACCATGAGAACCTACCTGACCATCGCCCTGTGTCTGGTCGCCGCGGCCTGCGGCGCCAAGACGATCGAGAAAAACTACAGCGTGAAAAACCTTGCCAAAATCGCCAAACCCAACGAAGCGGTCGTGATCGCCCTCCCCGGGGCGTGGATCAAATCGGCCCGCGTGTTCGAGGGCAAGAATGAAATACCTTCCCAGACCGACGACCTCGACCGCGACGGCACAGCCGAAGAAGTGGCCTTCGTGGTGGACCTCCGCCCGGGTGAAACCAAGAAACTGCGCATCGAATTTTCGGACGAGGCGGCTCCTGCCGACCGCTATCCAGCCAAGGTTTTCGCCCAGATGTTCCTCCGGCGGGGTACCAAAAAAGCTCCCGTTTATGTGCCTGTGAAGGAAGTTTTCGAAGGCGCCGATACGATGTACAACGTGGTCTACCCCCACGGCCCGACGTTCGAGTCGGAGCTGATCGCCTACCGCCTCTATTTCGACAAGAAGCAGACCGTGGATATCTATGGTAAGCGCACCCCGGGGCTCGAACTGGAAGAGGTGATCTGGTACCCGACCGACGCGCAGTTGGCAAAAGGCTCGGGCGACGACATTATATTAGTGAAAAATTCGGTCGGTGTGGGTACGCTCAAGGGCTGGGATCCGGCGAAGAAACAGGCCGTCCACGTCGATCCCATGACGGGGCGCTGGACGAGGATCCTCGCCACGGGGCCCGTGCGCACGGTGGTCGACATGGTTGTCGAAGGCTGGGAACTGGGCGGCAAGACGATAGGCATGCGCTCGCGCTACATCCTCTACGCCGGGCACCGCGACATGGAGGTGCAGAATACGATCACGGGCGATTACGCCGGCCTCACATTCGCCACGGGTGTGATGAACATGGCCGACAACACGCACATGGTCGACGGAAAGCGCGTCGCGGCGGTGTGGGGAACCGATTTCCCGGTCAACGACACCGTGAAATTCGGCAAGCAGACCTGCGGACTGGCGGTTTCGATCCCCGAGTCGTACATCGTATCGCAGATCGACGACGCGGACAGCTACCTCTACCAGCTCAAACCCGACGCCCGGGGGCGTATCGATTACCTCGCAACCTGCGTGGCCAAAAAAGAGGAGTTCGAGAGCTGGAAAACCGACCAGGATTTCTTCGACCACGTCAAGGCCTGGGACCGCAAGGTCAAATTAGGCATCGAAATAAAAGAGATAGCAAAATAATCTGCCTAAATTCCCCAAAGCCGTGGACCAACTCTTCCGTACACCTGTCAAAACGCCCGAATACGGTTTCCGCATCGACCACACCTGGTCGGGGTTCTCGATCGGGTCGTGTTTCGCCGAAAAAATCTACGAGCGGCTGCGTCGCAACAAATTCCGCATCGTGTGCAACCCGATGGGGGCGATGTACAACCCCCTGTCGATCGCCGATTCGCTGACGATGCTCGCCTCGGAGAGGGTCTTCACCCGCGACGACCTGACGCTCCGCGAGGACCTGTGGTTCAGCTTCGCCCACCACGGCAACTTTTCGGGCAAGGACCCCGATCAGGTGCTCGGGAACATCAACCTGTCGATGAAGGCGGGCGCCAAGGCCCTGCGCCAGGCCGACTATGTGATCGTCACCTTCGGCACGGCCTGGGCCTACTCGTTGGTCGAAACGGGCGAAACGGTGGCCAACTGCCACAAACTGCCCGCGGCCGCCTTCGCCCGCCGGCGGATCTCGGTGGACGAGATCGTGGCGCTGTTCGACGACATGCTCCGCAATTCGGCCCTTGCCGGCAAGAAAGTGATCTTCACGGTCAGCCCCATCCGCCACCTCAAGGACGGCTTGCCCGAGAACAACCTCAGCAAGGCGACGCTCTTTCTGGCCATCCACCAGCTGATCGAGAACAACGAGAACGCCTTCTATTTTCCCGCCTTCGAGATCATGAACGACGACCTGCGGGACTACCGTTTCTACGAGGACGACATGGTGCACCCTTCCGAAAAGGCGATAGACTACGTGTGGAACATCTTCCGCAACAGTGTCGCCGGACGCAGCACCCGCGAACTGATGACCGAGATCAAAATGATCGTCGAAGCCGCCGGACACCGCCCCATCCACTCCGACACGGCCGAACACAAGCGGTTCCTGGAAACGATGTACCACAAGACCCACGCCCTGCAACTCAAATACCCCTACCTCGACCTGATGGAGGAATTATCCCTGTTCCGGCAATGACACGTCGCTTCGATTGCTGCGGATGCGGAGCCCGGGTGACGATCCCGTGGGCCTGGGTGATGGGCGTGGAGATGGTCTTCCGCTGCAAGCAGTGCCGCAAGCCCTACAAAACGGGTTACAAGACGGGGGCGTTCCTGTCGGGACTGTCGCTGGCCGTGGCGCTGGCGCTGGCCAACGGGGCGGTGTGGCTGTTTTCGTCGGTTTCGATCCCGGTCGTGGTGCTGGGGATCCTCCCGGGGTGGATCGCGATCGCTTTTCCTTTGCGCAAATGGTGGATGCTGCGAAAAGCAAAAAAGAACCGGTAATCGAGAAAGATTATCGGTTCTTTTTTGTATTTTTGCGGGATTAATGGACTCTATGAAGCGAGCGATCTTTTTTATATCCCTGCTCCTGGCCGTCCTGCCCGGGGGCGCTGTAACCAAACCGAAACTGGTGGTCAACATCGTCGTGAGCCAGTTGCGGCCCGACTACCTCGACCGTTTCGGGGATAACTTCTGCCAGGGAGGATTCCGGCGGCTGGCCTCGTCGGGAACGGATTTTTCCCAGGCCCGGTACAACTACCTGCAAACCAACACCCCCGCGGGGCTTGCCACCCTCACCACGGGAGCCAACCCGGCAGTGCACGGGGTGATCGGTTCGCGGTGGGTGGATTACGTGAACAACAAAACCGTCGCGCTTGCCGACGATCCGCATGTGGCGGGGCTCGACTGCGACGCCGGGAAAGGCTGCTATTCGCCCCTGAACCTCACGGTGCCCACGCTGGGCGACCACCTGCTGGCCGAAGACACCCTCTCGAAAGTGGTGACCGTGGCCCTCGACCCGGCTTCGGCCGTGGTGCTGGGCGGTTTCACCCGCAACGTCTACTGGATGGATTCCAGCCGCGGCACGTGGGTTTCGTCGAGCCATTACATGCAATCGCTGCCCCGGTGGGTGAAGGATTACAACACCCGCCGCCCGGCCGAACAATACCTGGGATATAAGTGGGAGCCGGTCTACGCCCGCGAAAAATACCACAACTCGAAATTTTCGGTCATGGATATCACCCCCGAAAGCCGTTTCCGCAAAGTGCTCTCGGGGGATGCCTTCAAGGGCCGGTCGGCCGAAACCCGGCGCGACTACCCCGCTATCCTGTCGACCCCCGCGGCCAACACGCTGGTCAAGGAGTTCGCCAAGCAGGCCTTTATCTACGAAGACCTCGGGCGCGACGCGCACACCGACATCCTCAACATCTGTTTCGACGCCTCGCGGCTCATCGGCGAGGAGTTCGGCGGCGGATCGATGGAGTTGGAGGACATGCTCTGCCGCCTGGACCTCGACCTGGCCGAGCTGATCGACTTCCTCAGTGCCAACATCAAGGGAGAGGAACTGCTGATCGTCCTTACCTCGGACCATGGCGCGAGCGACGCCACCGACCGCGAAGTAGGTGTCCACCGCGAGTTCAATTCGACGCAGATGCGCATGATCGTCGGCGGGTTCATGAATTCGCAATTCGGCGCGGGCGACTGGATCACAGGCTATTTCGACGGCCAGCTCTACCTCAACCGCACGCTGATGGGAATGATCAACGTGGCGCCCGAGGTGGTGCAGAACCGCGTGGCCTCGTTCGCCCTCCAGTTCCAGGGCATCTCGCACACGGCGACGGCTACTGGGCTTGCGAACGGCGTCTACGCTCCGGGGTGGGGCGAAAAGGCGGCCAACAGCTTCTATCCCAAGCGTTCGGGCGACGTGGTGATGAACCTCGTCCCCGGGTGGCTCGACACGGAGCGCGGGGTGGTGGCCACGGGCGGGTCGATGTACGACTACGACACCCATGTGCCTCTCTACATGATGGGGTGCGGGTTGCGTGCGGGACGCGTGGAAGACGACGTCGATATGACCTCCCTGGCGCCCACTTTGGCTCGCATTATGCAAATCAACCGCCCCGTAGCCGCCACCGGCAGGGCGATAGGAACAATTGTAAACGAACTGAAATAATGACCGATCCCCGTCAGGAAGCAGTCATCGAGGAATTTTCGATGTTCGAGGACTGGAACGACAAATACGAATACCTCATCGAGCAGGCGCACGAACTGCCGGCCCTCGATCCCGCGCACCGCACGGACAACTACCTGATCCAGGGGTGCCAGTCGCGCGTGTGGATCGATGCGCGCTACGAGGACGGCCTGGTGTGGTTCGCGGCCGACAGCGACGCAATCATCACCAAGGGGATCATCGCCCTGCTGATCCGCGTGATGAACGGGCGCCCGCCGGGCGAAGTGGCCGACCTGGACCTCTACTTCGTCGATGCCATCGGCCTGCGCGAGCACCTTTCGCCCACGCGTTCCAATGGCCTGGTGTCGATGATCCGGCAGATGAAACTTTTTGCGGCGGCCTACGCCGAGCGGGAAAAACAGGCACGACCATGACGCCGCAGGAGCTACTCAAAATAGAACAGGACGTCATCGGCGTCCTCAAAGGGATCTACGATCCCGAGATCCCGGTCAATATCTACGACCTGGGGCTGATCTACGAAGTGGACGTGGAGCCTACGGGTGCGGTGACGATCCGCATGACCCTCACGGCGCCCAACTGCCCCATGGCGGACCAGCTGCTCGGGGAGGTCAACACGCTCACGGCGCGGGTGCCGGGGGTGACCGAGGTGAACGTGATCCTCACGTTCGACCCCCCCTGGGACCGGAGCATGATCTCCGAGGAGGCGCTTTTGGAATTAGGAATGTTGTAAGATGATCACGGCAGACGCAGGATTACTGAGGTACATGTGGAAAAACCGGTTTTTCCGCGAGGAAGAGCTGCGTACCTCCTGCGGCCGGAAGGTGGAAGTTATCTCGACGGGCCATCCCGGTGAAAAAGAGGGTGTGTTTGTCGATTGCGAAGTGCACCTGGACGGGGCCGTGCACAAAGGCAACGTGCTGGTGACCGACGCGGACAACCCGATGCTCGTGCCGGGCTACTACGGATGCGTGTTGTGCGTGGTGCCCTACACCATCGAAAGGGCCTTGCCGGGAATCACCACCCGCCCCGTGCCGCAACTCGTGTTGCGTGCCGACGAGTCGATGCTCGGGGTCTACAACCAGCTCAAGAACAACGACGCGATGTTCCGTTGCGCCTTCTACGTCCCCGAATTCGACGACTTCCACCGCTACCGGTTCCTGACGCGGCTCTACCTCGAGCGCCTGGAACGCAAGGCGGGCGAGGTGCTCGAAATCTACGAGCGCGCCCAGCAAAACTGGACCCAGGCGTTCTATGTCATGTATTTCCGCACCATGGGCGACCGCGCCCACAAGGAAGCGTACGAAGCCCTGGCGGAGGCGGTTCCCCTGAAGTACATCAACGCCGAGCGCAACTCGCTGCTTGCCATCGAGTCGCTGCTGCTGGGCGCCTCGGGATTCCTGGAGCACCGCCTCGAGGATGACTACACGCTGAAAATGAAGCGTGAGTTCGAGCACCTGCGCCGCAAACACAAGATCACACCCATCAAAACCTCGCTGTGGAAAGATTCCGGCACCGTGCGGAACTATCCCGTGATGCGCATCGCGCAGATCGCCTCGTTTGTGCATTCGGAGAATTTCGATTTTTCGAAGATGCTGGAGTGCACCGACCAGGCGAAGCTCGTCGATTTTTTCGATGTCGAGGCCTCGGAATATTGGGACACGCACTACGTGCCCTCCAAAAGTTCGGCCTCCCTGCCCAAGCGGGTGGGCCGCGCCAAATCCCTGGTGCTGGGGATCAACCTGGTGGTCCCGATGATGTTCGCCTACGGTTTGCGCACCCGCGAGGAGGCGTACCGCGAACGGGCGATGGAGATGATCGAGGGCCTGCCCTGCGAGAGCAACTCGATCATCAACGGATGGCGCAATTCGGGGATGGAGATCACCAACGCCGCCGAAGGACAGGCCATTCTGGAACTCAACAACGAATATTGCCGCCACCGCCGTTGCGCCGAATGCCTGATGGGCAAGTACATCTTCGGAAACATATATCGCTCGCAGCGTAGGGATGTCGCCCAAAAACCCCTATCTTTGTAGATCATAAATCGTAAATCATAACACAATGGATATAGTATCAGGATTGATCCGGTTGTTCTTCGGAACCAAAAGCGATAAGGACCGCAAGGAGGTCGCCCCGTATGTCGAAAAGATCAAGGAGGTCTACCCGTCGATCGAAAAGCTTACCAACGACGAGCTCCGCGCCCGCAGCGCCGCGTTGCGCCAGGCCGTGACCGACTACATCGCCGAAGACGAGGCGCGCATCGTGGCGCTGAAAGAGGAACTGGAACTGCCCGAAACGTCGCTCGAACAGAAAGAGGAGATCTCGGGCGAGGTCGACCGCCTGGTCGAAGGCATCGACAAGAAGATCGAGGAAAAACTGTTGGAGATCCTGCCCGAGGCGTTCTCGATCATGAAAGACACCGCCCGCAGGTTCACCCAAAACACCACGGTGGTGGTCACGGCCACGGATTTCGACCGCGACCTGGCCGCAACGAAGGACTTCGTGCGCATCGAGGGCGACAAGGCCGTTTACAGCAACTCGTGGGTCGCAGGCGGCAACACGATCACCTGGGACATGATCCACTACGACTGCCAGTTGTTCGGGGGCGTGGTGCTGCACCAGGGCAAGATCGCCGAAATGGCGACGGGCGAGGGCAAGACCCTTGTGGCCACGTTGCCCGTGTTCCTCAACGCCCTGGCCGGCAAGGGGGTGCATGTGGTGACGGTGAACGACTACCTGGCCCGCCGCGACAGCGAGTGGATGGGGCCGATGTACCAGTTCCACGGCCTGTCGGTGGATTGCATCGACCGCCACCAGCCCAACAGCGAAGACCGCCGCAAAGCCTATATGGCCGATATCACCTTCGGTACCAACAACGAATACGGTTTCGACTACCTGCGCGACAACATGGCCATCGCCGCCGAGGACCTCGTGCAGCGCAAGCACCACTTCGCCATCGTCGACGAGGTCGACTCGGTGCTGGTCGACGACGCGCGTACGCCGCTGATCATCTCGGGTCCCGTGCCCAAGGGCGACGACCAGATGTTCGAACAATACCGCGGCGTGGTCGAGAACCTGTTTTCGATCCAGCGCACGCTGGTCACCCAACTGCTGGCCGAGGCGCGCAAGCTGATCGGCGAAGGCAAGAACGACGAGGGAGGCATTTTGCTCTACCGCGCCCACAAGGGGCTGCCCAAGTACAAGCCGCTCATTAAGTTCCTGAGCGAAACGGGCGTTAAAGCCCTGATGCAGAAGACCGAAAACACCTACATGCAGGACAACAACCGCCGCATGCCCGAGATCACCGACGACCTCTACTTCGTGATCGACGAAAAGCTCAACTCGGTGGAACTGACCGACAAGGGACACGAGCTGCTGTCGAAGAACGTGGGCGAGGACAGGTTCTTCGTGTTGCCCGACATCGGCGCCACGGTCGCCGACCTGGAACGGAGCGACCTGAGCGCCGAGGAAAAAATGGAGAAGAAGGACGAGGTGGTCAACGACTACGCCCTGAAGAGCGAACGCGTCCACACGGTCAACCAGTTGCTGAAGGCGTACAGCATGTTCGAGCGCGACGTCGAGTACGTCGTGATGGAGAACAAGGTGAAGATCGTCGACGAACAGACGGGCCGTATCCTCGAAGGGCGCCGCTATTCCGACGGACTGCACCAGGCCATCGAGGCCAAGGAGCGCGTAAAGGTCGAGGCCGCCACGCAGACCTTTGCCACGGTCACCCTGCAGAACTACTTCCGCATGTACCACAAGCTCTCGGGTATGACCGGTACGGCCGAAACCGAGGCGAGCGAGTTCTGGAGCATCTACAAACTGGACGTGGTGGTGATCCCCACGAACCGTCCCGTGATCCGCGACGACCGCGACGACCTGATATACAAAACTAAACGTGAGAAATACAACGCTGTGATCGACGAGATCGTCACCCTGGTCGACGCCGGACGCCCGGTGCTCGTGGGGACCACCTCGGTCGAGATCTCGGAACTGCTGAGCCGCATGCTCACACTCAAGGGTATCAAGCACAACGTGCTGAACGCCAAGCAGCACCAACTGGAGGCCCAGATCGTGGCCGAAGCGGGACACAGCGGACAGGTGACCATCGCCACCAACATGGCGGGCCGCGGTACCGACATCAAGCTCACGCCCGAGGTGAAGGCTGCGGGCGGTTTGGCCATCATCGGTACCGAGCGCCACGAGTCGCGCCGCGTCGACCGCCAGTTGCGCGGACGTTCCGGACGCCAGGGCGACCCGGGGTCGTCGCAGTTCTTCGTTTCGTTGGAAGACGACCTGATGCGCCTGTTCGGATCGGAACGCATCGCCGGGCTGATGGACCGCATGGGCCTCAAGGAGGGCGAGGTGATCCAGGCCGGGATGATGTCCAAGGCCATCGAGCGCGCCCAGCGCAAGGTCGAGGAGAACAACTTCGGCATCCGCAAGCGTTTGCTGGAGTACGACGACGTGATGAACTCGCAGCGCGAGGTGATCTACACCCGCCGCCGCCACGCCCTTTACGGCGAACGCATCGAGATCGACCTGAACAACACGGTGATGGACTTCGCCGAGAATTTCGCCGAGAACTTCGCCGACGACGATTTCGACAACTTCACCTACGAACTGATCCGCCAGGCCGCCGTGCAGCCCTCGTTCGACGAGCAGGCTTTCAAGGACGCCTCGCAGGCGAAACTCGCCGAGATGGTCGCCGCCGACGTGTGGGCCACCTACCAGCGCCGCGCCCAGGGTGCCGCGACCACCGCGCAGCCCGTGATCGAAAACGTCTACAAGGAGCAGGGCGCGATGTACGAAAACATCTACATCCCCATCACCGACGGCAAACGGGCCTACAACATCCCCGTCGACCTGAAAAAGTGCTACGACAGCCGTTGCACGGAGATCTACAAGATGTTCTCCAAGATCGTGATGCTCACCTCGATCGACGACCACTGGCGCGAACACCTGCGCGAAATGGACGACCTGCGCCAGAGCGTCCAGAACGCCACCTACGAGCAGAAGGACCCGTTGCTGATCTACAAATTCGAGTCGTTCGAGCTGTTCAGCAAGATGCTGGACAAGGTCAACCGCGACGTGCTCACCATCCTCAACAAGGGCTACATCCCCGTGCGCGACAACTCGGCCGAGCGGATGCAGGAGCGCCGCGCCGAACAGCGCTCGAAGGTCGATATGACCAAGCTCCAGACCTCGCGGATGGAAGCCGCGCGCAACGCCGGCTCGGGCGACCGCAGCAGGCCTGCCCCGGTGCACGTCGAGAAAAAGGTGGGGCGCAACGACCCCTGCCCCTGCGGAAGCGGCAAGAAATTCAAGCAGTGCCACGGGCGGGAATAGGAAGCTATTTCCGATGTCCGGGGTTTTGCGCACCATAAGTATTGGGTTGGGTGGCCGTCGCCGTGTTGTGCGGTTGCGGCCGCAAGCCCGAACTGACGCCCGGCCTGTTGCGCGGCGACACCCTCTCGATCGCCTACCTCAAATCGCTCTACAAGGGAACCCCCTCCACGATCAACTCCGAAGCGAGGATCTCGGGAGTAGTCGTCAGCGACGACCGCTTCGGTAATTTCTACCATTTGCTCGTCATCCAGGACGCCACGGCCGGTATCGAGATCAGCCTCGACAAGGAAGGGATCTTTGATGACTACGCTCCGGGTTACACCGTTGTAGTGTATTGCAATTCGTTGACCCTCGGAAAGTACGGGGGAGCCGTGCGGTTGGGTGCCGCTTCGGGCGACGGGCTGAATGAAACCGACCCGATCCCCGAGGTGACGATCGCCACGCACCTGCGGCTGGACCGCACTACGCCCCGGGTGGTCGTAGACCCCCTTCCCGCTACGATCGGCGGTCTGACACCGGCGCTTCTGAGCCGTCTGGTGACCTTCGACCAGGTACAGTTTATCGACCGGGAGATGGATATGTGCTGGTGCGGGGAGCCGGGGATTAATATACGGCATTTGGTCGATAGGCAGTCCGATACGTTGCAGGTTGTGAGCAGTTCCTATGCTACGTTCGCCCTGATGCCGCTTCCGTCCGGCAGCGGTGCCATACAGGGGGTGCTGGGGTATTTCGGCGGCAGGTACCAACTCACGGTCCACCACTCTTACGGGGCGATGATGACCTCGCCGCGGTTCTGAGATTCGTTCCACAAAAAAGGCCCCCGGTCCGGGAGCCTCTGAAATGTCGGATTTTATATACTACACTTCCACCGTCCAGCCGTAGGGGTCGGGGGATTCGCCGTACTGGATGGCGCGCAGGGCGTTGTAGAGCTTGGTGCTCACGGGTCCCGCTTCGGTCCCGCCTCCGAAGGTGTAGGTTTGGTTGCGGTCGGGGTCGAAGATCGTGCCGATGGGCGAAATCACGGCCGCCGTCCCGCACGCCCCCGCCTCCTCGAACGAGGCTATCTCGTCGAGTTCCACGGTGCGGCGTTCGACCTGCAGGCCCATATCCTGGGCCAACGTGCAGATGCTCATGTTGGTGATCGACGGCAACACCGAGTGCGAATCGGGGGTGATGTAGCTTCCTGCGCGGATGCCGAAAAAGTTGGCGGCACCGCACTCGTCGATGTATTTTTTCTCGCGTGCGTCGAGGTAGAGCACGCTGGCATAGCCTTTTTCGTGCGCGATCGAACCCGAAACCAGGCTCGCGCCGTAGTTGCCGCCGGCCTTGATGTGCCCCGTTCCGAGCGGCGCGGCGCGGTCGTGGTCGCGGTCGATGATCACCTTGATGGGGCGGAAACCCTCCTTGTAGTAGGGTCCCACGGGGGTGACGAAAATGATGAACAGGTATTCCGAGGCGGGTTTCACGCCCACCTGGGCTCCCGTGCCGATCAGCAGGGGGCGGACGTAGAGCGACGCGCCCGTGCCGTAGGGCGGCACGAAACGCTCGTTGGCGCGCACCACCTGCCGGACCATATCGACGAACAATTCGACCGGAGGCACCTGCATCTGGAGGTACTCGCCCGAGGAGATCAGGCGGCGGGCGTTCTCATCGGGACGGAACAGGCGCACTTTGCCGTCGGCGCCGCGAAAGGCCTTGAGGCCTTCGAACGCCTCCTGTCCGTAGTGGAGGCAGGTGGCGGCCATGTGCATGTTGATGCGGTCGTCGGCGGTGAGTTCGGGGGCGCTCCAACGGCCGTCCCGCCAGGTGCTGCGTATGTTGAGGTCGGTTTTCATGTAGCCGAACCCCAGTTCTTTCCAGTCGATATTCATTGTTCTGTTTGATTAGATTTGCAAATATAATCATTTGGCTGCGGGAATCGAAAATCTTTTCGTATTTTTGTTGTGCCGGTCTTGCATGGCCGGCAAACATACAAAACACCGAAAGAGTGTTTTTGTTTACAGCTACCGGGAATCCGGCAGATTAATGGTAGCATAACGTGTAGATACACTCGCGCCAGGCGCGTGGGTTGTTGTCTATACGTTGTGCGGGCCCCTGCCGGAGCCTCCGGTAGCTATAGACTCAGCCCCGCGCTCTTTTTATTGTACCTCCGGCACGCGGGGCCCCGGTCAAAACGCCCGCTATGGACTACTATCCCCTTTTCGACACCCCCGCCGCCCGCCTTCACTTCGTTACCCAACTCACGGGGATGACTTACTACGAGTTTGCCTACTTCCTGAAAATCAATTCTCCGAAATTCGACACGGCCGCGCTGCTGGAAATCCTGACCGGCCGAAAACCGCTCGATCCCCGCACGGCCGAGGTCATACACAACGTCTACCCCTCCCTGAGCTACCAATGGCTCAGTTTCGGCGAGGGGCCCATACTGCTACAGAAAGGAAAATAGGTCAGGCCGAGGGGATCGTGTTGACGCCTTCGGAATTGAGTGCCCAGTGGCCCTGGGCGCGCAGGGTTTGTTCCACCACGTCGCGCACGCAACCCTTGCCGCCGGGAAATTGCGACACGTAGCGCGAGATTTCGATCACCTCGGGTACCGCGTCGGCCGGGCAGACGGGAAGTCCTATCTGTGTCATGGCTTCGATGTCGGGGATGTCGTCGCCCATGAACATCACCTGGTCGGGCTGGAGGCCGTGCTCGGCCATGAACTCCTGCAATTTCTCGGTCTTACGCGCGCAGTTGACATGCAGCGCGCTCACACCCAGCATCCGGAAACGCATTTCGAGGCACGCCCCGCGACCCCCGGAGATGATGGCCACCAGGTAGCCCATCTTGATGGCGTAAGCGATGGCGTAGCCGTCTTTGGCGTTGTATTTCCGGATAAAGTCGCCGTCGGGCGTCGGTATTATTCCTCCGTCGGTGAAGACTCCGTCGACATCGAAGACGAAAGCGCGGATGCGGGCGATGTCTTCCTTGAAATTTCCCATATATTTTTGCTCAGGTTGGTGTACAGGTTGCGGTATTCGGGTTTTTCGGCCAGCATTTCGCAATGTTTGTTGCGGATTTCGTAGTCGTTGCGCGCCGCGGGGCCTGTCTGCACCACGCGCGGCGAGGGTGCGTCGAGCGCCTTGGCCGCCGTTTCGCGGATCAGCGGTTTCAGCAAGGCGTAGGGCAGCTTCGCCTCGCCGATCAGCTCCTCGCCGAGCGAATACATGTAATTCGTGAAGTTGCAGGCGAATACGGCTGCCAGGTGGACCTTGGCCCGCCGGGCCGACGAGGCCTCGACCACCGTGGACGACAACGCCCGCGCCACCCCGGTCACGCATTCTAAGGCCTGGGGGCTCAGCCCCTCGACCAGCAGCGGCACTTCGCGCATATCTATTTCGCGCCCCGCGGTGAAAGTTTGCAGGGGGTACAACACCGCGCGGTGCCGGATCTTGGGCGAGAGCGCCTCGATGGAAACGCTGCCCGCCGTGTGGGCCACCACGCCGCCGCCGAAATCGAGCTGCGACGAGAGTTTGGGGATCGCGCGGTCGGACACGGCCATGATGTAGAGGTCGGCTTTGCCCAGTTGCGACGGCGCACCGGCGTAGTCGCAACCGCACGCGGCGGCCAGCGCCTCGCCCTGCTGCGGATTGCGGGCGAAAACCTGCACGAGCTTCAACGGCGACGCCGCTACGGCCCGGGCCAGGGCGCCGGCCACGGCACCGCTACCGATCAGTATCACACTTTTCATCGCTCAACTCCATTAACAAGACGTTCTGAGGCGATTCTTTGACTTCCAATTTTACTCTCTCCATCAACCGGCGCACCTTGTCTAGGTCCGAGCACTCCGTCAGGTCGACGTGGGTCAGGCCCGACTCCTCGACCGAGTTCACCACGTCCCACAGGGTGATCGTGTGGACGTCGCGCGCGGGGATGTAGGTGTTTACCTTCTCGTCGTGGTCGTTCTGCACGGCCGAGAGCAGCCCGGCCTTTTCGAGGTCGAAGATCACGTCGCGCACGATACGCACCGGCAACCCCAGCTCGGCGGCCACCTCCTCGCTCGATACGGCGCCCGATTTGGCCATGAAGTGGCGGATGGTGACCATCATCACGGCCACGAGCACCTTGCGGCGCTGGTCGTAGCTCATCCGCGAGGCCTGGCGTTCCTGCTCGTAGCGGTTGATATTCTGGTAGGCGAACGACAACTCGGCGCCCGTGAGCAGGATCTGCCAGCTGGTCTGCGCCCAGATCAGGAACAGGGGCAGCGCGGCGAAACTACCGTAGATGGCGTTGTAGGAGGTCACGCTGGTCTGCACCCACACGTAGACGACCTGGAAGATCTGAAACGCCGTCCCGGCGATGATGCCCGCCATAACGGCGCTGCGCATCTTGACCTTTGTGTTGGGCATCACGCGGTAGACGAAGGCGAACATGAGCCAGATGACCACTACCGAGGCCAGGGCGTAGAGGATGTCGATAAAGATCGACGAGGCGTACAACGACAGGCGGCTGCGCAGGGCCAGGCTCATGCTGTTGGAGATCAGCCACAGGATCGGCGCCACGAACACCACGGCCATGTAGTCGCTGAACTTGCGGGCGATGCTGCGCTCGCGGCGCACTTCCCAGATGTGGTTGAAGGCGCTCTCGATGTTGCCGAACACGCGCATCACGGCCCAGAGCAGCACCACGAAACCGACCGACGCGATCACGCCCCCCTTGGTGCGGATCAGCAGGTTGTTGGCGAAATCGAGCACCTGATCGATCATGGGAGTGTATTGCGGGAATTCGGAGTAGAGGTAGGCGTTGAGGTTGGTTTCCATCCCGAAACCCTTCATGATCCCGAAGATCAGCGCCGCGATGGGCACCACCGACATCAACGTGTAGAACGTCAGGGCGGCCGAGCGGATCATGATGTCGTGCTCGCCGAAGCCGCGCACCATGTAGATCAGGATCTTGAGTTGCCGCACGCCCCAGCGCACCTTGCTCGAGCGGTATTCGTGCTCCTGCTTGGTCCAGATCCCGTGGGTGAAAAAGTATTTGATCTTTTCGTCTAACTTCATCGTTTTAACCGTATTCTACAAAGGTAATATTTTTTTAATTATTATCGCAACCCGTTTGCCGTCGATCTGCGTGAAGGCCATCAGGCGTTCTCCGCCTTCGGCCACCCCCAGGGCACGGGCCACCTCGGGCGCCGACAGGGGGAAATCGCGGACCATGACACTCACCCGGCGCACGCCCTGCGCCTTCAATTCGCGCCGCAGCTCCCCGGGGCGGAACTCTTCCACGCCCTCCACCTCAAAAACTTTGCCCATTACCGGTCCCGGCGCAGTGGCCGTCCATCCGAAACCGTCCGCCGCCGGGCACCAGATCCCTTGCGAGGCGAAATATTCGCGTACCAGACGCGCTTTGCGCAGCGCCACATCCGCCACGACGAGGTATTTCATCGCTTCGGGACGGGGCGCGGGCGCGTAATTTTCGCAGGCGGCGAAACTTCCCACGCCGATCGCCGTGGCCACCAGGCCGCCGTCGACACTTTCGCCCGTCGCGACCACCACTTCCTTGCACTCGCCGCCCAGCGAAACCGCCTCGACGCGCGCACGGGGCCCGAAAATCCGCAGCGCCTCGTCGACATCGAACATGGGTGAGAGTTTGACGACCACCCTCGCGGCGCACCTGCGCAGCACGGGCAGCAACCCCGCCACATCAGGCGAGCAATCGGCCAGGACCACCATTTTGCGCCCCGAGGCGCTGCGGCGGTCGGGATCGGCGAAGATCACATCGGCGTGCAGGTCGCCCATGCCGTCGAGAAACTCCTCGGCCGAAGCGCACACTACCTCGATATTCTCCGCCCCGAGCCGTGCGAAGTTGATCCGCGCCACTTCGGCCAGCACGGCATCCCTTTCGACGGCGATCACCCGCCCGAAACGCTTCGAGAGGGCCAGCGTGTCCACCCCCAGGCCGCACGTCAGGTCGACGGCCAGGTCGCCCGCAAGTTCGCGCGCCGCGGCCGTGGCTTCGCTGCTCGCCTGCTCATAGGCGCGCCCGGGGACGATGCACCGCGCGGCGTAGTAGGAGGGCAGTTTCTCGCGGCAGCGCTGCAGGCCCTTCACCTGCGAAGCGACCAACGCGGCGTGCGGCAGCCGTTTGTCGAGCGCCACGGCCGCGGGGTCGGCGTCGAGGCGCTGCTCGATAGAGAGCTGTACCTGCGCATCGCAAAGTAGGCGTATATCGTTATCGGTCAACATATCCCAAAGTCAATTCCCTGCGTTTCCCGCGGGTGTAATACCAGACGGCGGCTCCCACGTACACGGCATAGACCACCGCCACGCCCCATCCCGGCAGGCTTCCCTGCCACGAACCCCACCTCAGATCGGAAACCCCCGCCACCACGGCATTCTGGAACCCGGCAGCCCATTCCAGCACCGCCGATGCCACGGGTTGCAGCGCCGGCAGCGGAACCAGCACCCACAGCAGCGCGGCAAAGACGATCACGTGGGCCGTCAGCACCACCAGCGGGTTGACCACCAGCCCGATGGCCGGAACGTTGCCGAACGTGTAGGACACCAGGGGTGCGGTTCCCAGCGTGGCGACGAGCCCCACGAGGAAGGCCCCTGTGATGGCGTTCAGCAACCGGTTGCGGCTCTTCATCCGCTGGTAAATAGGCTGGTAGGCCAGCGTGATCGCCAGCACGGCGGCGTAGGAGAGCTGAAAACTGATGTCGAACAGGTAGTTGGGATCGAGGGCCAGCATGACGAATCCCGTACCGAGGATGATATTCAGCGGATTGCGCGTGCGCGAAGAGGCCAGCGCCACCTGGGCTCCCGAAAACATGAACGCCGCCCGCACGACCGAAGGACTCAGCCCCGCCATCGCGGCGTAGAGCCAGATACAGAGGATCGCCAAGGCGTTTTTCGCGATGTGCCCGCGGTGGTAGACGGGCAACAGGTAGAGCAGGATGTTCAACAGCACGAAAACGATCCCTACGTGCAGCCCCGAAACGGCCAATACGTGCGCTGTTCCCGTGCGCGAGTAGTCACTGCGCAGGGTACGGAGTTCGTCGCCGTAGAAATTGCGTACGCCCGTGGTCATCGCCACCGTCACCGCCTTGCCGGCCGGGCTGAGGTCGAGGCGGTCGAGAATTCCGGTGGCGTGGGCCTGGAGCCGTGAGGCGTAATAGCGCGGCGTTTTGGAGATGTGGGGCGAGCGTGCGACGAGGTTTCCCGGGGTGAGGTACCCCTGGCCGCTGAGGCCGCGGTGGCGCATCAACTTGCGGTAGCTGCTCTCGATGGTGTCGATCGGGTTGACCCATGCTCGGCAGGCGATCTGGTCGCCTACCTGGAGGCGGTACGAACTGTCGACCGAGAGCAGGATCCGGGTGTCGGCCTGCGTCCACTCGTTTTTCGTCCCCGCCGGGCGGTAACAATCCACGTAGGCGGTCGTGCGCATCCAGCGTCCCGCGGCAACGGGCGGATCGGTCACCTGGAGCACCAGGTCGAGTTTGCGTCCTTTGGGCAGGGGATCGCCGGTGGTGTGCAGGCGGGCGATGAGCGCGAAGGCCAGCACGATGAACAACATCACGCCCGCACCCGACCCTTCGCGGCGCCACGTCATCAGCCCCATCACCCACAGCACCGCCGTGAACGCCGCCAGCAACGCGAGCGGGAAACGTCCCCACACGCCGACCAGCACGCCGATTACGGCCGGGATCGTGAGCCTCAGGAAGGGGGTCATGAGTTGCATAGCTCCGGTTTATTTCTCGCCCCAGGTGTCGCGGTCGAGGCTGCGGTAACGGATCGCTTCGGCGATGTCGGCCGCTTCGACCTCCTCGCGCCCGGCCAGGTCGGCGATCGTGCGCGCCACCTTCACGATGCGGTCGTAGGCGCGCGCCGAGAGCGAAAAACGCTCCATCGCACTTTGCAGGATCGCCGATCCCTCGGGCGACAGGCGGCAGTAGGTGCGGATCATTTTGCTGCGCATCATCGAGTTGGTGTGGATGCCGTTGCACCCCTCGAAGCGTTTGCGCTGGATCTCCCGCGCGCGGATCACCCGCCCCCGGACCGCCGCGCTCGACTCCTCCGCACGCTCGGCGGCCATCTCGCCGAAAGCCACCGGCAGCACCTCGATGTGCATGTCGATGCGGTCCATCAGGGGGCCCGAGATGCGGTTGAGGTAACGGAATACGCGTCCGCGCGAGCAGACGCACTCCCGCGCGGGGGGGTTGTAATAGCCGCACGGGCAGGGGTTCATCGAGGCTACGAGCATGAAATTGGCGGGGTATTCGACGCTGTATTTCGCCCTCGACACGCTCACTTGCTTGTCTTCGAGCGGTTGGCGCAACACCTCCAGGGCGCTGCGTCCGAACTCGGGCAATTCGTCCAGGAACAGGATCCCGTTGTGCGACAGCGAGATCTCGCCCGGCTGGGGGTTCGAACCTCCGCCGACCAGGGCCACCTGCGAGGTGAGGTGGTGCGGGGCGCGGAACGGACGGCGCATCAGCAGGCCCGACTCGGCGCCCAGTTTTCCGGCTACGGAATGTATTTTTGTGGTTTCCAGGGCTTCCTCGATCGTCAGCGGCGGCATGATCGAGGGCAGTCGCCTCGCCAGCATCGTCTTGCCCGACCCCGGCGGACCGATCATGATCACGTTGTGCCCCCCGGCGGCGGCGATCTCCAGGGCGCGTTTGACGAAAGGCTGCCCCTTGACGTCCGAAAAGTCCTCGTCGTAGAGGTTGGCGCCCGAGGTGAACAGCTCCTCGGCCTCGATGCGCGTGGGGGCGATCTCCGTTTCGCCGTTCAGGAAGTCGGCCACCTGCTTGAGGTTCGTGGCGCCGAACACCTCGATCCCTTCGACCACGGCGGCTTCGCGTGCGTTCTCGGCCGGCAGGATGAAGCGGCGGAACCCCTCGCTCTCGGCGTTGATGGCGATGGGCAGCGCGCCCTTGATCGCCGTGATCGTGCCGTCGAGCGACAACTCGCCCATGACGATATACTCCGCCAGCTTCGACGGCTCGACCTGGCCCGAAGCGGCCAGGATGGCCACGGCAATGGGCAGGTCGTAGGACGACCCCTCCTTGCGCAGGTCGGCAGGGGCGAGGTTGACGACCACCTTCTTGCCCGACATGCGGTAACCGCTGTTGCCGAACGCCGCGCGGATGCGCTCCTGGCTCTCCTTGACGGCGTTGTCCGGCAACCCCACGATGTAGATGCCGATCCCCGGCGAAATATCCACCTCGACCGCCACCGTCACGGCCCGTATCCCCGAAAGCGTGCTCGCGAAAGTGCTGACAAACATACCGCTAATGATTTAGAATGGTGCGTCGCCGCCGAAGGACCCTCCGGGATTGTTGAACCCGCCGGGTTTTGTGAAGGTGTTGCCGTCGGCGAATGCGCCCGGGCCGCCCGTGGAGCTGGGCAGGTCGAAATCCGAGGCTCCGGCGGCGAAACTGCTGCTGTCCACGTCGCGGTATGCCAGCGAGTCGTCCTCGTCGTAGTCCATGAAGCGGGCCTGTTCCTTGCGGAAACGCAGTTTGACGGTGTCCACGGCGCCGTTGCGGTGCTTGGCCACGATGATCTCGGCCATCCCCGCGGTCGAGGCGCCCGATTCGTCCTGCATGAGCTGGTAGTATTCGGGGCGGTGGATAAAGGCCACGATGTCGGCGTCCTGCTCGATGGCGCCCGACTCGCGCAGGTCGGAGAGTTGGGGGCGCTTGCTGCCCGTGCGCGACTCGACCGAGCGGTTGAGCTGCGAGAGGGCTATGATGGGGATGTTGAGCTCTTTGGCGATGGCTTTGAGCGAACGCGAGATGGAGGCCACCTCCTGTTCGCGGTTGCCGCGCGTATCCTGGCTGCCGGTCATCAGCTGGAGGTAGTCGATCACCACCAGCTGGATGTCGTACTGCGTTTTGAGCCGGCGCACCTTCGAGCGGAACTCGAAGATCGACAGCGCCGGCGTGTCGTCGATGAACAGGGGCGCCGCAGCCAGGGGTTTGATCGACGTTTCGAGGTGTTTCCACTGCTCGGGCGTGAGCTTCCCGTTGCGTACGTCGCGCCCGTCGAGGCCCGACTCGGATACGATCAGGCGCAGCATCAACTGCAGCGAGCTCATTTCGAGCGAGAAGAACGCCACGGGACGCTCGTGGTCGATGGCGATGTTGCGCGCCATCGAGAGCACGAAGGCGGTCTTACCCATCGAGGGGCGTGCCGCGACGATCACCAGGTCGGAGGGCTGCCAGCCCAGCGTGAGGCGGTCGAGGTGCGTGAATCCCGAAGGCACGCCGCTGAACCCGCCTTCGCGGTTCGACGCCTCGGCGATCGCTTCCATCGTTTTGGTGAGGATATCCTGCGATTTCTGCACATCGCGGCGGATGTGCCCTTCGGAAACCTTGAAGATCTCGCCTTGGGCGAAGTCGATCAGGTCGGTCACGTCGAGCGACTCGTCGTAGGATTTGCGCTGTATGTCGGTGCTGGCGCGGATCAGTTCGCGCTGGACGTATTTCTGGGCGATGATCTTGGCGTGGAACTCGACGTGGGCGGCCGAACCTACGCGCTGGGTGAGCTGTGCCAGGAACGCCGCACCGCCCACGGCGGCCAGCTGGCGCTTCTGCTTGAGCTTTTCGGTGACCGTGTAGAGGTCGATGGGCTTGAGTTCCATCGACAGTTCGACGATCGCGCGGTAGATGATCTGGTGGGTCTCCTTGTAGAACGCCTCGGGTTCGACGAACTCCTGCACGGCGATCACGCTCTCCTTTTCGAGCATCAGCGCGCCGAGCACCGCCTCTTCGAGGTCGAGCGCCTGGGGGGGTATGTGGGCGCCGCCGTCGGTCAGGGCGTCGTAGGCTTCTTTGTTGCGCGGGGAAGGGGTGAAAGTTTTGGCCATGCGTGTAACGAGTAAGGTTACAAATGTAGCAAAATTTACTTTATTTGAAAAACCGCTCTTTCTGGGCCCGTTTCTCGTCGCGCGCTGTGGCCACATACACCGGCCGGTGCGTGTAGGGGTCGCGGCGCGTGTGGTACATCACCGACGAGAGGGTCATAGGCGTGGGGGTGAAATCCTGCACGGGTTCTATGTGGCATCCCAGGGGTTTGACCCGGCGGGCCAGGTCGTCCATGTCGCGCAACGTGCAGCCCGGGTGGCCCGAGATGAAGTAGGGCACCAGTTGGTATTTCAACCCCTCGTCGCGGCACACCCGGCGGAATTCGGCGTCGAGGCGCTCGAAGAGTTTGAAGGGCGGTTTGCGCATCAGGCGCAGCACCTCGGGCGCGGTGTGCTCGGGGGCCACTTTCAGGCGCCCCGAGGTGTGGCGCACGATCACTTCGCGCAGGTAGCGCCGTCCGTCGTCGCCCGTGCACAGGTCGTAGCGGATGCCGCTGCCCACGAAGACGCGCCGCACGCCTTTCTGCGCCCCGATCCGGGCATAAAGCGCGAGCAGGGCGGCGTGGCCGGTCGACAGGTTGGGGCATGTTTTCGGGAAGGCGCACGAGGGGCGCAGGCATTTCCGGCATTTTTCGATGTCCGTGCCGGCCATGCGGTACATGTTGGCCGAGGGGCCGCCCACGTCGGATATCGTGCCGCCGAAGCCCTCCATCGCGGCCACGGCGCGCACCTCGCGCAGCACCGACTCCTCGCTGCGCGAGGTGACGAACTTGCCCTGGTGGGCCGAGATCGTGCAGAAACTGCAACCCCCGAAACAACCGCGGTGGGAGTTGATCGAGTGGCGGATCATTTCGTAGGCCGGGATCTCCTTGCCGCGGTAACGGGGGTGGGGCAGGCGGGTGTAGGGCAGGTCGAAGGCTGCGTCGAGTTCGGCCGTGGCAAGCTGCGGCAGCGGGGGATTGACCACCACGAAGCGCTCGCCGGTGGGTTCTACGATTACCGAACCCGGCTCGAGGCGGTTGGACTCCGTTTCCACGCGTACGAAATTATCGCCGAAAGCCGCACCGTCCGCCACGCAGCGCTCGTAGGAGTTCAGTATGATCGTCCCTTCGGGCGGCAGCGCATCGACGTAATTGCGGTCGGCCACGAAAGCCACTTGGGGTATTTTTCGCAACAGTTTGGCGTTGAAGCCGTTTTCGAGTGCCCGGGCGATCGCGGTCACCGTGCCGCCTTCGCCCATGCCGTAGGCCAGCAGGTCGGCACCGCTCGTGGCCAGGATCGAGGGGCGCAGCGCGTCGCTCCAGTAGTCGTAGTGGGTGAGCCGCCGCAGCGAAGCCTCGATACCCCCGATGACCACGGGCGTGTGGGGAAAGAGGCGCTTGAGGATCTGGGTGTAGACCTCCACCGCGCGGTCGGGACGGAAACCGGCTTTGCCCCCGGGCGTGTAGGCGTCGTCGCTGCGCAGGCGCAGGGCGGCGGTATAGTGGTTGACCATCGAGTCCATCGCCCCGGCCGTGACACCGAAAAAGAGGCGGGGGGCGCCCAGTTTGGTGAAGTCGCGCAGGTCGTCGCGCCAGTTGGGCTGGGGGACGATGGCCACGCGGTAGCCTGCCGCCTCGAGCAACCGCCCGATGACCGCCGCCCCGAACGAGGGGTGGTCGACGTAGGCGTCGCCCGAGAAGAGGATCACGTCGATCCGGTCCCATCCCAGGGCCGCGACCTCTTTGGCCGACGTAGGCAGAAAGGCATTCATCCCGCAAAGTTACATTTTTTTCTTTGCGGGATGAATGTTTTGGGGGTCGGGCGGATCAATATTCCGTGGGGATGACCGGGCGGATGGTCCCCAGGTAGCTCATCGTGTTGTTCTGGGTGATGAGGTTGAGCAGGCACTGGCCTGTGGTGGTCGACAGGGCGGCGTTGACCAGGTAGGCCGAGGGGCCGTCGTAGATGTTGTAGGAGATGTTCCAGCCGGTGGGGATCTTCGAGGCCTGGTAGTTGGTCACCGACCCGTTCTCGAACGAGGCGATCTCGATGTATTCGATTTTGTGGCCGCGGATCACCGGCACGTGCACCGCGGCGCGTTCGCCGAGGATCGTCACGAAGAACAGCCCGTTGTAGATCGACTGCTGGTCGCCTTCCGACATCCCTTCCATCGACACGGGAATGAAGGCGAAGGTGCGCGAACCCACCAGCGAATCCAGCCCCGCGGCGTATTCGGCCGTCTTGCGCTGGTGGCGGTTCAGCTTGGCCGGGGCGGCGACGACGGGTTTTGGTTTCAGCGTGTCGACAGGTGCAGGTGCGGGCAGGGGTGCGGTCTTGGCCGAGTCGGTGCTGTTGAAGGTCACCTGGATAGGGGTTTCGGGTGCGGGAGGCGTCGCGGTTGGGGCCTGCCCGTGTGCGACCGTTGCTGCCAGCAACAGAGCGCAAGCGCATACCATATGTCTCATATCAGCGCAGTTCCATGATCGATCCCGAGTAGGTGACCGGGTTGAAGATGTCGGTGGTGAGTTTCAGTTCCATTTCGCCGGTCTTTTTATAGACCGTGAATTCGAAATTGTACATGTTGGCGCTGTAGAGCGACGAGGAGAAGGTGATCTTCCAGCCGTGGTCGGTCTGCTCGGCGAAGTAGGCGTCGGGGGTGACGGTGTAGTTGATCACCGCGATGGCGTAGGGGGGTACCACTCCGCGGAAGTAGGGGATGCAGACGTCCACATCCTTTTCGCGAACGTCGATGCGGAACATCGGGTTGCGGATCGTGCGCGGATCCCCGGCGGGTTCCATCCAGAAGGTGGAGGGGATGAAAGCGTAGCGACGGGCCACGACGATCGAGTCGATCGACCGTTCGTAGGCTTCGGTCTTTGCCTGGCGCTCCTGGGCGCGCTTTTGGTGTTCGGTGGGGGCTTCCCCTTTCGGCGTTTGTGCCGAGGCCGAAGCGGGGGCGGCCACGACGCTCCACATCATAGCCGCGCATAAAATAATGTATTTCATAATCCGGTAAGGTTTTCCCCTCCCGGAGCAAATTCCCTGCCCCGGGCGTGGCCTTACCTTTTCGGCGTATGAAAATGACCGATCGGAGGTGCGACGAACAAACCCTTACTCTCCGATCGTAATGCCGATGACATCGGAGAGCGATCCCGCGCGCGCCTCGACGGTGTTGTCGCCCGGACGGAGTTCCACCCCTTTCCAGACGAACATCCCGTCCACACCCTCCTTGACGCCCAGCGAGGCGCCTGCCACGAAGAGTTCGACCTGGGGCAGGTTGGAGTAGACCTTGATATCCTGGCGGCGTTTGCGGCGGCTGTCCCAGCGGCGCTCTGCCAGGTAGACGAACGCATCGGCGGTGTTCCAGTTGGCCTTGTAGAAATAGAAGGCGTCCTTGCGGTATTTGCGGTCGAAAGTGACCAACCCCTTGTCGTTGATCCCGTTGCCCTGTCCCCAGGCACGTCCCGCAGCCCCGTAGTCGAACAGGTTGCCTACGAACGTGCCCCAGAAATCGGGCGTGTTCTTCAGCAGGCGGAAATACTCCTCGTGGAAGAAGGTCTGCCAGCGTTCGGGGTGCCAGTTTCCGCCGGGTTGGGGACGCGAGAGGCTGTCGTTCTGGTGGTAGATTGACGCCCCGGCGGCGTAGCTGATCCCCGAGCGCAGCGACGACCATTCGCGGCGCAACTGGTCCATCCAGATCCGCAGGTCGGCGGGCATCCCCTCGTTCCACCCGTAGGATTGGTTCCAGACGATCAGGTCGGTGATGAAATTGATGTCGCCGTCGTGGTTGCTCGCCGCCACGGTCATCCGCGAGGGATCTTCCTTTTTGGCCAGCGTGTTGAGTTCCCGGACGTAGGTGGCGGGGTTGTCGCCCACGGTCGAAATTTCGGAGAATAGGCCCCACATCGCCACCGAGGGGTGGTTGAATTGCTGGCGGATCGTTTCGGTGAGTTGCAGCATGCCGTTGGCCCTGAACAGGGGGCTGTTGACGAAGGCCTTGTCGGTGAAGTAGGCCGCCCCCATGAAGGGGATGTCGCTCCACACCAGGATGCCGTGGCGGTCGCACAGGTCGTAGAATTGCCGCGAATGCGCCCCTCCGGCCACCCGCACGGCGTTGGCGCCGATCTCGGTAACGAAATCGAAATCCTCGCGCACCTGGTAGGGCAGCAACGCCGTGCCCACCATGGCCCTGTCCTGGTGCAACACCACCCCGTGCAGGGGGTAGGGTTCGCCGTTGAGGATAAAGCCCGCCTTGGGATCGACCGCGATGGCGCGGAAACCCGTGGCGACGACCAGCGAGTCGCAGATCGCATTGTCCGCCAGTAGCTTGACGCTCACATTATACAGGAACGGATTTTTCACTCCGTCCCACAATTCCGCTCTTTCGATCGCAAACGGGATCGAGGCTGTGGCGCTTCCCTTGGCCGGGACCTTCACCCGTCCCCCTTCGCGCAGGAAAACGGTGTCGCCCCCGGGCGCGAACACCGCCACCCGGACCTGGACGCTCTTTTCGACCGGGCTTTCGATGCGTACGGCGATGTTGCCTTCCACTTTTTCGCGGGTGACGTGGGTCGTCGACACGTAGACTCCGTCCGAGGCGCAGTCGGCCACGGCGATCGACACCGGCTCGGTGACCACCAGCGAGGCGTTGCGGAACAGGCCCCCGTAGGAGTTGGCGTCGCCGGCCGTGGGCATCACGTCGAGCGTCTGCGAGTTGTTGACCAGCACCCACAGCGAATTGATCGTCCCGAACTGGAGGTAGGGGGTGATGTCGTAGGCGAAGGCGGTGTATCCCCCGCGGTGCTCGCCCACGTGGCGTCCGTTGACATAGAGGTTGGTGATGCTGTTGGCCCCTTCGAAGCGAATGTAAACCTTTTTGGAGGACCACCCGGCGGGAATGTCGATCCGCTTGAGGTAGTTGCCGATCCCGCGGAAATAGTCCTTTTTACCGCCCAGGGCGTCGTTGTTCCATATATGGGGCAGGTTGACGGTGAGTGCCCCGTCGCTGCTCTGCTCGCTGTTGCTGAAGAATTTCCAGTTGCGGTTGAGACTCACCACCTCGCGCGCGGCGACATTTTTTGCCGCCACAACACACAATAGAATAATGATATACCGTTTCATAACGCCGATATTTATCTTGCAAAAGTAACAAATCTCGCAAAGAATTACTATTTTCGCCCTGAATACAATTACTAATCCATACCGATTATGATTATTTTCGACATCATCATTATCCTGCTCGTTGTCTGGGCCGCCTGGCGCGGTTACAAGAAAGGCGTTATCGTGCAGTTGGGAACGGTGTTGGGACTGTTCCTGGGGGTTTACCTCGCGTTCGCTCTCGGCGGGGTCGTGGGCGACTGGCTCAATATCTACGGCAAACTGGGCGATGTGATCTGCTTTTTGGTCGTCTTCGCCCTGGTGGTCCTGGGGATCGCATTCCTGGGTAATCTGCTTTCGGGCCTGTTCAAAACCACCAACATGGGCGTTGTGAACCAGAGTTTCGGGGCGCTCATTTCGATGGCCAAGGTGTTGCTGATCGCCAGCATCTGCGTCTACTGTTTCGGGCTGATGAACAGCCGCAAGGATTGGGTCAGCCAGCAGACGCTCGACAAATCGTTCCTTTACAAGCCTTTGAACGACATCACCACCTTCGCATTCCCCTACATCGACAGCGCCCGGGTGAACATCATCCAGCAAACCGAAGAGAACGCCGAAAAGCGCCGGTTGGGCGAGGATTAAATGATTTACAAGAACTCCGGGCTTGCCCGGAGTTCTTGTAATATTACCTGCCGCCGGCTTCCAGCAGCAGTTTCACGATGCGCTCGCGCTGTTTCCAGTCGCCCCGGGCCGACACGAGCATGATCCCGTTGTCCTTGAAGAACAGGGAGTGGTTGCCCCACGCCCCCAGGCTCATGACCATGTTGTCCGGCACGGACGGCAGGATGCGCTCGGTGGGTTTGCGGGGATTCGGCCCGTTGAACCACCAGTTGAAGCCGTAGCTGCCGGGTCCGTCGTAGGCGTCCTTGCGGAACGATTCGCCGCCGTAGGATTTGATGCCGAGGTCGTCGTTGGTCGGCACGGCGATGTCCGTGTGGGGCATATCGACGGGAACCTGCGGGGTCATGTACTCGTCGAACAGCGCGCGGCGGATGTGCTGCCCGCCGTCCCAGTAGCCGTAGTTCGACCACAGCCACACGATGCGTGCGAAATCCCGGACCGACGACTTGAAGCGGTGCTTGCCGGTCCACACCAGGCCGTCCTCCATCCCCAGCGGGCCGAAAACCTTCTCGGTAACCCCTTTGGTGTCGCCGCCGTAGACCTTGTCGAAGAGGGTCATCTGGTAGAGCTGGATGGCGTAGTCGTTGTACGAATAGGCTTTGCCCGCGGCCTCGGGACGCGCGTAGCCGCTGGTCATGGCGCCCAGGTGGCGGTACGTTATCCCCTTGTCCTTTTCCGAAAAACCTTCCCAGCCCGCCTCCACGATCGGCTGGTCGACCCCGGCGACCTTGCCCTCCTGGATGGCGTGGAACAGGATGGTGCTCAGCACGGGTTTTGCCGACGAGAACCAGTCGTTGATGGTGTCGATCCGGCCCCACTCGCGGATGATGTAGCCGTCCTTGACGATGCAGCCGCTGCTTCCGAGCAGCGAGACGATCGTGTCGAGTTTGGCGTTGTCCACGCCCATCTGCTGCGGCGTGCGATGCTCCCAACGCTCTTTCGGAAAGACCCCTTTCGGTACTTCGACCCGCGCCGGAGCCTTCACTTCGGTCATGACGGCTATCGACATCTGCCTTTTCCAGGGCGGTTCGAGTTTCGTGTTGCGCCGGAAGTCGATGCGTTTGGCGGGTTTGTACTCTCCCGTGAAGGGGTTGAACCACACGATATCGACCTGGGAACCCTTGAGCAACTCGTTGAATTTGACCGTGATCAGGTTGTTCTCTTTGGGAATCAGGAAGACGAATTTGTCCTTCGCTTCCGTGGCCAGGCACAACCCGCTCGACAGTTCGCGCTCGAAGGTCGCGAGTTGGTTGTAGTCGTGCCGGGCGAAGAATCCGGTCATGTGTTTGTAGTAGCGGAACGCCGGCTGCTGCTCTTTGGGCAAGGCGTAGGGGTTGTGGACGATCACGTTCCACGCCGTACCCTGCCAGTAGTAGCTGGGGTACACCCCGGCGAAGACGGCGGCATAGGCGCGTTCGAGCACCACCACCGGGTCGGAGTAGTCGCAGTTCACCACCTCGTAGGGGCCGTCCTCGTACGAGCCGTTCTCGATGTTGAACACCACCCGGTCGGGGAACCGCGCCACGATCGCTTTCATGCGGCTGTACAGGTCGGTGTTCCAGTTTTGTACCGAGATGATGTCGACCTTGTCGGGATTCCGCGAGCAGTAGGCGAAGTCGTGCACCGTCACCAGCCTGCCGTAGGCGTCCAGCTCCTTCAGGCGGGCTATTTTGGAGGTGATGAAGTCGATCCCCGCCTGGCCGCCCTTTCCGTGGGCGAGCGCCTCTTTGGAGATGTCCCAGATCAGGTTGGGGAACCCCTGGTAGCGTTTCACTATGTAGTCGTAAAACAACTTGTCGCCTTCGGACCCCGCTTCGGGCCAGTTGACGCGCTTGTTCCACACGTAGATCATCATGTGGGCCACGATCCCCTCGCGGTCCGTGGCGGCCATGACGCGGTCGAGGTGCCGGAAGAACGCGAGGTTGAGCGACGAGTAGTCGGGCTCGGCATTCGTCCCCAGGAACGGGAAGATAGCGCGGCCGCCGTAGTCGTACCCGGGTTTGAGCGCAGGGTCTTTCACCCACGGGCTGTCGTAGGCGAAGGCGTTGAATATAAGCTGGTTTATCCCGTTTTCTTTGTAGATCCCCAGCAGCGTGTCGAGCTTGGGCGTGGCGGCCGGGTTGTCGTAGTCCAGGGCAAAGAGCCAGTCGACCTCGGCCGCATTCTGGAAGTAGGTGCTCCCGTCGGCGTAGAACAGCCTCCGGGGATTCGCTTTATCGAGCACGATGGCACCCTTGTGGCCGGGATTGGGCGACACCTGCACGCTGCCCTTGAGCCCCGACAGTTTCGGCAGCTCGGATTCGGTCACAAAACTCCACCCGCCCGTTTCGGGAGCGACGAACCGCACCACGTAACACCCTTCGCCGTCGTAGAAAGCGGGGACCGACATCGACGATCCTTCGCGGGTGAACCGGGCGGAGAGATCGGTCGCGAAGGGATTTCTGAGTCCTTTGGCCTCCGCTTTGAAGACGATGTCCACCACCTCCCACTTCGAGGCTGTGATCGTGGCCGTTTTGCGCGAATAGGCAACCCGCTGGATCGCATAAAGCTGTGTCGAAGACAAGGCCAGCAGGAAAAGAAGCGCTACTTTAAAATTTTTCATGGTCGACTGTTATTTTGAACCGACTTCCAGTACCGGGCGGAAACTGTACCCCACGCCGGCGGCGTAGTTCATCCTGTTGGCCGAACGGATGTACTCGGCTTTGCTCGTCCCGCGTCCGCCGCGCATCACGCGTCCTCCGCCGCCCTCGGTCAGGTTGATGGGGTCGGTCACCTCCCCGGCGGTATACTTACGGTAAGCCAGGTCCTGGCAATATTCCGTCTGGTTGCCGTGCATTCCGTAGAGGCCCCACGCGTTGGGTTTGAAACTCGCCACATCGACAAAACCGCCCCGGTTCTCGCCTTTGGGGTTGTAGCGCGTGGCTTCCTCGGCGTTGAAATGCGCTTCGTCGGAGGTTATCGTGTTCCTGCCGTTGTTGAAAGCCGTGGTCGTGCCGGCGCGGCAGGCGTATTCCCACTCGGCCTCGGTCGGCAGGCGGAATTTGTAGCCCGTGCAGCTCGACAGGATCTCGCAGTAGTCGCTCGCCTCGTACCAGTTTACCTCGTGGGCGGGCAGGTTGCGGTTGGCGTCGGTCATCACGCGCGGCTTGGCAAATTCCCTCATCACGGCAAAATACTGCTCGGTGGACACCAGGGTGGTAGCCATGTAGAATGTCTTGGATATGTTGACTTTGTGCTGCGGATGCTCGATGTCGCGGCCCCCTTCGCTTTCGGGCGAGCCCATCATGAAACTTCCCGCCGGGATCTTCACGAACGTGATCCTGCTCTTGCCGTCGAGGTTTACCACGATCTCCTTGGGCAACCTGGAGGGAGCAGCCGAAAGGTCCACTTTGAGCAGCGATGCGGCGGCGGCCTTGTAGCGGGTCATCCCGTTGGCCTTTTCGTCCTGGTACTCTTTCCAGCGGTAGTCGCCTTTGTGGTAGAGTTCGATCGCCACGAGCTGCGCGTTTTTGATATTCGCGTAGTTCCACGATGCGGGGACCTGGTCCGCCGCGTTGGGGTCCGTGCCGTTGATGTACTCCTCGATGTTGGTGTAGCCGTCGCCGTCGGCGTCCTCGTTGGCATCGTCGGGCGAGTTGGGGTTGAGGCCGTACCGGATCTCCCACTCGTCGGGCATGCCGTCGTTGTCGCTGTCCGGGGGGGCTTTCTGGGATTTCAACTCGGGCCAGCCTCCTATTTCGCCGGTCGAGTCGGGAATGCGTCCCTGGCCGCTTTTCACTCCTTCGGTCACGCGCACATCCGCCGCGTCGCGCCGGGGCAGGGTCGCTCCGGCCCCGGCCAACACGCGTTCGTAGGCCACTTGCGGGGTGTCCAGGTTCAAAGGAACGCTCGGGAAAGGTTTGTCCACCACGATATCCTGCCTCAACGTGGCCGGATCGCCTTCGTAATTCGTGGGGGTGTTCATCGCCAGGGTGTTATCCGCCGTGAGCTGGGGGTTTCCCTCGATGAAGTTGCGCGCTATGTAGATCTTGGCCAGCGAGTCCCCGGCCGAGAAGATCGATTTTATCGCCGTCGGGGTCGTGTTGGGCCCCGGTTTGAAGTAGTTGTCGGCGTAGTTGAAACAGCAGGGGGCCTCGGTCTGGTATGCCGCGCGGCCGCCCCAGTTGTAGGTGACGTTGTTGCGCCAGTCGAGTTGGATAAGATGCACCCGCGGGTTGCGGCTGCCGTTGTTGGCCAGCAAGGTGTGGTGCACGGTGAAACCCCCCGCTCCGTAGAAGAGCGAGCCCATGCTGTGGGAGCCCTTGGGGTGGAACGAATTGGCGAGGCTTTCCGAGATGATCGACCACTGGATGGTCAGGTTGTGGACGTTGCCGAACGAGGAGAGGTTGCCCGCCAGCGCCCACGAAACCGAACAATGGTCGAAGATGATGTTGTTGGCATTGATCAGAAGCACCGAGTAATTGGCCGTTTTGGTCAGCTCCCCGGCCCGGAAGCGCATATGCCGTACGATGATGTCGTGGGTGTAGAAGACCACGCCGTACCGTTTGATGCAGATCCCGTCGCCCGGGGCGGTCTGCCCGGCGATGGTCAGGTAGGGATACCAGATGCTGATATCGGCCTTCAGGTCGATCGTGCCGCTGACCTTGAAGACCACGATCCTCGCGCCGGGCTGCTCGACCGCCCAGCGGAAACTGCCTACGATCGGCGCCTCCTTGCCGGGGAGGTAGTCTTCGGTGGTGGTGACCGACAGCACTTTGCCGCCACGGCCCCCGGGAGTGGTGCTGCCGTATCCTTCGGCTCCGGGGAATGCCGGGATCTGGGCGAACGAGTTGTATGAGAACGCGCATACAGCGAAGAGAAAAGCAAAAATTCTTGACATGGTTATCGGTTTGTAGTCGTTAGGGAATATCCGGATAGATGCAAATATAACTATTTAATGATACACATTTGCCTTTAGGCGGGGGAAAGCACTCGCTTTCCCCCCTCTCTAAAGGCGTTATGAATCTGGGTTGTGTTTCCCGTTTCCCCGCTACGGGGTCACGTTCTTCCTCCACCTCGGGTCGCCGATATTTCTCGTGTAAATATCGCTGGCTTTCACCGTGGCGGTATTCTGGTAGTAGAGTCCGTCGAGGTTGTAGCTGTGTGTGTCGCTGGGGTGTTTGTCGCCTGCGGTGCTGCCCATTGCAGAGGTGATGGTAACCTTCGCAAAGGGGTTCACCATCAATTCGTCGGGAGCGATTGCAGCCACCTTTGTGACCAACGAGTCTTTTCCCCCCACATTCAGGGTGCCGCTCATATACCCTGCGGCCGACGCTGTGTGGCTGAATGGACGTGCGGACCAGATCTCACCCGAGGTAAGGTGCGCATTGGTCGACCAGTTGTTGGCGATATCGAACGACAGCCCCCCAGGATAGTTCGATATGAACATGGCAAGCGCATACAACGTACGCACGTCGTCCGGCTTTCTGGCCAGTATAAAGAGATTGTCCTTTACGGTGAATTTACTGTTCTTCGGCGGGTATTGCAGGTTGAATATAAAGTTTGCCCCGGCGCCCGTCCCGTTGTTTATCGTATTCCAATTCAGAAATGTACAGTTCAGTATCGAGATATTCCATTTTGTATCGTCGGGCCACGCAAAAGTATTTGCCCTCGGATCCTGGAATAATATACCCCTGAAAGCCGAATCCAAAAAGGTACAGTTCTTAACGAGGAGGTTCTTGTATATGTTGGAATACCTCGAGTTGTCCGTCGAGAAGAGCCCTCCGGTGGCCAGTCCGCGTCCCTTTGCATCCAGGTGGCCGCAGTCGTGGAAGAAGCAATCCTCCACGATCCAGTTGTCGATAACCCGGAAGAAATGTTCGCCGGTCGAACCGGCGGTACCGCTATTCGAACGGAATACGATACGTATGAAATTCTTGAACTCGCAATTCTTGACAACGAATGAGTCAAGTTTGAAGTTCATGGCTTCACCGTCGCCGCTGGTAAAGTAGTTGCTCGTACCTTCGGTTCCCGCCGGCCTGCGGTAATAGTTGTATGCGTCGGGGGCGTTGAAGAGGATGTTCTCGAACTCGACCTTGGTCACTAAGATAGTACCCATCTCACCCGGCTCGGCTACACGGCCGAAGTTCCAGGAGGCGGTATTGGCCTTTCCGTCTGCGGTGAATCCCATATTCATCAAAACGGTAGCCGGTGCCAGGGGGTCGTTGCTTCGGAGCGTAAAGCCCTTTTCCATGTTCACGCCGCCGCCGAGGTAATAGGTCTTGCCCCCCTCCAGCAGGAAGGTGGTACCCTCGGCCAAATTACTGTCGTTCATGTAATTGTTTAGGATGGTGTCTATCCTCGACGCATTCCATGGGATGGCCCGTTGGGCTGTGTCGGCAACGTGTTCGATAAGGATAGGCTCGCCGACAACGCCCAGCATGCGTACGCGCTCGGTGTTGTAGATTTTGTCCCAATAGCGTGGAATACTGTTGTCCATACCGTTGACCGTGTACACCGTGTTGGGGAGTAAACCGTCCAATTCGATGTAGCCGTTGGCTTTGTCCGTATCGGTCAGGTCGTACACGATTCTTTGCAGGGCGTTGTTGGCAATATAAGTCAACTCGATCTGGTCCATCACGAATTTGCCATCCTCAGCGTTGAAATCAGGGTAACCTTCCTTGTGGGCAAGGTCAAGATCGATCTTGACCGACGTTTGGGTTCTGTTATTGATAGTCAGGATTGTAGGCACGGGATACTGGCGTGTGTCGGTGGTCAGGGCGCACTGGTTTGCAGTGCTCCGGGAACCGCCCTCTCCCCACCACCGCGAATTGTAGGCTTCGCCCCGGGGGGATAGTGTCTGTATGCGGAACCGGTGGGTAACTCCGTACTGAAGGTCTTTGATAGTCATCCTGAGTACGTCGGGTCCTACAATGGTATCCATAAGGAGCAGCGTGTTGGTAACCCAATCGGGGCTGCTGCCCGTACGCATCTGGATCCTGTATCCCGCTGCGCCGTAGACCCCGTACCACGACAGGTAGATATCGTTACGGTTCGTCCCGATAACCTGGCTGGCACGCTCGTCGTTGTCAAGGCCCGTGGTGCCCGTGGTACGAAACATGGTGGAGAACATCCGGTTCTTCTCTTCGTCCGTAGCATCTATCGGATCTTTCGTACAGGAGTAGAATCCCGTCGACAGAAAGAGTGCGGCGAATAAAATATAAATTTTAAGTTTCATAGTCGTTGTGGGGTTTAATGTTATCTAATAACCGTAGTAATTTCTGTATTTACCCTGGCTCAACTGGATGACCTTGTTCGGTATCGGAAGAATATACCTCACGGGCGGCAGGTTGTCTTTGTCGAATGTTGCCACATTGGAGTCCACGCCGTGGCGGATGTATCCGCGGAAAGAGTAAAGGCATTGGGCGCGGGGATATTCCGGGTCGTCCGCTTGGTCCCATTCGAAGAAATTGGCAACATTCCACTTCCCCGGATTCGACTGTCCCGGTTTATAAAGATTGTAGAAGTCTGCGATAGGAAGTGTCGTGTTGGGGAACACATTGATATCGTTGGGATTTTCCACCTCCTGCCAAAATACCGCAAAGGGCAGGTGGTCATATTCTTTCGTTTCGTCCTCCCAGGGGAACGCCGGACCTTTGGACATGTAGCCGACCGTGGCGTATTCGACAAAGCAGTCGTACACCACTTTCGAGTAGAGGTTCCAGCGGACCAGGTCTTTCCAGCGCAGGTTTTCGCCGCCGAACTCCCACTTCCGCTCGTTAGCGATGGCTTCAAAGAAATCATCCCTCGACCCGCTGACGTCTGCAATATATTCATCTACTTTCTCGGCCCAGTCGTCGGGGGCGAATGCACGGTTGCGCACTTGCCTCAGGGCGTCTTTCGCTTTGGCGCCGTTAGCGCCCGAAACGCCGTTTTCGACTTCGTTGACCGCCTCGGCATACATGAGCAGGACATCGGCATAACGCATATAGGGGTAATTGATCCCCGTGCTTCCCGAGCTCGACGCTCCCAACGCATTGGCCGGTGTCGCCCACAGTTTCGACCATTTGTTTACGTGGGTCGAGTAATCGGCCCGTACCTGCGGTTTGCCTGTGCCGTCGTAGTAGACCACACCCACCGTGTAGTCGCGGCGCAGGTCCAGAGAATCGAACGTGAAACGGTAGAAGGCATTCAGCCTTGCACCTCCCGACGAGCCGCCCCAGGGGTGTACGGTTTCGATTACCGATCCGCCGGGGAAGTCCACGGTGGGCCCTTGGGCGTAACCCACATTCCCGCTGCTCTCCTTCAGGAACGGGATCTCGAAAATAGGATCGTCGTTGTTGTTGACAATGTAGTTGCACTCGTCGATAAACACCTGCCGGAATGATTTGGCAAGGGTGTGTTTGCCCCACGAAATAACCGAATCGGCATAATTCATGGCCACTTCATAATAATCCATGTAGTCGTCGGGACGCTCCATCGTACCGACCGCACGCGGATCCACCTTGTCGGGATAAAGCGAATAGCCTGCACGGGTAAGGGCCATGCGCGCGATAAGGGCGTAGCAAAAATCCTTCGATACCCGCTCTACGGTCACATTACTGGCATACTGCATGTGGAGTCCCGCCTCTTGGAGGTCCTCGATCAGAAAAGTCAGGATCTCGTTGCGGTCGACGATCGGGGGGACAAATTCATTCGATTCGTTCGTATTGACCGTTGTAAACGGGATATCGCCGCACATAACGACCAGGTCGTGGGCAAACATCGCCCTGAGAACCTTCGCCTCGCCGAGATACTGCATGATATCCGCGTCGTTGGGATCGTAGATCGGGCTGTCTTCAATGCCGTTGATCACAATATTCGCGCGTTCGATGCCCTGGTAAGCCGCCGTCCACGCATTATCTATGCTGCGCGCCATGCTTGTCCCGTCGAACCAGCGCAAACCCTCGCCATCGGTCCGCCGCATATCGCTGCTGTTGTGGACGAACTCCACGTCGTTGTTCAGGGCGAAGGAGGTCATGTAGGCATTTCCGTAGGTGCTGTTCGACAGCAGCGAAGTATAGGTTGCCGTCAGCGCCCGGAAGATATCCCGCTTATTGGAAAAAACATCTCCATGACGTTTTCTGGATACGGAATCCACCGTCAGAAAGTCTGAACAGGAGATAAGTCCCAGCAGGAAAATGCCGATAATTAAACTATATCTTTTCATTTGTTCGGTTTTAGAGGTTAGGAGTTTAGAAAGTTACGTTTAACCCGAATACAAAGTTGCGGCTGCGCGGATAGCGGTTGTAGTCTACCCCGGGCGTAAGTCCCGACTGAATGTCGACTTCGGGGTCGTACCCGCGGTATTTCGTCCACAGAAAGAGGTTGTATCCGCTGAAATACAGGCGCAGGTTTTTCATGCCTATCTTGCCGGACAGTTTCGTCGGGAAAGTGTACCCCACGGTCAGGTCCTGAAGACGGAGGAACGAGCCGTCTTCGATAAAATAGGAGTGGGTCACTTTTTTGAATACATCGACCGGATTGAACAGGGTCGCATTGGCATTGATCGCCTTGTAGGTTTCATAATATTCCATACCTCCGCCGACCAACCGGTTTCCGACCTCATCGGAGTAACGCCAACGCTTGTCGCCGCTGAAATCGGCCAGGAAATTGTGGTAATTATTTTTGTTGCCTTCGCCCGAAGAGAGCGTGTAGCGGGTGGCGTTGTTGACGTCGAAGTCATACATGAAGGTGAAGTTGGCCGAGAAATCTATGTTCTTCCACGAACCGTTGAACCCGAAACCTCCCGTAAACTTGGGGTTCGTGTTCCCGATGATGACCCGGTCGTCGTCGGTGATTCTGTTGATATCTGTTTTGCTGTTCGGGTCGTCTTTTATGTTCTTGAACTTGGGGCGTCCCGGCAAGGTGCCGAACATATCGTCGCCGTTGACCGTGGTGGGCAGCGGGGTGAAGTTGTATGTATTGCCCGCAGACAGTTCGAATTCGTCGAATCCGTAGATCCCGTCGTAGACAAAACCGTAGATAAGCCCCAACTGATCGCCGACTTTGAGTATATAGTCGTTTACACTCGAGGACCACCGCGGCGAGCTGAGTTCCAGCTTGTCTTCCTCGCCGCTGAGCTTGTCGATGCGTGTTTTGTTCATGCCGAAGACGAAATTGCC
>JAVBRR010000099.1:0-4942 GCA_031547705.1 Rikenellaceae bacterium | reverse complement strand
TTCTTTTGGGCTTAAAGAATTAGAACTATTTCTTCGCGGGAGCTGCTGCCGCCGGAGTATCCTGGATGCCCAGTTCTTTCTTGACGGCGGGCAGGAGGTTGACCATATTCACGTCGTCGTAGTAGAGCAGGCTGCCGCCGGCTTCGTCAAACACGGCGGTATAGCCGCCGGCTTTGGCCACTTTTTTGATCGCTTCGCGCGCCTTTTCGAGGATGGGTGCCATCAGTTTCTGCTGTTCTTCAGCGATTTTCTGTTCCGCTTCGGCTTCGAATTCCTGGATGCGGCGGACGAGGTCGTTGGCTCGTTTTTCCTTGATGTTTTTCTCTACGTCGGATGCGGCGGCCACCTTACTCAAATCGTTGACTGCATTGTTGTACTCGACTTGCAGGCCTTCGTATCCGTCCTGGTAGTCTTTGGTGAATTTCTGGAGATTGGCCTGCGCCGTTTCCAGTTCGGGCATCACGGCTATGAGTTGCTGCGAATTGATGTAGGCGAATTTCTGGGCATACGAGGCGGTTGCTGCGCAGAGCGCCAGTGCTGAGAGGAAGACAAGTCGGGTAATGCGTTTCATGGGATTCAGAATTTGATATTTTTAGTTAGATTAATAATTTCGTCGGTCTTGTTTGCTGCGGGTGCGTAGTAGATCACCGAGGGGTTGGACGCGAGGTCGATCACCAGCAGGTAGCCCTTCGTCTGGGCGTAGTTTTCGATCACCTTGAACACCTTGTCCTGGATGGGTTTGATCATCTCAAGACGTTTTTTCATCACTTCGCCTTCGGGGCCGAAAACATCCTTCTGGTACTTTTCGACACTCTTTTCGCGGCTGATGATGTCTTCTTCCTTGGTCTTGCGCGTGGCGTCGCTCAGATAGCCTTTCTGGGTCTGATAGGTGTTGTATAACTGTTCGATATAGGTGTAGGCTGCGTCGACTTTTTGTTGGTATTCCTGCGAGAGGCTGTCGATCAGGGTCATCGCCGAGGTGTAGGCGGGAATCGAGGTGAAGATCTTTTCGCTGTCGATAACGACATAGGTCTGTGCGCGGGCGGCGAGGCTGCCCAGCACCATTGCTGCAATTAACGCTACTTTTTTCATAATGTGTGCTGTTTTATGCGGTTAGAATTGCGTTCCTATCATGAAGTGGGGCTGCCATCCGCTGCGTGTGGTAGATCCCACAGGCTTGTCGAAGCCGTAACCGAAGTCCACCCCGATCATCCCCACCACGGGCAGGTAGAGCCTCACGCCCGCGCCGAGCGCGCGTTTGATCTGGAACGGATTGAAGTCCTTCCACGAGGCGAAGGCATTTCCGCCTTCCGCAAATACCAGACCATAGATCTGCGACTGGGGTTTGAGGATAAAGGGGTAGCGCATCTCCAGGGTGTACTTGTTGTAGGCGCGTGCGTAGTCGCCCGTCGAGGAGTAGGGGGTCAGGGCGCTGTTTTCGTAACCGCGCATCCCGATCACATCCACCCCGTAGACGTTGTAGCCCGACATTCCGTCGCCACCCACGTCGTATCCTTCGAAGGGCGAGGGTTTGTTCTTGTTGTATGCCCCCAGGTAACCCATTTCGGCCTTGGCCATCATGACGAGTTTGTGCGGCGGGCGGTCCAGCCCGAAGAACCACTGTGCCTTGAGGTGCCATTTGTGGTACTCGATCCACTTGTAGCGGGAGCTTGCGCTCATCGTCGGGTCGGAGTAATCCTTGCCGTCGAAGAGCGAGTAGGGGGGTGTGAGCGTGACGCTGAGCGAGAAGTCCGAACCCGAGCGCGGGTAGATGGGCTGGTCGACCGTGCTGCGTGCAAAGACGGTTTTGATCGCCAGGGTATTGGCCGAACCGTTGTTGAGGATGAAGTAGTCCCAGTCTTTCAGGTTGTAGGACTGGTAGGTGAGTTCGTTATAGATCGTGAAATAGGGGTCGGGCCACTTGAGCCGGCGTCCTATCCCCACCGACGCTCCGAGGGTGCGGAAGTGCTTGGTCCCCGACTGGAGCATGAAGTAGGCGTTGGTTTCGTCGGAGTAGAACGTGCTCACTGTGAGCGATGTGGGTTTTTTACCGCCGAGCCACGGTTCGGTGAAGGAGACCATGAACGACTTGTAGTAGGTACCGTTACTCTGTGCGCGGATCTTGAGTTGCTGGTTCTGTCCTTGGGGGTAGGGGCGCCAGGCTTTCTTGCCGAAGAAGTTGCGCAGCGAGAGGTTGTTCAGTTCGACGCCTACCGAGCCCACGAACATGCCGGCCCCCCAGCCGCCCGACACTTCGAACTTGTCGCTGGCCATCTCTTCCAGAGGGAAGGATATATCGACCAGTTCGCCCGAAATAGGGTTGATGCCCGGGTTGTAGAGCGCTTCGGGGTTGAAGTGCCCCATTTGCGACAACTGGCGGATGGTGCTCATCAGCAACGAGCGGTTGTAGAGCTCGCCCGGCCGCACGTAGAGTTCGCGGCGGATCACCTCGTCGTCCACGCGCATGTTGCCCGTGATGTTCACTTCGTTGATCGTGGCCTGCTTGCCTTCGAACACTTTGATTTCCAGGTCAATCGAGTCGGCGCCTACGATCGTTTCGGCCGGTTCTATCATAAAGAACAGGTAGCCGTTGTTCTGGTAGAGCGACGACACGGAATACTCCTCGGGGTTGGCTTCCTTGCCGATACCGAGGCGTTTCTGCATGGCTTTTTTGTCGTAGGTATCGCCCGGTTCGAGGGCCAGCATCTGTTCGAGCTGCTCGGTGGGGTAGACGCTGTTGCCCACCCAGGAGATGTTGCGGAAATAGTATTTGTTGCCTTCGTCCACGTCGATCTTGATCCCCAGGCGGTTGTCGCTGATCGTGTAGATCGAGTCCTTGACGATCATCGCGTTGCGGTAGCCTTTCGAGTTGTAGTAGTCGATCAGGTTCTCTTTGTCGGTTTCGTAGTCGGCCTCCTTGAGTTTGAAGTTCTGCCAGAAGAGGGGACTCACGCGGTGGGTCTTTTTGAACGTAGCGCGCAGTTTGCCGTCCTTGAACGCCTCGTTGCCTTCGAAATCGATCTTGCCGACGCGGACTTTGCTTTGCTTATCGATCGTGAAGGTGATGTCGACCCCGTTGGTGATCACCGTGTCGTTGGCCACCTTCACATCCACCTCGGTGTTGAGGAATCCCTTGTCCCTGAAAAATTTCTTGATTATCAGCACATTTCTGTTTATCAGGTACTCCGAATACTCGTCACCCCGCTTGATCTTGGTCTGTTCGGTGAGTTCGGTGATCTGCCCCTTGCGGACGCCTTCGAAGGTCCATTTGTAGACGCGGGGGCGTTCCGACACGTAGAGGTCGATGTTGACGCTGTCGCCCTGGGGCGTGGCGATCACTTCGACGTCGGAGTAGTAGCGCTGGTTCCAGATGCTGGTGATCGCCTGCGACAGGTAGGTGCTGGGCAGGTAGAGCGTGTCGCCGCGCACCAGCCCGGTCGACGAGGCCAGCATTTCGGGATTGAAATATTTGACTCCATGCACTTTCACATCGCGCAGGATGTACGGTTTGGGATTGTTGTAATCGGCCATGGGCGCTGCGGGGGCTACCGCGATGCTGTCCGCCTGGGCGGGCTGTTGAGCCGAAAGTTGTTGTGCCGCAAGCGCAAGCGCCAGGACCGATAACAGAATCCTATTTCTCATCTTCACAATTTGTAGTCACTTCATTTTTAACCAATCCGAAGCGTCGGTCCCTGCGGGCGTACTCCGTGATGGCTTTATCAAATTCGGCCTGGTCGAAATCGGGCCAGTAGGTTTCGGTAAAGTACAATTCGGCGTACGCGGCCTGCCACAGCAGGAAATTGCTCAGCCGTTGTTCGCCTCCTGTGCGGACCACCAGGTCGGGATCGGGCCAGGCGGCCGTCGCCAGGTAGTCGTGCACCAGGGCGGGGGTTATGTCCTCTTCGTTCAGCGTGCCCACCACCCTCTCGCGCGCGATAAGCCTCACCGCCTCGGTGATCTCCCAGTACGAGCTGTAACTCAGGGCCAGGATGAGCGTGAGCTTGCCGCCCGCCGCCGTTTCCTGCTCTATGCGCCCCAGGTGCTCCTGCACGCTGGCCGACATCCTCTGGCGCTGGCCGAGGATCTTCACCGCCACGCCCTGCTCCTGCAATTCGGCCGATTCGTTGCGTATGCTCTGGCAGAGCAACTCCATCAGGGCGTCCACCTCTTCGTGGGGGCGCCCCCAGTTCTCGGTCGAAAAAGCGTAGAGGGTCAGGTACTGCACGCCGTTGCGCAAAGCCGCTTTCACACAAGCACGTACACTTTCGACCCCGCCTGCGTGGCCGAAAATGCGCTCTTTGCCCTGTTTTTGCGCCCAGCGTCCGTTGCCGTCCATGATGATGGCCACGTGACGCGGTACCGCCGCAATGCTTTCTTCCTTCATTAAGCCTTATTAGGGTGCAAATATACTATTTTTATCGAGAAATACTCAACCCCTGTGGTCGATTCCCCACATCATTTTATTACGTAACGTATCGTAGAACGAAATATTTTGCAGTTCGACCAAAAAAACCTGTTTTTTAGACTTTTTGGCGATAAATTTCGCGCCGTCGCCGACCCGGAAGTTCAAGTTGTCGGCCGTGGCCAGGGCGTGCGGTTCGCGCGAGCGCACCACGAAAGCCACCTCGCTGCGGTCGGGTACCACCACCGGGCGCATCGTCAGGTTGTGGGGTGCGATGGGCGAGAGCACGAAGCAGTCGCATCCGGGCGACACCACCGGCCCGCCCACGCTCAGTGAGTAGGCCGTCGATCCCGAGGGCGTCGACAGGATCACCCCGTCGCCCCAGTACGTGGCCACTACGCGGCCGTCGATGTGCGCCTCCACGGAGATCATACTCGAACCGCTGCGCTGGATCGAAAATTCGTTGAACGCCTCCACTTCGCCCGTCCCGGAAGGGAAGTCGCCTGTGGCGGTTATCATGCTGCGGGGCTGCACCTTGAA
>JAVBRR010000015.1:0-4702 GCA_031547705.1 Rikenellaceae bacterium | reverse complement strand
CGTATCTTTTCAAGGAAGATATAAGACTCCATGAATGCCATCTCTTCCGCCACCGCCACAGTGTCGCGGCCGCCGGAAAGCAAGACATATCGGTAAATGTTCGATAGTTTTTTGGCGAACAGGTTGGTCTTCTCCGCATTTTCCCACGCCAACGATGAAAGTACGTTCAAACTGTTGAATAGAAAATGGGGGTTGATCCGCGCCTTGAGGGTTTCGTACTGGTACCGGAGTTTTTCACGTTCGGCGGCGGCCAGCCGCGCCTCGGTTTCGGCCTGCCGGCGCGAGTAGAAAAACAGCTCTACGAGCAGCACTACGATGCAATTCCATAGTGCCAGCGGAAGCGAAGTGACGCCGAAATTGTAAGTATAATCGTAATGCTGGATGGCGCCGAATATTCCGTTCAACACAAGGGCCAACGCCATCGCACACAGAGCTGTCAAAAGAAGATTGAGGGCGACGACCAGATAAGTGTTGTCGTTACCCCGGAATCGGTATGTACCCCTGACGATCCAAAAGTCGATCACCCCGATGATGCACAGCGCGGGCAGATTCGAAAGAAATTGAAACCACGGGCTTTCCCACGCTCCCGGCCCGGTCAGCGACGAGATCATGTATTGGAACGCCATCGAAAAAAAGGCGATGATCGCCACGAACAGGGCGACGTGTCGGCGGCGGATCATGCGGCTGGCGGCTTTCATCGGCGATCCTCCCCGTCCACCCATTGCAGGAAATCGGCCACCCTTACGCGGCTGACCAGTACCTCCTGTGGGCAGGAGGGCCGAAAGGTCAGCTTCAGGCGGCTGTTGAAGTATTTGGAAATTTTGTCGATCGACCGGATATTGGCGATGCAACCCCGCGACACACGGAAGAACTGCCGCTCATCCAACTGCGGTTCCAGCCGGTCGAGCGTCTGTTCGATAATGTAGCGTTTATCGGAGAACGTGTGCAGGAAAACCGCTTTCTCTTCGGCGTAGAAGAACGCGATGTCAGTGGTGTCGATATGCCGGTAGGTATCGCCCAACTGCACCAGGAAACGGTTTTTCCGGCGACTACCCGTCAGCATCTCTTCCAGTTTGCGGTAATCAAAGACGGGCGTAGTTCGGTGATATTGTTCGAATTTATCCAATGCACGCCTCAGGTCGGCCTCATCGACGGGCTTGAGGAGATAGTCGACGCTGTTGACATGGAACGCCCGAATGGCGTGCTCGTCGTAAGCCGTGGTGAAAATCACCGGGACGCTTACTTTTACCTGTTCGAAAATCTCGAACGAATTCCCGTCCGCCAGCCGGATGTCCAACAGCAGCAGATCTACGTCGTTCGCTTTGAGGAAAGCGACCGTCTGCCCGACCGTTTCCGCGTGCCCCGCCAGCTCATAATCTGGACGCAGACGCCCCATCATCCGCCTGAGTTCTTCGTAAGCGAACCGCTCGTCTTCGACGATCAGGTATTTCATTTTTCAAGAGTTTAGAAGCCAAAGGTGCCGCCCGGCACCCGGAAAAATTACTTTGATTTCCACAAAAATACACAAAATACGGAGCGCTCTTGCGGTTTTCGGACGAAATGCAGGATCCGCAGGATGAAATTCAGAGAAACGCCGCTTGCCACGCGATCCCATTGCTTGTTGGCAGCGATCAGCCCTTGTATTAAATAAGCCCTGCAAGGCTTTCTAAGGAACCGGCGAAGCTGGCCCCGGCCTTGCAGGGCCTATGAATACGAAGCCTTTGCTGATGAGCTATTGAAGCTAAGCACAAAACATCATCAGTCTAAAATAATTCAAGAGTTTATTTCAGATTACACGCAAAAGATGTTGTCAGAAGGCCCAAGACGACACAAAAGTTTGCCTTGTTCCAAATTCGTTCCATTTGATAATTATTGAAATCCCCGGCACAAAGAAAAACCACTCACAATGTCGAGTAAGTGGTTTAAGATCAATTTATTTGTGACGGAGAGGGCGGGATTACTCGTGCGCCTCGGCGCACTCGTGATCGCCGGGGTTGGGTTGCCTCAAAGCATAAAATGACATCGGGCGCATTGCGCGCCCGCCAACGAAAAAGGGAAATCCTTTTGAGAATAAACTCTCACGGATTTCCCTTTTTCATTGACCGCCCTTTCGGGCGTGTCATTTTATCTTTTGGCGGAGAGGGCGGGATTCGAACCCGCGATACCCTTGTGAGGTATACGCACTTTCCAGGCGCGCGCCTTCGACCGCTCGGCCACCTCTCCGTTGTGCGCCACAAAAGTAGGAAAATTTCGCCACTTCCAAAAACCCCGGAAACCAATAATTCATCCCGGGCACCAAACTTGAGAGTTTTGTTATCTTTGCCCGCGACCGAAGGAAATATTTCCGCGCACGGCAATGAAGCTACTCGTCTGGATCATAACTATTTCCATGTTACTGGCCGCTTCCGGGGCGGCCGGGCAGGCGACCAAGGTCCGCGGCCGGGTCACCGACGCCACGACCGGCGAGGCGATGCCCCTGGTGAGCGTCACTTTCCCCGGTACCACGATCGGCACCACCACCGACTTCGAGGGCAACTACACCCTCGAAACGCGCGAGAAGGTCTCCCGCATCCTGGCCGTCTACCTGGCCTACGACCGGCAGGAGAAGACCCTCGCGCCGGGCGCCTTCAACCAGGTCGATTTTGCCCTGCAGCCCCAGGCCTACGCCCTCGACGCGGTGCTGGTCACCCCCGGCGACAACCCCGCGCACCCCATCCTGAAAAACGTTTCGCGCAATAAACCGCGCAACAACCCCGACCATTACCCCACCTACCGCTGCCGGACCTACACCCGCATGGAGCTCGACCTGGCCAACATGAAGCCCGAATTCCGCAACCGGCGCATGCAGAAAGAGTTCGGGTTCGTATTCGGCTACATGGACACCTCGGCTTTCACCGGGAAGGCTTACCTGCCGGTGATGATCTCCGAGGCGAGCGCCGATTTCCACTACCGCCGCGCGCCGCGCCTGCAGCGCGAGATCGTCCACGCCAGCCGCATCTCGGGCATCGAAGAGGATTTCACCCTGGCCCAGTTCACCGGCCAGCTCCACGTAAAGGTCAACCTGTACGACAACTTCATCGACATTTTCGGGGTGAACTTCGTCAGCCCCCTGAACGACCAGGGGACCCTCTATTACCGCTATTTCCTGGTGGACAGCACCGCGCACGAGGGGCGCAAGGTCTATCAGATCCGCTTCCACCCGCGCAGCAAAAGCTACCCCGTCTTCGACGGCGAAGTGCGGATCGACTCGTTGACCTGGGGGTTGGTATCGGCACGGATGCGCATGATCAAAGATTTGAACATCAACTGGATCCGCGACCTGATCCTGGAAACCGAGCAGCAACAGGCGGGCGAAGGGCTCTGGTTCCCGCGCCGGGATAGGATCATGGCCGATTTCTCGGTCACGCTGAAGGACTCGACCAGAATGGTTTCGTTCATGGGCCAGCGGCAGGTCGATTACACGGACGTGGTGATCGGCGAGCCCGTGCCGCGCGAAGTGGAGCGCCTGGCGGGCGAAATGGTCATGGACAAAGGCGTGCTCAACAGCGACGAGCGGTATTGGCGCGACGTGCGCCCCTATGAACTCTCGCCCAGGGAGGAGGGTATTTACGCGATGGTCGATTCGATCCGCGGCACGCCCCTGTTCCGTACCTTCTACGACGTGCTGAACACCTTCGTGTTCGGCTATGTGCGCACGGGAAAATACATCGAATGGGGGCCCTACTACAAGCTTTACAGCTTCAACGACTTCGAAAAGAACCGGGTTCAGTTGGGCGTACGGACCACCCCGGACTGGAGCAAGCGGATGCGCTTCACGCTGTTCGGTGCTTATGGTACCGGCGATCGGGAGTTCAAGGGAGGCTTCGAAACCGAATACATGTTCTCCGCGCTGCCCTTTTCGAAGCTGGACCTCTACGTGCGGCGCGACGTGCAGCAACTGGGCAGCAGCCCGGGCGCCTTCACCACGGGCAACATCCTCGCGTCGATCTTCGCGCGGGGCAACACCGGCCGCATGACGATGGTCGAACAGGCCGGCGCATGGTGGGAAAAGGAGTGGTTCACCGGTTTTTTCAACCGCTACGGCTTCGACTACCGCCATATGTTGCCCAACCCGGCGGTCGATTTCATTACCCCGCAGGGCGAGCGGCTCGAACACATCAACGCCGCCGAACTGAGCCTGGGGATGCACTACTCGCGCGGCGAGGTGATCGTGCGCGACGCGTTCGGGTGGGCAGGGACGACCCTCACGCGACCCTCGTTCGGCCTGAGTCTGGCCGGGGGGCTGCGCGGGGCGATGGGCTGCGACTACGACTACCTGAGGGCCGAAGCCGATATCCGCCACTACTTCAACCTCAACCCCATCGGGTGGAGCGACGTAACCCTCACCGCCGGGGCGGTGACGGGCAAACTGCCCTATCCGCTGCTCAAACTCCACGAGGGCAACTCGACCTATTTCTACGACCCGAGGGCCTTCTCGTGCATGAATTTCTATGAATTCGCCTCCGACCGGTGGGCTTCCGTACTATGGGAACACCATTTCAGCGGGTTCTTCCTCAACAAGATCCCCGGGCTGCGAAAGTTCCGTATCCGTGAGGTGGTGACCCTCAAGGCGCTGTGGGGCTCCCTGGCCGGGCGCAACGACGGGAGTGCGGCCGGCACCGACGCCGTGTTGCTTTTCCCCGAGGGGATGAGCGCCCTGGGC
>JAVBRR010000108.1:0-4019 GCA_031547705.1 Rikenellaceae bacterium | reverse complement strand
CGCCCAGACCGACGAGTTCGACTATAACGCCGTAACGGGCAAGTACACGCTCAAACCCGGTATCCCGGCCAATACCCTGCTCGCGGAAGACAACCGTATCCCCGGCTCGATCAAGTACCGCGACGTGAACGGCGACGGGGTGGTCGACACCAAGGACCGCACGGTGATCGGCAACGGCACCCCGAAATTCTACGGCGGTTTCGGCAATACGTTCTACTACAAGGGATTCGACTTGAATTTCATGCTGCAATTCCAGTGGGGCAACGACGTCTACAACGCCACCCGCCTGTATAACAACCAGACCCGCGTCGAGCGCCAGAACCGCATGGCCGAAGTGATCGACCGCTGGACGCCGACCAACCCTTCGAACGAAGTCCCCTCGGCCAAAGGCTATGTGGTCGACCAGCTCTACTCGCGCTTCATCGAGGACGGTTCGTTCCTGCGCCTGAAGAACCTCATGCTCGGGTACTCGCTCCCGGACAAGCTGCTCAAAAAGGTCTTCATCAACCGGGTGAGGGTCTACGTCGCCGCGCAGAACCTGTTCCTGGTGGATAACTACTCGGGCTACGACCCGGAAGTGAGCGTGAGGGCCACCAACCCCCTCACCCCCTCGCTCGACTGGGGCGCCTATCCGCGCAGCAAGGTATTCACCTTCGGTCTCGACCTCTCATTCTAAACACGCCGCAACCATGAAAAAACTGCTTTATATTCTGCTCGCAGCGTCTATGGCGACCGGTGTGTCGTGCAGCGACCTGCTCGAAAACAACTCCTATGAGGAGGATGTCGACAAGAAAGACATGATGCAAACCGTCTCCGAGGCCGAAGGGGTGCTGTACGGCACCTACCGCTTCATGCTCCAGGACGGCATCTACGGCTACTACCTGTCGATGCTCTTCCCCGCCGGCACGGACATCAGCGAGTCCGAGGGCGGGGGAACCGTCTCGCCGCGTACCATCCCTTCGAACTACCACACCACCACGACCACCGAGGTGGCGGGTGCCTGGCAGGCTCTTTTCGCGGCGATCTACTCGGCGAGTGACTTCATCGAAACGATTACCGACCGCGCCACCGGCTGGAACCAGAACGACCAGGCCTGGGCCGAGGTCTACAAGGCCGAGGCCAAGGTGCTGCGCGCCATGTACTACTTCGAGGCGTTGCGCTGGTACGGCCGCGTCCCGCTGATGAAGACCACGGCCGACTCCAACAAAGAGCTTTCGGAGTACGCTCCGGCCGACCCGGCCGAGGTGTTCGGCTTCATCGAGACCGACCTGTTGGAAGCCGCCGCCGTGCTGCCCTGGAGCGCCGATTACGACCGCATGTTCCGCATGTCGAGGGGCTCGGCGCTGGGCCTGCTGGCCAAGGTCTACGCCACCTGGGCGGGCTACCCCGTACGCGACGCCACGAAGTGGGCGAAGTGCGCCGCAGCGGCCGCCCTGGTGGTCGAATCGGACAAGCACAGCCTGCTGCCCGACTTCCTAACCCTGTGGACCAACTCGGCCAACAGCCGTTGGGACTACCATGAGAGCCTGATCGAAATGTCCTCTTTCGCCCCCGTGATGACGGGCAACAACCGCCTCGACCCCGTAGGGCGCGTGGGCAAGTTCATCGGGGTGTCCGTGTCGGCCGAAGGGAGCAGCGGCAACAGCAACGCCACGATCAAGACCGTGTTCACCTTCCTGGACAAGTGGGTGAAGCTCAACACCCCCGACACGGTGGACCTGCGCCTTCCGATCTCGATCGTCAATTTCAAGTGGAACTACGACGAGAATGTGAAGAACAGCGGGATTTACACCTTCGAAAAGCGCAAGTACGTCAACCCGTACACGCCCCACACCACCAACAAAACGCGCGACTACCAGAACAGTTTCACCCCCGGCAAGTGGAACACCCAGGAGATGGTCGAGCCGGCCAACCGCCTCTACGACAAGGACAAATCGAACATCAACTGGTATGTGCTCCGCTATGCCGACGTGCTGTTGCTCTACGCCGAGGCGCTCAACGAGTCAGGCGGCGATATGACCAAGGCCTACTGGGCGATCAACCAGGTGCGCCGCCGCGGCTTCGGGCAGCCGGTCGACGTGGCTTCGGCCCTGGCCGATTACAACGCCACGAAGATCGACGCACTCTATGGCCTGGGCACCGAAAAGGCCAACTTCCGCCAGGCGGTGCGCGACGAGCGCGCGTGGGAGCTCTGTTACGAAGGCCACCGCCGCCAGGACCTGATCCGCTGGGGCATCTATCTCCAGACGGTGCAGGACACGCGCTACGCGCTGGAAATGTGGTGGAACGACGACCGGAACCCGCAGCCGAACTATTCGACCACCACGGGCCTATACACCACCGCCAAGAACGTGCTGATGCCCATCCCGCAGACCCAGCTCGACCGCATGGGCGGGTACAACGGAGTGAACAATCCGGGCTGGTAGATCCGCAACTCACGTGAAAGAGAAGGCGTTTCCCAATCGGGAGGCGCCTTCTTTACGTAAGCTGCGGACCTAAGCGTTCGATCACCCCTCCCATACCCTCCCTAACCGTAGGGGAGGGTTTTGTCGCGGCCTTCGGCCGCTCCCAAAAAGGAAGGCCGCCCCGAATGGGGCGGCCTCCTTTTTGGCGATCGCGGCTGTTACTTGGCGGGGATCGTAAGATCGTACTTACGCTTGCCGATCTTCACTTCGACGCCGGTTTTCGTGAAAGCGGCCGTGACCTTGCCGTCGTACTGGCCGGTTCCATCGACGGGCAGGATCACCGTGATGAACTGCACGGGCGCGGCATCCTTCTTCTGGCAGGCGAAAGCGTAGGCCGGACGCTCCTCTTTCTTGCGGTACGAGGGCGAGAGCCACCCCTCCTCGGCCTTCATCACGCAGGGCGCCGAGGCGAAGACCTGAAGGCGGACGTTGTTGTTATCCTTGAAGGCGGTCTCGACGCTGAGCGAGGTTTCGTCGGCCTTCGGGGCCGAGGGGCAAAGGCCGTAATGCAGCGCGACGCTGCCTGTGGCAGGACCTTCGGCACGGTCGACGATCACGAAGAAGTTGCCGTCCACGAAGTACACCGTGCGCGTGTGGTCGAGGCCCGCATAAGACGGGTTGCGCGTGCTGACCGCCTCGGTCTCGCCCGCCTGGCCCCAGAAAAGGAGCTTCGAATCGGTCGCTTCGAGATTCTGATCGTCGAGCGTGAGGGTGTTGTGGACCTTCGTCTGGCGGAACCAGGCGCGCTCGGCTTCGACCTTCTCGTCGCCGCCGTAGACGTAGCAACCCGAATCGGGAAAGAAATTACGCCCCTTGCGCCACAGCTCGAACGTGCCGTTGTCGGGCTGGTTGTGCCAGAACGCCGGCGGGCCGGCCTTGTAGACCATCACGGTCGAGTTCATATTCCAACCGTTGCGGAAGATGTAAAAGCCCGAATTCACGAACGCCTTGGAGAGATAAGGGGGGATCTTGCCCTGGGCGCCGTCGGTGGCGAACCACTTCAGTTGCTGGTCGTCGGGGAAGGTCTGCAGCCAGCCCCGGGCCCGTTTTTGCAGGTCTTTGCGGTCGGTGATCTTGTGGTCGCCGAACACGGGCTGCGTGCCGTCGGGGAAGGTGACGTTGTAGACGATCTCGACCATGCTCTCGACGGTTTTGATGTAGCTCGCAGGGAAAGCGTCCCGCTCGCCGTTGGCCGAGGCCATGCGCAGCGCCTTGATGAAGATGTCGATCGCGGCCATGTGGTAGCCGAAATCGAGTTCGTACTGCATCCCGTCGGGCAGGACCTGCACGTTAATCTCACGGTTGAGTATCTCGACCCCACGATCGACCCACTCGCGCGAACGGCGGAACTCGGGGAAATAGATACCTGCGTAGGCGATGCGTTGCGCCTCGAAAAGCAGGTGGTTGCCCTGCGCCGAGAAAAATTTCATCAGATGGTCGGCGTGTTTGCAATATTCGTCCAGGAACTGCGTCAGGAAGGCCGGGGTGAAGGCCGGGGACTTTATCATGACGGCGAATACCAACAACTGGTTCTGCAACCTGTCGCTCACTTCG
>JAVBRR010000059.1:0-3201 GCA_031547705.1 Rikenellaceae bacterium | reverse complement strand
ATAAATGCGGCAGCATCAGCGCCAAAGCCACCGCGGCAGCAAGGTACAACCTCCAATTCAGCAGCACCCGCGGCGTGCAGGCCACGGCGATCAGCACCACCAGCGCCCCATGATATTTGCTGTACGCCAAAAGGGCCACGGCAGCGCCCATCAAAAGCGCATCCCACACCCGGCCGCGCTGGGTGAACTTCTTGAACGCCACCAGGAACAATGCCGAGGCGAAGAGCAACGGCCCATCAGGCACGGCAATGAATCCGTAGAGTTGTAAAATGGGCAGCGCAGCCGTCACCGCAGCGTAAAGCCACCCCTGCTGCGGGGTGTCCTCCTTCGTGCGCACGGCGCGGTAGAACAACCAAAGATATAACGGCTGCAGGAGGGTGAAGAAGAACCTCACCCCGAACTCGCCCGGCCCGAACAGGTGGGTGCCGAGCCACACGAGCCACGCCACCACGGGCGGGTGGTCGAAGTAGCCCCACGCGGGCTTCAGCGAGAAGATATAGTAATACGCCTCGTCGTTGGCCAATTCCGTCAGGCCGGCCTGCAACAGGTTGACCACCCACCACACACCCATCACAAGGGCTACGACTATGCTGCCTTTCTTCAGTTTCACGCCGCAAAGATACTCAAAAATCCTACCGCTCTAAAAACGTTCTTTGTGATCCAACTTCCCCTCGGGCGTGTAGTATTTCCACGTGCCGTGGGGTTTGTTGGCCTTGTAATCGCCGCGGGCCTTGAGCTTTCCGTTCTCGTAGAACTCGCGGTAGCGGCCTTCGCGGCGGCCGGCCTTGACCTCGGACTCGCTCAGCAGCTCGCCACCGGGGTAGTATTCGCGCAGCACGTTGCCCTCGAAATTCTCGACGTAAAAACGCTTGAGCTCGTTCATTATTTCCTTTTCGGACTGGTCCTCAACCGCCGTCGAATCTCCCGCGACTTCGGCCTCGACGGCCACAGCGGGCTCGACCCAGGGCGAGTAATTCACCACCATCTGCACGGTGGCGTTGCCGCGCCCGGCGACGATCTGCAGGGTCCACTGCGGAAAGTTGAACAGCACGTCCTTGTGCGAATCGAGCGAGGCGCGCGTCTCGGGGCTGAGCAGCGGCCTGAGCTGCGGGAAGAACCGCGGCATGTCGACATAGGTGAAGATCGTCGAGGTCGAAGCTACCTGCCCGTAGGCTTTCAGGAAGCCCGCTTCGCCCTGCATGAGGTTCTTCTGCTCGTAATCTTCGAGGAACGAGAGCAGCGAGGTCGCCTTGTTGCTGAAAACCACGTAATCGCCCACATAGGTATAATAGGGCTTTTCGAATTTGTCGAACAGCTTGCCGAAGAACAGGCGGAAGAATCCGCTCAGCTCGATGTACTTGACCTCGTAGTCTTTGTACTTGATGGTCTTGATGTTGATCGGGGTGCGCTTGGTGACGTGCTTCTCGATCAGGTCCAGACCATCGCGCGCCTTTTTGATGCTTTTGGCCCGCACGGCCAGCAGCTGCTCGGGTTCGCGGCCCAGCAGCCCCGGTTCGGTCTGCGCCAGCGCGAATTCGCCGTCCATCCAGTCCAGAAAATTCTCCTGCAACGAGATCCCGAGGTATTTTTCCAGTTTGGACCGGGAGGATTGATAGGTCTTGAAAGAGGCCGGATCGTGGACCGACAACGCCCGCTCGAGCTCCGAGACGAATTTCCCGGAATTTTCGAAGCCCAGATTGACGTAGAGGGCCGTGCGCGAAGGCATCAGCTCGTGGGCGGCCATGCGGTGAGCCCCCGAAGCCAGCAGCGCGGCCACGTAGGGGTCGGGCTCTTCACGCAGCACGGTGGGGCCTGCGATCTCGAACCGGTCCCGTTCGGCCAGCATGTACATCCCCCCGAAATCCATCGACTTGCAGAGCAGGTCGACCCACTCGTTGCGGCCCATGTAGACCGACAGGTAGCCGGGCAGGTATTCGTAGTTGATGTAGAGGCGGGCGAGGCCCTTACCGGCCACGGCACGCTCGATCTCCAGAAAGGAGTCTTTCAGCCCGATGGTGGGATTCTCGCGCTCATCGAGGGCGGCTTCGACCAGGCGGGTGTTGTACGAAGCGATGAAATGGTTGTCCGCGAAGGCCGAGTAGAGGGTCTCGTAGGTCTTCGGGTCGCGCGACTCGGTGATATTGGTGCCCTTATAACGCCGGTTGGTCACCGTGAAACACGAGATCTTGAAAAACTGCTCGACGTTGTCTTTGACGGTGTTCATCTTGGCGGCCTTTTGCAGGTCGACCACCGCAAGGAAGTCCCACCCCGCCGAGCGGGTCTTGTGGAGCGAGATCAGCACGTCGCGCCGCCCCACGGCCGAAAAGAGGGTGTTGTTGGCTTTGATGAGCGAATCGAGGCCGTCGATCGCCCCGCCGATCTCGGCGAAGGCGGGCGCCTTGCGCAGGGCCTGCCAGGGCGGCGAGGCGCTCAGTTTTTTCCAGTCGGCGACGGGGTCCGAGGTCTGGATGATCACCGCCGCGTCGGGCGGAACGAGGTAGATCTGGCGGATGTTGCGGTCGGGGGTGAGGTAGAGGTCGTAGAGGGTCCACGCCCCGTAGCCCGCGGCGGCGAGCAGCAGCACGGTGAAGAACCGGCGTGCACCCTTGCCTTTTTTCTTCTGCGGGGCGGCCGGGGCGGGGGTAGGTTGCCCGGCGGCGGGATTCACATTGTTTTCCATCGTTTAGTCGATCGGTTTTTTAGCGACCCCGTCGTCGAGAGCGACACGTGCGGGGGACGTGAGCAGCACCTCGGGCGAGGCGAGTATCTGCGACATCAGGCGCATCGCCCCGGCGTAGTAGAAGCCGTCGCAGATGCGTTCGTCGAGCACCAAGCGCAGGGTGATACTCTTGTGTTTGACCATGTTGCCTTCGGCGTCGGGGATGTAGCTGTAACTCTTGCGGCCCATCGCCACGAAGAGGCTGCACGTGCCGAACTCGGTGAGGTGGTGGTAGGCCGATTCGACGCCGAGCGAGCCCAGGTTGGTCATGAAAAGCGAGCTGTGCCACGGGCTCGCACTGTGGATGAAGCGGGGCAACACTCCGTAGCGGTCGGTGACGCGAAACGCCCATACCACAGGGCGGATCAACCACGACGGCATGCGGTTGAACACGCGCGAAACGTTGTCCGCGCTGTTCGTTTTGCCCTGGGGCTTGCTGCGCTCGAACTCCTCGCGGATCACGCGCGAAACATCCTCCAAAG
>JAVBRR010000116.1:0-6105 GCA_031547705.1 Rikenellaceae bacterium | reverse complement strand
ATCCGCCAGCAGTCGCGCGCCGCCAAACGCACACGCTCGCTGGCCCTGGCGCTGCTCAAACACGCCGTGCGCCACATCGAGGCCGCACCCGAAGCCTATCCCGAATACAACCCGAGGCGCAACATCCTCAACCGTTGGTCGATCGGGGGTGGCATCGTGCTTTAAACGACAATTTCCCACGGAATGAGCGCCCGTCCCTTCGTTGGGGCGGGCGCGGTCGTTTGGTGTGTGAAAAGATTAACACGAAAAGGTTGATTTTGATGAATAATTCGTACCTTTGGGGCGGCAAAGCCGACAAATCAAAACTAAACCCTATATGAGTAGCAATCAGAAACAAAAGTTGCTGTCCGAATTCCCGCCGGTCGCGACCGAAAAGTGGGAAGAGGCGATCGCAACCGACCTGAAAGGCGCCGACTACCGCAAAAAACTCGTCTGGCAAACCGGCGAAGGTTTCGAGGTGCGTCCCTATTACCGCGCCGAAGACCTTGCGGGCGTGAAATTCCTCGCCGCAGGCATCGGAGAATTCCCCTACGCGCGGGGTGTGCGCAATTGCAACGCGTGGCGCATCCACCAGACCATCAGCGTGGAGGACCCCCGCCAGGCCAACGCCACGGCCCGCAAGGCGATCGCCGGCGGTGCCGAGTCGATCGGTTTCTGCACGAAGGAGGATTTCAACCCCGCCGCGCTGGGCGACCTGATGGCCGGTATCGACCCCGCCGCGACCGAAATGGTCTTCTGCGGCCCGGGAGCGCGCCACACGTTCCAGCCCTTTATGGAGCTGATCGCCGCCCGGGGGCTCGATCCCGAGCAGGTGCGTGTTTCGTTCGTCTTCGATCCCATTGTCAACGACCTGAGCCTGCGCGGTGCGTTCACCTGCAGCGAGGAGGGCACGCAGTGCTTCGCCGAACTGGCCGGGATGATAGGGATGGGTGCCGGACTGAAACGGGCGAAGTTCGTGACCGTCAACGGCCAGCGTTTCCACAACGCCGGATCGACGATCGTCCAGGAGCTGGCCTTCACGCTCGCCGTGGGGCACGACTACCTGGTCAAACTCACCGATAACGGCCTGGGCGTGGACCAGGCTGCGCGCGCCCTGCGTTTCTCGATGGCCGTGGGTGCCAACTACTTCATGGAGATCGCCAAATTCCGCGCCGCCCGCCTGTTGTGGGCCAACATCGTCAGCGCCTACGGTGCCACGAAGAGTTGCTCGGAAAAGATGCGCCTCCACGCCGTCACCTCGTCGTGGAACATGACCTCCTACGACTCCTATGTCAACATGCTGCGCGGCACGACCGAGGCGATGAGCGCTTCGATCGCGGGCGTACACTCGCTCGAAGTGCTGCCTTTCGACGCCCCCTACGGCAAACCGACCGATTTCTCCGCCCGCATCGCCCGCGGGGTGCAGCTGCTGCTGAAGAACGAATCGCACTTCGACCAGGTGGTCGACCCGGCCGGGGGTTCGTACTACATCGAAAACCTCACCCAAAGCATCGCCGACCAGGCCTGGAAACTGTTTAAGGAGGTCGAGGGCAAGGGCGGTTACATCGCCGCGTTCAAGGCCGGCTTCATCCAGGATACGATCGAGGCTTCGGCCGCCGCGCGCGACAAGGCCGTGGCCACCCGCCGCCAGATCCTGCTCGGCACCAACCAATACCCCAACTTCTCCGAAACCCGTCCCGAAGGTGCGGCGGCCAAGTGCTGCGGCTGCGGCGACAAGGTGGTCGGCGCGCGCGTGCTGAAACCCTACCGCGGCGCGATGGCATTCGAAGCCCTGCGCGCGAAGGTCGACGCCAGCGGACGCGAGCCCAAAGCCTTTATGCTCACGGCCGGATCGCTGGCCATGGCGCGAGCACGTTCGCAATTCGCCTGCAACTTCTTCGCCTGCGCGGGGATCCGGGTGATCGACAACACGTTCTTCGAGGATGTGAAGGAGGGCGCCAAGGCGGCCCTCGCCTCGGGTGCCGGGATCGTGGTGCTGTGCGCCGCGGACGACGACTATGCCACGCTGGCCCCCCAGGTCAAGCACCTGCTGGGCGGCAAGGCGATCCTGGTCGTGGCCGGAGCCCCCGCAAGCCAGCCCGAGCTGGAAGCCGAAGGGATCACCCGTTTCATCAGCGTGCGCAGCAACGTGCTCGAAACGCTCACCTCGTATGTCAAAGAACTTAATATCCAGTAGATCATGAGAGCCGATTTTTCAGATATAAAATACACCGCCGCCGCCGCAGAGCCGTGCAAAAAAGAGAGCTGCGGATGCGGTAACCAGACATGGATGACCCCCGAAGGGATCGCCGTCGAGGGCAGCTACTCGGCCGAAGTGCTCGAAGGAATGGAGCACCTGGGCTACGCCGCCGGCATCGCGCCCTTCCTGCGCGGGCCCTACAGCACGATGTACGTGATGAAACCCTGGACCATCCGCCAGTACGCCGGTTTCTCGACCGCCGAGGAGAGCAACGCCTTCTACCGCCGCAACCTCGCCTCAGGCCAGAAGGGCCTTTCGGTGGCCTTCGACCTGGCCACGCACCGCGGCTACAACGCCGACCACCCGCGCGTGGTGGGCGACGTGGGCAAGGCGGGCGTGTCGATCTGCTCGGTGGAGGATATGAAGGTGCTGTTCAACGACATTCCGCTCGACAAGATGTCGGTGTCGATGACCATGAACGGCGCCGTGCTGCCCATCCTGGCTTTCTACATCGTCGCCGGGAAGGAACAGGGTGCCACGCTCGAACAGCTTAGCGGCACAATCCAGAACGACATCCTCAAGGAGTTCATGGTGCGCAACACCTACATCTATCCGCCCGAATTCTCGATGAAGATCATCGCCGACATCTTCGAGTACACCTCGAAGAACATGCCCAAATTCAACTCGATCTCCATCTCGGGTTACCACATGCAGGAGGCGGGCGCCACGGCCGACATCGAGCTGGCCTACACGCTGGCCGACGGGCTGGAATACTTGCGCACGGGGGTGAACGCCGGCATGGACATCGACGCTTTCGCCCCGCGCCTGTCGTTCTTCTGGGCCATCGGGATGAACCACTTCATGGAGATCGCCAAGATGCGCGCCGCGCGCCTGCTGTGGGCCAAGATCGTGAAGCAGTTCAATCCAAAGAACCCCAAGTCGCTGGCGCTCAGGACGCACTGCCAGACTTCGGGCTGGTCGCTCACCGAGCAGGACCCCTTCAACAACGTGGCCCGCACGGCGATCGAGGCGATGGCGGCGGCGCTGGGACACACCCAGAGCCTGCACACCAACGCCCTGGACGAAGCGATCGCCCTGCCGACCGATTTCTCGGCCCGCATCGCGCGCAACACCCAGATCTACATCCAGGAAGAGACCGAAATCTGCCGCGAGGTCGACCCGTGGGCCGGTTCGTACTATGTGGAATACCTCACGCAGCAGATCGCCCAGCGTGCCTGGGAACTGATCGAGGAGGTCGAAAAACTGGGCGGTATGGCCAAGGCGATCGAAACGGGCCTGCCCAAGATGCGCATCGAGGAGGCTGCGGCCCGCAAACAGGCGCGCATCGACTCGGGCGCCGACGTGATCGTGGGCCTGAACAAATACCGCCTCGAGAAGGAAGACCCGATCGACATCCTCGACGTGGACAACACCGCCGTGCGCGAGTCGCAGATCAAGCGCCTCAACGAACTGCGCGCCTCGCGCGACGAGAAGGCCGTGCAGGCCGCCCTCGAAGCCATTACCGAGTGTGTGAAAACCGGCAAGGGCAACCTGCTGGAACTTGCCGTAGAGGCGGCCCGGGTGCGCGCTTCGCTGGGCGAAATCTCCGATGCCTGCGAAAAGATCGTGGGTCGATATCAGGCAGTTATACGTTCAATTTCAGGAGTATACAGTTCAGAAGTGAAAAACGACGAGAATTTCGAAAAGGCGCGCGCCCTGGCCGCGGCTTTCGCCAAGAAAGAGGGACGCCAACCCCGCATCATGGTGGCCAAACTGGGCCAGGACGGCCACGACCGCGGCGCCAAAGTGGTTGCCACGGGCTATGCCGACATCGGCTTCGACGTCGACATGGGCCCGCTGTTCCAGACCCCGGCCGAAGCGGCCAAGCAGGCTGTCGAGAACGACGTGCATGTGGTGGGCGTTTCGTCGCTGGCCGCAGGGCACAAGACCCTCGTGCCGCAGATCGTCGCCGAGCTCAAGAAGCTGGGCCGCGAGGACATCATCGTCATCGTGGGCGGTGTGATCCCCGCGCAGGACTACGCACAGCTCTACAAGGACGGTGCAGCGGCGATCTTCGGCCCGGGTACGCCCGTGTCGACCGCCGCCATCCGCATCCTCGAGATACTGGGCGAGTAACGGTTTGTGATCTTGTTTTGACGGGAGTTGCGCTTCGGCGCGGCTCCCGTTATTTGCTTTCGGTGGTAACCGTCGCGATGATCCGGGCCAGTTCGTCGGCCTGGACCACACCACTTTGGCGCCAGAGGGGCTTGCCTTCGCGGAAGAGGATGAGCGTGGGCACCGAGGTGATCTTGTTGAGGGTCACGACCGGGCGGTTGGCCTCTTCGTCGACGTCGAGTTTGAGGATCTGGACCGTGTCGCCCACGCGGTTCTTGAGTTGCTCGAGGATGGGGTGCATCATGCGGCAGGGGCCGCACCAGGTGGCGTAGAAGTCGACCAGCACGGGTTTTGCGCCGCCGATAATTTCTTCGAATTTTTCCATGGTTTTAAACAGGCTCTGATTTTGCGTGTAACACGGCAAATTCCCTGCCGTTTGCAACATTGTCCCTTGTTACAACTCCAGCCGCTGTGCCACGAGCTCCCGTGCGCCGGCCACCAGGGGGTTGCTGCCGTCGGCAGCCTCGAAGCGTGCCGGGAATTGCCCGCTACGCAACGCGAGGGGATCGCCTCCGCGCGTGAGGTATTTAGCGACGGTCAGCAGGGCGCAATATTGCGCCAGGGGATCTTCACCGGCGAGCATTTCCGTGGCCAGTTCCGCCGCCAGGGGCGACCGCGCCAGCATCGACGAAAGGTGCTCGGCCACTTCGGAGGTACGTATCCCTGCGCTCCAGAGAGGCAGCTCGGCCGTGGTGACCGCGAGGGGATCGGCGATGCAGGTCGCCGCGAGGATCAGTTCACGCACCGCCTCGCCGTAGAGCGCCCGTGCGAAAGGGTGGTCGGGGGCGTAGCGGGCGGCTTCCCGCCGGATGGCGACCGCCGAAACCCCGTAATTAATTTCGTAACGCAGGCCCCGCTGCGCCATGGCTTCGGCGGCCGCGCCGTGGGTGTCGCGTCGCAGCGCGCGGAGCAGGTCGTCGCGCAGCGCACCGTAGTTTTCCATGGCCTTACCGCGGGATGTCCACGATCACGCCCCAATGCGCCAGCGGCAGGCGTGCGTGCGCCACCTCGGTCTTTCCGTCCGTGATGCGGCACTCGGTCATCGCCGCGAAACGGCAGTAGACGCCCGGGCGGTTGTCCTTGGGCGCGCGGCGGGGTACGATGGGAGTATCTTTGTCCAGAACTTTCACTTCCAGCACGATGGGTTTTCCGCTCAGGTCGCTGCCGGGGAGCAGGCCCGCCGTTTCGGAGAAGCGGCACACGATGTGGTTCATCTTGCCCGAGTCGGGCACCAGGTCATAATGCTCGGTGGTTTCGACCACCGAAATTTTGCCCAGGAACAGCGACAGGTACTCCTGCTCGAGGCGTCCCAGTTCTTCGATGGCGGTGCGGAGCCCCGCGCCGAAGACGTTTTCGCCCGCGTCGCCCGTCACGAGGTCCATCCGTTTTTTGCGGATGTTGAAGATCGCTTGGGCTGCAGCCGCGGCGGCGTCTTCGAGGGGTTTTTCGATCGCCGAGTTGCGGTCGACGTTCACCTTCACGAACGCCGTGTCGAGCGACGTGTGCGATACCGCTACCGCCCCTTCGGGATATCCGAAGACGGGGAATATATCCTCTTTTTCAGCCTGTTGAGGCACGAATCCCGTGGCCCACATGGCCGCTTCGTTGCCGTCGGAAGGGAAGATCCGTGCGGGATCGGGTTCGTCGGTGGCCGTGATCGCGGCGCCGGCGATCGAGTAGATATCCTTGTCGGCCAGGGGGGCGACGGCGCCCAGGTATTTTTGTGCGAAGCGGGCGTAGGGGCCGCGGCG
>JAVBRR010000011.1:0-10757 GCA_031547705.1 Rikenellaceae bacterium | reverse complement strand
CGAAAAACCCATCCTGGTGCGCATCGAAACCTCGCCCGAGGACCTCAAGGGGATGAACGAAGCCGAAGGGATCCTCACGGCCCGCGGCGGGATGACCTCGCACGCCGCCGTGGTGGCGCGCGGTATGGGTAAGTGCTGCGTGTCGGGCGCCGGCGAAGTGCTGGTGGACTACAAGGCCCGCACGATGACCATCGGCTCGACCGTGATCAAGGAAGGCGACTGGATCTCGCTCAACGGCACCACCGGCGAAGTGTACCTGGGCAAGGTGTCGACCGTGGCGGCCGAGCTGAGCGGCGACTTCGGTAAGCTGATGGACCTCACCTCGAAATACGCACACCTCAAGGTGCGCGCCAATGCCGACACCCCCACCGACGCCGCCGTGGCGTTCGGCTTCGGTGCCCAGGGCATCGGCCTGTGCCGCACGGAGCATATGTTCTTCGAAGGCGACCGCATCAAGGCGGTGCGCGAAATGATCCTCGCCGACGACGAAGACGGACGCCGCGTGGCCCTGGCCAAGCTGCTGCCCATCCAGCGCGGCGACTTCGAGGGGATGTTCAAGGCCATGAACGGCTACCCCGTGACGGTGCGCCTGCTCGATCCCCCCTTGCACGAATTCGTGCCCCATTTCGAAAAGGAACAGCGCGAAATGGCTAAAGATATGGGTGTTCCCTACGAAAAGATCGTGGCCAAAGTCGAAGCGCTCCACGAATTCAACCCCATGCTCGGACACCGCGGTTGCCGCCTGGGCAACACCTACCCCGAGATCACCGAGATGCAGACCCGCGCCATCCTGGAGGCGGCGCTGAACGTCAAACGCGCCGGTATCCCCGTGTCGATCGAGATCATGGTGCCGCTGGTGGGTAACCACAAGGAGTTCAAGTACCAGAAGCGTGTGATCGACGCCGTGGCCGAAGCCGTGTTCACCGAACGCAACGACCGCATCGACTACATGACCGGTACGATGATCGAGGTGCCGCGCGCAGCCGTGACGGCCAACGAGATCGCCGAAGTGGCCGAGTTCTTCTCGTTCGGTACCAACGACCTCACGCAGATGACCCTCGGGTTTTCGCGCGACGACATCGCCAAATTCCTGCCCGTCTACCTCGAAAAGGGTATCCTCAAACAGGATCCCTTCCAGAAACTCGACGTGAAGGGCGTGGGCCAGCTGATCCGCGAAGCGGTGTTCAAAGGACGCAGCGCGCGCCCCGAACTCAAGTGCGGTATCTGCGGCGAACACGGCGGCGAACCCTCGTCGGTCGAATTCTGCCACTACGCCGGTTTGAACTACGTGAGCTGCTCGCCTTTCCGTGTGCCCATCGCACGCCTGGCCGCCGCCCACGCAGCGCTCAAAGCGGAATAAAGCTACTTTAATTGTACGTCCGAAAGGCGGGATCTTCTGAAGATCCCGCCTTTTTTATCGGCCAATGCGATTAGTGCCTAAAATTTTATCACTCAAAATCAATTAGTTAATAAAATAATATCAAAAATTTAGTATTATGTATTGCAAGGTATTAAAAAATGTTCCTATATTTGCATTATGAAAGTACTATTAAAAATTATCATACCATGAAAAAAACAGTTCAAGTCAACATCGGGGGTGTGGCTTTTATCGTCGACGATGACGCTTACGCCACCCTGGCGCGCTACTTCGACGACATCCGTTCGCGCCTGGTCGACCCGGATCCCGACGAGGTGATCGCCGACATCGAGGCGCGTGTTGCCGAGATATTCTCCGAGCGCGTCAACCCGGCCCGCCAGGTGGTCGACCTGGGGTTGGTGCGCCAGGCGATGGCCATCATCGGCCGCGCCGACGCATTCGGCGAACGCCGCTACGACTTTGCCCAGACCCCGCCGCCCTACACCGGCGCGAACGGCCGCAACAGCCGCAAACGGTTGATGCGCAGCTCGTCGAACAAGGTGCTCGCCGGCGTGTGCGGCGGTATCGCCGACTACCTCGACGTCGACCCGCTGGTGGTGCGCATCCTGACGCTCATCTTGGTCATTGCCGGGGGGCTCAGCATCTGGATTTATCTGATCCTGTGGCTTGTACTCCCGTTGGACAACAACGCTTAAAGACTTGCGATCATGAATATCGACAACATCAAAGCGCAGATGCGCAAGGGGATCCTGGAATATTGCATCCTGTCGATCCTTTCGCGGGGGGATGCCTACGCTTCGCAGATCATCGGCGAGCTGAAAACGGCCGAGATGATCGTGGTCGAAGGCACCCTGTACCCGTTGCTCACGCGCCAGAAGAACCAGGGGCTGCTCGCCTACCGTTGGGAAGAGTCGCCCCAGGGGCCTCCGCGCAAATACTACTCCATCACCCCCGCGGGGCAGAAGTTCCTCGGCGAGATCGACATCGCGTGGGAAGAACTGATCCGGCAAATCGCATTCATCCGTAACGGAGAGGAGAAACAGGCATGAAAGAGATTGTAAAGGTGAACATTGCGGGCATCGCCTTCACGTTCGACGACGACGCCTACAACGAATTGGACAGCTACCTCAACCGCCTGGAGAATGGCTACAAGAATTCGCCCGAGGGCGAGGAGGTGATCGCCGACATCGAGGCGCGCATCGCCGAGATCATCCTCTCGCACCAGGATTCGAGCCGTGTCGTGGGCCTGGAACTGGTGCGTTCGGTGGTGGCGCAGATGGGCCTGCCCGACGAGATCGCCGGCGAAGGCGCCGCTGCGGCTGCCGCCGACCCCGGCGAACGCTTCCCGCGCAGGCTCTACCGCGACCGCGAAAAGGCCCGGATAGGTGGCGTTTGCAGCGGGCTGGCGGCGTTTTTCAATACCGACCCCGTGTGGATACGCCTCGGGTTTTTCGCCCCGTTGATCCTGCTGATCGTCGCCGCCCCGATCCTGCAACATCATGGCAGTACTTTTCTGGGATTCCTGGGGGCTACGTTCGGGGCATTCTTCCTGATATACTTTATTTTGTGGTTCGCGATCCCCGTGGCGCGTAACCCGCGCCAGAGGCTCGAAATGCGGGGCGAGCGGATCACCGCCGAGTCGATCCACCGCAACATCAAGGACGATCTCACGGCGCGCGTCGACCCCAAGCACAGCGTGCGTTCGGCCTCGGTGCTGGCCGACCTGATCTATGCCGTCGGGGCCATATTGCTGTTTATTATCAAGATGGTAGCGGTCATTATCGGGTTTATCGTGGCGATCGTGACGATAGCCCTGTTCTTCTGCGGGGTGGCCATCCTGTTCTCCATCAGCGGCCCGATTCAAATCAAGGGAATGTACATAACCGATCCCCAGTTGTTGACCACCGGCGGCCTTGCCATACTTTGCGTGGCTTTACCGCTGGCTATCCTGGTGTTCTTTATGGTCCGGGCGTTGCTGAATACCCACAAAGGAGTGCGTGTCCTGTCGGTCCTGTCGGGAGTATGGATCATCCTGCTGATATTCACCGGCATTATGACCATCAAAAATTTCGACAAGATCAGGGGATTCGCAAAATCCGACTATTCGACGGAGATCCTGTTCAGGGACAACAGCGTTCTGCCTGCGGCAGATCCGCGCCTGGGCGACTCGTTGCCGCGCCGGGACACAACGATCGTCGACGGCGACACGGTGATTGTAACCCGGGAGATAGTCGATGTTAAGCCGAAACCCAAGTCTAAATCCAAATCCAAAAACAAAAAACGCTGATAGCCATGGAAATTATAAATCACAACCCTTCCTTTTCCCGGAGCTGCGACTCGCAGCGCGGCCGCAACATCTACCTGGGTGTCGTACTGGCCGCCGCGGGCCTGGTGTGGCTGCTCTACAACGTCGACGCGCTCAGTTACCGCTTTTTCGATACCGTGTTTTCGTGGCAGATGCTCATGGTTGTGCTCGGGGGCTACCTGCTCACGGTGCGCAGCTGGATCGCCGGCGGGATCGTCACGAGCCTGGGTGTGGCGTCCTGTCTGACCGATTTCCTGGGGATCGACATCCCGGTGAGCAAGATCGTGCTGCCCGTGCTGCTGATCGTGCTGGGGGTGGGTTTGTTGCTGCGCAAGGCGCGGTAAGGCTGGGCTATTCGACGACGTAACGCCCGGTTACCAGCCCGCGATCGCGGACGGTGGTTTCGGTCTGCAGCGAGGCGCTCTTGGTCTTTAGTGCGGCCTGCGGAGGCAATACGTCCGGATCGATCAGCGACATGGCCTTGCGCAGGAGCGGATCGTTTTCCACGTCCCCGAACTGCCCGAGCAACGATTCGAAACCGGTGTATTCCACTATGTTGTCGTATTCGGGCGTGATGCCTAATTCGTAGCCCGACACCTTGTCGCGGTCGTAGATGCGCATGGTTATGGAGTGTATCTCCCACAGGTAGCGTTTGTTGGTGATCGTCACGCCTCCCAGGTTCTTGCCCGTTGTCTTTTCGCCCACGACGCTCATGTTGGTGCCGTAGTAGGGGCGCAGGGCGTGGATCAGCAATTCGCTGGCCGAGGCGCTGTTGCGCGAGGTGATGAAGAAAATGCGCTGGATGTTGGCGTTCGCGGTTCCCATGTCGCGCGCCGAATGAAAATTGTCGGACCGGAACTTTTCGGGGTGGCCGAAACTCTTGTTATCCTCCTTGTAGACCATCACCTGGCCCAGCATATCGGTGCGCGCGATCATGCTGGCCAGTTGGCGTGCCGCCAATAGTTCGCCGCCTCCGTTGTAGCGCAGATCGAGGATGAGGGTTTCGACCCCCACGCTGCGGAAACCCGAAAAAACCGTCTTCAGGGCGTTGTTGTAACGCTGGTTATCGCCCTGGGTAAAGTGGTTGTAGACCAGGTAGCCGGTTTTGGGCTCCGTTTCGAAAATGGTGTCGAAACAGAGCGGGTTGTCGCTGTATTCGGCGCGTTGCACGGTGACGGTCGTGTCGCGCGGGTAGTAAAACTGCAGTTTGGCCGACCCGCCGTCCAATGCGGCGTAGTAAGTTTCCTTGGCCAGGGGAAACTCCTCGTTGTTGACACGGTTGAAGTGGTAGCCGCGTTTGATGCCCGCCTTTTCGGCCGGCGAACCGGGCAGCACGTAGAGCACCTGCCCGAACAGGACGCGTCCCGAGAGGTCCATGAAGGCGCGCGATTCGAATCCGAAACCGTAGGCCTTGTCCTCGCCCGCCATCTCCGCGGGGTAATAGCCGGTTTCGTCCCCGTCGCCGGTCGGGCTCTTGGGCACCAGTTTCGAAAACCGGTCGCCGTAGAAGTCCGACGAGAGGTTGCCCGAGTTGTTGCGGTAGCGGATGTACTGCTCGAAATAGTCCTTGGGGGTGAGCGAAAGTTGCGTGGCCGAGGCTTCGGGCAGGGTGGCGCTCCAGAGGTAGTCGTCGCGCATTGTGTTGAGTACCCATGCGTTCACCTGCTCGGGAGCTGTGAGTATGGTTGTTTTTTCGCGACACGATGCAAAAAAGAGGACGGCAACGGTCGATAAAAATAAAGGGATCCTTTTCATGGGGCGGCGCTAACGAAGCAAAATTACAAAAAAAACGACGAATTTCGGGAAAACATATGGATATTCCATAATAATCTACTATTTTTAACGATCCAAAAACTGAACCGAAACTTAACCTAACCAACAATATGAAGACATACACGCCTAACGAAATCAAGAACGTCGTTCTGATCGGAGCCCCCGGCTCCGGGAAAACTACCCTTGCAGAAGCCATGGCCTTTGAGGGTAAGGTCATCGACCGCAGGGGTAGTATCGAAAACGACAACACCCTCTCGGACAACACCGATCTCGAACACCTCTACAAGCGCTCGATCTTCTCGACGATCCTCTTCACCGAGTTCATGGGTTGCAAGCTCAACATCATCGACACCCCGGGGTCGGACGACTTCTGCGGGAGCCTCTTCTCGGCCTTCAAGGTGGCCGACGTGGGGGTGATGCTCTTCAATGCGCAGAACGGCTTCGAGGTGGGCTCCGAAATCCAGGCCCGCTACGCCCGCGCCCAGGGGAAACCGATCATCGCCGTCATCAACCAGCTGGACGTCGAAAAGGCCAACTGGGATGCGACCATCGAATCGATCCGCAACGCCTCGCAGGTGCGCCCCGTGATCGTCCAGTATCCCGTCAACCCGGGCCTGGGCTTCAACGCCTTCATCGACGTGCTGATGATGAAGATGTACCGCTTCAAGGACGAGAACGGCACCCGCGAGGAGCTGGATATCCCCGCCGAGGAGATGGACAAAGCCGCCGAGTTGCACAACATACTGATCGAGGCCGCCGCCGAAAACGACGAGGCCCTCATGGAGCTCTATTTCGAAAAAGGCAGCCTCACGCAGGACGAAATGCGCTCGGGCCTGAAGCTGGGCCTGGCAAAACGCGACGTGATGCCCGTTTTCTGCGCCTCGGGCAAAAAGGATATGGGGACCAAGCGCCTGATGGAGTTCATCATCAACGTGGCCCCCGGGCCGATCAAAGCCCCCAATTTCAAGACCGAGGACGGCACGGAGATCGAACCCTCGGTGGATGGTCCGCTGGCGATGTTCGTCTTCAAGAGCGCCGTCGAAAGCCACCTGGGCGAGATCAGCTACTTCCGCGTGATCCGCGGCAAGCTCACCGAAGGCTCCGAAGTGCTCAATACCCGCACCGGAAGCCGCGAAAAGATCTCGCAGATCTTCGCCGTGGCAGGTAAGAACCGCGTGAAGGTGACCGAGATGATGGCCGGCGACATAGGCTGCACCGTGAAACTCAAAGGCACCAAAACCAACGATACGCTCGCAGCCCCCTCGGCCCCTGTGACCATCGCCCCGATCGTCTTCCCCGAACCGCGCTACCGCGCAGCGATCAAGGCCGCCAAGTCGTCGGACGACGAAAAACTGGGCGAACTGCTCACCCGCGCCCGTTACGAAGACCCGTCGATCCTGGTTGAATACTCCAAAGAGCTGAAACAGATAATTATACAGGGACAGGGCGAACACCACCTCAACATCCTGAAGTGGCAGCTGGCCAACGTCAACAAGATCGACGTCGAATTCCTGGCGCCCAAGATCCCCTACCGCGAAACGATCACCAAGGTTTCCGCGGCCGATTACCGCCACAAGAAACAGTCGGGCGGCGCCGGGCAATTCGGTGAGGTACACCTGGTTATCGAGCCCTATTACGAAGGGATGCCCGAACCGTCGAAGTACAAGATCGACGGCAAGGAGATCCCCGTGAGCGTCAAGAACAAGGAGGTCTACCAGCTCGAATGGGGCGGAACGCTCGAATACTACAGCTCGATCGTCGGCGGATCGATCGATGCGCGCTTTTTGCCCGCCATCCTCAAGGGGATCATGGAGAAGATGGACGAAGGTCCGCTGACGGGATCCTACGCCCGCGATATCCGCGTGGTGGTCTACGACGGCAAGATGCACCCGGTGGACTCGAACGAAATCTCGTTCAAACTCGCCGGCCGCAACGCCTTCAAGGAGGCCTTCCGCAACGCAGGCCCCAAGATCATGGAGCCGATCTACACGGTCGAGATCCTCGTGCCGTCGGATCGCATGGGCGACGTGATGAGCGACCTGCAGAACCGCCGCGCGATGATCGAAGGGATGACTTCGGACAAGGGGCTCGACCGCCTGGTGGCCCGCGTGCCCCTGGCCGAGTTGTACCGCTACTCGACCACGCTCTCGTCGCTGACCAACGGCCGCGCGACCTACACGATGAAGTTCGCTTCCTACGAACAGGTTCCCGCCGACGTACAGGACAAGCTGCTCAAGGCGTACTCCGATACCGACAAGGACGAGTAATAATCGACTTGTGTTTAAAGATAAAGCCGGCCCTCTTTCGCGAGGGCCGGCTTTGTTATGAATTAATAAAATGCAGGTTACTTGTGCTCGAAAACGCGGTCGAAGAAGGGACTTTTGCTGCTGCAGCTCAGCAGGATGGCCAGCACGCCCTCGCAATCGCCGATCAACCCCAGGCGCCGCGCCGCGACCCCGGCGGAGTACATGATCCGCGTGTCGACGCGCATATCGGCCGCCAGCGCCGCCGCCGAGCCGAGCGCAATGCCCACATCCACTGTGTTGAAATAGCAGGGCACCCCCTGGTGTTCGTTCTTGATGCCGCACGCGGCGAAGCCGCAGTAACCACAATCGAGCCCCTGCACGTGCCTGCGCGTGCCCACCAGCACCACGGCATCGCATTGCTCGACGTTGAGCGCGTCGCGCAGGAAGAATTTCAGCCTGAACTCCTCGCTCAGCTCGCGCATCTTCGAGGCGAGCCGGGGCAGGTCGTCGCCCCATGCCATCGCGATCTCCTGGATGTCCACACCCTTCGCCTTGGGCGCCGTGCGCGCCGCGGTCATCATCATCCGCCCGACGGAAAGTACGCTCTCGATACGGGCCTGTTTTTCGTTTATCACCATAATTTTAACCGTTATAGTTCCTTCAGTATGCGTACCACCCCCTCGCTGCGGTTCATCGTGTAGAAGTGGATTACGGGCAGGTGTGCGCGTTTGAGCTCCTGCGCCTGCGCCGTGGCCCAGCGGATGCCCAGCTCGCGGATGGCGTTGTTGTCGGCGCAGGCCCCGGCTTCGCGCACCAGTTCGTCGGGCAGCGTGACCCCGAAAATGCGGGGCAACGCTTCGAGTTGCGCGCGGGTCGAGAGGGGCTTGATGCCCGGAATGATAGGCACGGTGATCCCCGCGGCGCGGCAACGGGCGATGAAATCGAAGATCCGGCGGTTGTCGAAACACATCTGCGTGACGATGTAGTCGGCCCCGGCATCGATTTTCTGTTTGAGGCGCGCCAGGTCGTCGTCGGGCGACGCGGCGGCCAGGTGCGTTTCGGGATAGCCCGCCACGCCGACGCAGAATTTCTGTACCCCCTGCGGCGCCGGGCCGTCGATCAGGCGCCCGCGGTTGAGGTCGGCGATCTGGGCGACGAGTTGCGCGGCGTAGTTGTGACCCTCGGGGTGGGGGGTGAAGCCGGGTTCGTCTTTGAGCGCGTCACCCTGGAGGGCCAGCACGTTCTCGAGCCCCAGGAACTCCATGTCGATCAGCGCATCCTCGATCTCGTAGCGCGACACACCCCCGCAGATCAGGTGGGGCACCGCCTCCACGCCGTAGCGTCCCTTGATCGCCGCCGAAATACCCACCGTGCCCGGTCTTTTGCGCACCACGCACCGGCGGGGCTGCCCCCCCGCGACGGGGACGTACGACACATCCTCGCGGTGGAAAGTCACGTTGATGTAGGCCGGGTCGAACTCCATCAGAGGGTCCAACGCGTTGAAAATCACTCCGGCGCCCTCACCCTTCAAAGGCGGCAGCAGCTCGAGCGTAAACCGCGTGCGCTTTTCGGCCAGGGCCGAGTTGATCATATCGATTACTTGCATAGAGATTTATGAATTGTTTTTTGAAAGAGGATGAAATGTTTCGAGGGTTTTTTGGAGGTGCCGGGTATCGAGGTGGGTATAGATTTCGGTGGTGGTGATGGATTCGTGGCCGAGCATCTCCTGCACCTGGCGGATGCTGGCCCCGCCGGTGAGCAGGTGGGTGGCGAAGCTATGGCGCAGGGTGTGGGGGCTGATGGTTTTGGTGATGCCGGCCGCCTGGGCGGTTTGGCGCAGCAGGGTGAAGATCATCACGCGGGTCAGGCGGTTGCCGCGGCGGTTGAGGAAGAGGACATCGGCACTGCGGCGGTCGACCTTCATCGCCGCCCGTTGTCCGAGGTAGTGTAGGATGTATTTCTTCGCCACATCGCTCACAGGGACAAGGCGTTGCTTGTCGCCTTTGCCGACTACACGAATAAATCCGTCGTCGAAGAACAGGTCGCCCAGCCGCAGCGACACCACCTCCGAAACGCGCAGTCCGCAGCTGTACATTACTTCGATGATCGCGAGGTTGCGGTGGCCCTGGGGTTGGCTCAGGTCGATGGCCGCGACGAGGGCGTCGATCTCGGCCAGGGTCAGCACATCGGGCAGGTGGCGGCCCACTTTGGGCGAGTCGACGAATTCGGTGGGCGTCGAGGGGTTCTCGCCCGCCAGGACCAGGTAGGTGAAAAAACTACGTATTCCGCTCAGCATGCGCGCCTGGGTGCTTTTGGCAACCCCCTGGTCGAAGAGCGACGCCATGAAAGCCTCGATGTGCGAAGCCTTGAGCGCCGAAGGGGCCAGGCCGCAATCGCGCCCGATCCACTCACCGAACTGCCTCACGTCGCGCAGGTAGCTCTCGACGGTGTTTGCCGCCAGGTTGCGCTCCTGCGTGAGGTAGGTTTCGTAGCCCAGGACAAGCCTGCGCCATTCGCTGTCGTCCATAATTTTTGTACCTTTGTTCGGGCGAAGTTGCCCGTCGGCCCTACAAAATTAATCATTTCCTGCGAAAATCCCCTTTGTGATGGACTATATCGAACTTACCGTCCCTGTGCGCGACACCCTGCACGCCGAGATACTCACCGCCTACCTGGCCGAATTTCCGTTCGAGAGTTTTGCCGAGGAGCCGTCGCTGCTCAAGGCCTACATCCCGGCCGAGGCGCTGGCTGGGTGCAAGGCCGACGTGGACGCCCTCCTGCGCCGAGAGGGCGTCGAGGGTACTTATATAGAGATAGAACCGGTGAACTGGAACGCGTTGTGGGAGTCGAATTTCGAACCTGTGGAGATCGAGGGCGGCTGTGTGATCCGCGCGCCGTTCCACGCTCCGCGTCACGATGCGCGCGTCGAGGTGGTGATCATGCCCAAAATGTCGTTCGGAACGGGCCACCACGCCACCACGCACCTGGTGGCGGGCGAGATGCTGCGCCGCGACTACACCGGCCTGCGGGGCCTGGATATGGGTAGCGGGACGGG